>NZ_SNUR01000001.1:604204-906307 GCF_012027595.1 Thermococcus sp. Bubb.Bath | reverse complement strand
CTTGAGGAGAGCAAACCCTATGAAACGACAATTTTGTTGGTAAACCCCCTCGAGAATTTCCTTTTTTAGAAAGCACGCAATCTTTCCGCCAGCGCTTTCGTCAGAAAGGGCTGTTGTGGTGCGGGGGCGGGGATTTGAACCCCGGAACCCCTACGGGACGGGACCCTCAATCCCGCGCCTTTGACCAGGCTCGGCAACCCCCGCGTCGCCAAACTATAAGGCTTGAGCGGGGTTTATAAATTTTTCTATGGTCTAAAGGTGGAATGAAGATTGCCTCTTGACCATTTTATAGTGCGGGCACTATGTTATAGTTAGAGATTCAGAATGGGAACTCATCGTCAGAATCAAAAGTCTGTTTAAGTTTACATATTTTTCCTTAGAATCTCTCTCCAGTTAACATCCACCGAGAACTCCTCGACGAGAACATTAACAACATCTTCCGGTAGGCCCTGCTTCTTCAGAGCCTTTTTGAAGGCCCTCTTTCCGCGATTGACAATCCGAATTATTCCCGCAATTTGGAAGAGAAACCTTGGGATGTGTAAAAAGAGAAGCTTAAGGGGAGAGCAGACTAAGTTCACTCTTCCCTCCCCTCCTCTTCCTCGATCTCGACTTCCCTGACCTTCTTCGGTTTGCTGGGTATGTTTATGTTGACGTTGTGTCCGCCTCTACCTGCTATTAAGCCCTGGAGCATCTCCATCAGACTCTTTGCGGCATTCACACTCTTCATGTACTCCTTCGTCAGCTCCGTGGCGGTCTCCTTGTCCATTCCAGCCTCAACAAGGTTCTTGTAGAAGTCGGCGACGCTCTTGCCCATTGCCGCCATCTTCTCGGGGCTGTATAGCTCGGTGATGAGGTCTTTTATCGGCCCTATGATGTCCTCCATCATCGGCCCAATCTTGTCCATCAGCTGGGCCGCCTTCTCGATGTCCTTGTCGCCCTCGACCGCCTCTATAAGGTCTTCGAGCATATCCACCTTTTTCTCTAGAGCATCGAGCTCCTCTGGGCTTTTTGCATTCTTCATTTCCTCAGCGATTTCGTCAACCAGCCTCTCAATCTTCTCCGCGTTCACCATATCAACCACCTCAATCATCATTAGTCTGCTCAAACCTAATTGGCATTCCGATCAGGTCTAACCACTTCTTGATCACATCTCTGGAGAGCGCGTAGACCTTTCCCCTGCTTCCCTCTGCTGGAATTTCCCTCACGACTCCAAGTTCCTCCAGTTCCTCAAGCTTTGCCCTCACGGTGTTGCGTGAGGCCTTTCCGCGCCTTCCCTTGAGTTCTCTTGCGATCTCGCTCACGTTCGCCCTCCTGAGGTCGAAGAGTATCTTCACGATCTCCCTCGCTATGGGGTCGTGCTTTATCTCTGGGATGACGACGTCCACCCCCAGCCCTCCATACTCTGCGTAGAGGTTGAGGAGCCGGAGGTAGGACTGGGCCATCTGAGAAACGATCTCGAAGCTCGCCCTCATGGCTTCAAGGGTCTTTTTGAGCTCCTGGACTTCCCTGGTGAGGTCTTCATCGGACATGTTTAGTAGTTGGGTGCTCAATCATTTAGGGGTTGTGGTCATGGTTGAGCAGTTGTTTTCCATACAGGTCAGCCCAGCTTCTTCTCTAATCCTCCTACAACAAGTCCCGTCAGATTCGCCGCAGAGTGGAAGAGGAAGGCCGTTAGGAGAGAGCGGGTAATAGCAAAGAGATAGCCCACCGAAAGACCGACCAGGAATACCCCAGAGACTGCTAAAGCCCTTCCAGAGGAATTCCCCTCAAAGGCCATCCAGTGGGGGAACGCGAAGAGGGCCGCCGAAGAAATGACCGCACCCCAGAACACTCCGCTAGAGAGCAAATACCCTTCCAGGAGCCCCCTGTAGAGAGTCTCCTCACCAATGGGAGCAATGACGAGGAGAAGGAAGAAGAGCTCCAGTTTTCCTTCGGGGAGATCAGGTGGGTTCATCTCCACTCCAAACAGCTTCCAAATGATATTGAGCACCAACGAGAGAAGAAAGCCACCTAAAAACGTCTCTGGGAGGCGCGATGGAGAGAAGTTTATGGGAACTCTGAGGAAGAACATCAAAAGGAGCGAAAAAGCTATGAAAGAGCTCTGAATTGCAAAACCCGCTGCTTTTCTGTTCTTTTGAACGATAATTGAGGCTAATGTGGAGGAGGGAATAAAAACAAGGAGCCAGAGGAGGAACGCTATGATATATTCAAGCATATTTGGTCACCTCGGGGAGGACTTTAATTATTCTCTCAAGATTTTCAATGTCTCTTCTTGAGGATTCTTTGTATAAAATGCTTGGCATCGGCTCCAATGCAGTGGAAGTTCGGGAATTCCTGCGAGAGCACGTGAGGTTGAGCCACCTGGAAGAGGGGAGCGGGGGCTAAAGATCATGCTTTCTTCCCCCTTTTCAGCATTAAAAGCACGGCGTAAGCAACACCCAGCATGGAAAGTCCTATAAGGGCTCCCCAAAGCAAGCCGCTGGTTGAGTATATGCCGCTGAGATAATCAATGGCCTTAGTTAGTTCGTTCCTGAGGATCACTGGAGGCAAGACTGCAAAAAGGATCGTCGTTCCCAGGATCGCCTTTCTAGCACTCGCATACCTCAAGTATGCCCAGGGAAGCATGTTCCCAAGCCAGTGAATTGTCATCACCAGAAGGAGACTGCCAGTGTAGAGGTAGGCCCAGCCGAGGACGAGGCCGACCAGCGTGTTGAATAACAACATGCCCCAGCGCCTGTTGGAATGGGAGAACTTGTGGGCCAGACCGAAGAAAATGGAAATCCCAACGAGGCCGACCAACGGATTCCAGAGCGAGATTAAGCCTAAGAAAATGTAGCGGTTCACCAGCTCCTCCGGCAGGGCGGCGCTTATAACCTGGATAGCGGCCGCCTGAGCAAAGGTAAGGCTTTTCACAAGCTCCAGCTCTTTCCTTTCTTCCTTGCTTTTAGGGTGGAAAAAATCCCGGAATTCTGGGATGGCTGGGATGGAGCTCAAAAGTGCTAGTGAGAAAAAGATCAGGAAATCCCTTACAGGGAAATCCCAGCGGACGAAGTAAACCCCAGGACAGAGGAGGGTCACAAAGACTGCAAGAAGAACCGTGAAGAACGATGTGAAGAGCCAGTAGCCGGCTATCTCCCCAAATTTTCTCTGAAACACCTTTACGAGTGGCTTAGTATACAGGGCTTTCGTTATGAAGAGGAAGAACGCCAGGGTGAATACAATCAGTGGGTTCATGGCACCACCCATTCTAATTTAGGGTAATATATTAAAACCTTTCTATGATGGTGATGATCTTTTCTGTGGTAAAAAGTTGAATCCCCTCAAACTGTTTTTTTCTTTCAAAAATCTCCTCAGGGTCTTCTCCACTTTATTCCTAACCACTTAGTGACGGCCTTCTAGTTGAAGGGGAGAACAAAGAGCCTCAAGGTGCCGATTTTCATATGGCTGGCCAGCATGGTGCTATGAATGCCCTGCTTTTGAAATTCTGGAAACATCATACACTAATATTGAGAAGAGAGCTCCTACAAGGGGGAACATAATGACGATACCCCACCAACCTAAAAGTTTTGGGTTTAGTGCTATGAACACCGCGTCCCAGAGTCCATGGACTAATATCAACGGCTCTATTCTCCTGAAGGCGAGCCTGTAGGAGGAGAGTATTAATGCTGCGATGAGCTGGCTGATGTTGAGTCCAACGGCAAAGTGAGCGAGCCAGTGTATTACTGAATTTCCGAAGAGGGCGGCCCATCCACCGAACCTCTCCTCAAGGGAAGCGAAGAGCAGACCCCTGAAAAGCAGTTCCTCAATGAGACCTGCTATGATGAGATAGTTCAGAAAGTAAAGGAGGAACTTCCAAGGTGGCATGGCATTGTGTGGAACGAACGCCACAACGACAAGAGGAAAAATGAAGAAAACAAATGGGAACAGGATGTGTTTAATGGGATGAAACTCGCCACCGAGGCCAAGCTCCCCTCTGGTGTAACCTGAAAGCTTTACAACCGCAAATACAAGAAATATTATCTCCCCAAGGCACAGAAACATGTGAATTGAACCCAAGCTGATGAACTTGTTCGAGAGCACCATTGCGGTTAGAAACAGGGTTAAAAGGACACCTCTACTCCACCGCTCCATCCCACATCTCCCGAAATAACTTTACATGAAAACTTTTTAAAACTCTTTTGTGTTGTAATTTCAGGGATGACTATGAGGCCCCTAATCCTGAAGGGCGAAAAAGTGTCGCTTGGAATTCTCCTCAAGGAAGACCTCCAAAAAAGCTGGGAGTGGTTCAACGAGCGGAGCACCGCCAGGGCCCTCTTCAATTCCGCTTATTTCACCCTTCCAGAGGAGGAAGAGGAGTTCTACGAAGAGATGAAGAAGAACAAGGACAAAATGCCCACTTTTGCCTTGGTTGAAAACCAGGGCGGAAAGTTCGTTGGTGTGGCGGGCTTTAACTGGGTGAACTACCAGGCGAGGTGGGGTGAGATATTCTACTACCTGGTCCCAGAAGAGCGCGGGAAGGGCTACGGAACCGAAGTGGTGGTCCTTCTGGTGAACTACGCCTTCAACCACCTGAATCTACACAAGGTCTGGGCAAAGGTTCACGCCGACAACGGGGCTTCGATAAAGGTTTTCGAAAAGAACGGGTTTACTTTGGCGGGGAGGCTTAGAGACCACGTCTGGAGCGATGGAAAATACGTGGATGAGCTGTTCTATGAGCTAATTCGAAATGAACATGCTTGAGCGCAATAAATCATTTAAGGCCTTCAATCTACCGAGTCCTATGAACCACCGCCTCTATCGCCTTCACCTCCTGACTTCGGGTCTGAGGCTGTTCGGCGACGCAATCGAGACCGTTGCCCTACCCTGGAGTCTGCTGAAGGGCACGGGTTCGCTCGTAAGCATAGGGAGCTACGCCCTCTTCACCCACCTGCCCTGGATTTTTCTGCCGCCTCTCCTTGGAAAGAGTCTTGATAGAACTCCCAAAAAGGTGAGGCTCGCTTTTCTGGCACTCCTCCTCCAATCCCTCCTGGCTGTCATAGTAGTTCCATTCTCTTCAAACCTCTGGGCTTTTTACATCATCGTTTCCGGAATCTCGGCGCTGGATATTCTCCACCGCTACTACGGCTTCTCGCTGATTGCTGCAATGACCCTTGAGGAGAGCGAACTGCAGGGACTGAACGCGACCCTCTCACTCGTGGGGAACGTCGTTTCCCTCGTCGCGTTTCCCGTAGCGGGCGCCCTCGCCTACCGCTTCGGTGTTAAGGCGATGCTCCTCGATGCCCTCCTTCTTGCGGTTGGGGCGGCCCCTCTAGTGCCCTACTTAGGAGTCGAGATATCTTCAGTGACGGCAAAAGAAGAGAGAGCGGCCAGCCCTGCTCAGACCTTTACCAGAAGGTTTATCCTTGGCGTTTTGGCTTCTCTCCTTCTCTTCAACTTCGCCCTTGGGAGCTTTAGAATCTTCGTGTTCGCCCGGCTTAAGGAGTTTGCAACGGCAGAATTCCTCTATGGTATCATGGAATCGCTCACCGCCCTTGGGAGCCTTATTGGTGTGGGCTTCATAGCGTATTTAGCCCACGGGAGAGGGGTCGGAGCAGCGAAGCCTCTCCTATTGGGAATGTTGCTCCAGAGCGTTGCCCTGCTCCTCGCCGGCTTTCCTCCGATTTACCCCCTGATTTCTGCCGTCTTCATCGTCGGCTTCGGCGGGGAGCTTCTCAATGTTTCCGCCGATAGCCTGTTTCAGAAGTACCTCCCCCTTGAAGGCCTTGGAACGGCGAGGGGCCTCTTCGATGCCCTGGCAACGCTCGTCATTCCGCTTTCGCAGCTGGCCTTTGCGTGGATGATTGAGAGAAGCTGGGAAATTCAGATTCTGGTGGTTCTGGCGTTTTCTATGGCGGTTGCCGCATTCCTGCCCCTCAGGGAGATTCTTTGGGAAGCAAAAGCATAAAATCCAAAGCACTAACCTATCCCAGGTGGACCACAATGGAACCTGTGATTCGCGAGGCTAAACCCGAAGATAAACCGTTCATAGAGGAGATTTCAAGGCTGACATGGGGAGGAGAGGATTACCTAGCGCGCGTCTTCGATGAGTGGATTGAAGACGGGGACTTCTACGTCCTTGAGCTCGATGGAAGGGTAATCGGAACGGCCAAGCTCACCCTTCTTCCCAATAAAGTGGGATGGATGGAGGGGCTTAGGGTACACCCTGACTACCGTGGCAGGGGCTTTGGAAGAATGCTCCACAACTTCATAGTTCAGAGAGGAAGAGAGCTGGTGGAAGAGGGTAAAATAGAGGCTCTTGAGTTTGCCACCTACTTCCTCAACAGGGAGAGCATAGCGATGGCGAAGAAGGACGGCTTCTCAGTTATAGCGAAGTTCTTCAACCTCGGCGCCAAAGTGGCCGACTTCCAGCCAGAGGAGCCCTCCCCGACGGAGTTTGAGATGGAAGACCTGGGCCTTGGAATAATCCCCCTCGGCTGGAAGTTCGTGCACAGGAGTGGGGAAGCCCTGAAGTGGCTCAGGGAGAAAGGAGAAGCCTATGAAACCGGCGGCTTCAAGTTCATAGCAACGAAAGACGGCATCACGTTCACGCCGCTGTCAGCGGGCCTGGGCTGCATAAGGGCGATGCTGCCGGCGATGGCGTGGGTGGCAAGGGAAAAGAGACGGGAGGAGTTCGACCTGATGCTCACGAGCGGCATGAAGCCGGTTCTCCCGGGTCTGAAGAGGCTCGGTCTCTTCCTCTGGGACGAGACGGAAGAACCCAACGTGCTTGTGTTCAGAAAGCGGCCCTGAATACTTGATATATACAAAACATGTCCCAATAAAAGAAAAACGAAAACCTTTATAAAAACCCATAATTTTTAGTTTAATTTTTATATTTCAATTTCATTTTGCGTTATGATTGCACACTAAATATTGTATTTAAGTTTGTATTTCAAACTCCATGACTTTGGGATATCATGATTCATTATTAAAAAATCTGTATTATATAATCTTTTTTATGTCACATTAAACTTTAAAAAAAACAAGATAAATACTATTAGGACTTTATTGTCCAAATATGTTCATTGTTTGATATTGAAAAGGAACACCTAAAAGCATGGTTCTCGAAAATCTTTCGAAAAAAGTTCCGGCTCCGGCCGAATCGAATGAGGTGGTGAAGATGTTTAGTCCTGCCAGCGATGGGTTCATGTTGATAGCGGCTGCCCTCGTTTTCATTATGACCCCCGGTTTGGCTTTGTTCTACGGGGGAATGGTGAACAAGAAGAACGCGGTAACAATGATGATGCAGAACTTCTTCTCGGCTGGATGGACAACGGTTCTCTGGGTCGTCTTCGGCTTCAGCCTCGCCTTTGCCAAGGACATCGGCGGCGTAATCGGGAACCTCCAGTACTTCCTGCTCGATCACATCGGCCCCAACACCCTCTACCCCGGGAACCACGAGATAAGCATGCTCACCTTCATGGTATATCAGCTCATGTTCGCTATAATTACTCCGGTCCTCATGACGGGAGCCTTCGCTGACAGAATGCGCTTCAAGGCCTTCATAGTCTTCCTGACCCTCTGGATGATCTTTGTGTATTTCCCCTTCGCCCACTGGCTCTGGGGAGGAGGCTTCCTAGCCAAGTGGGGAGTCGAGGACTTCGCAGGGGGTCTCGTCGTCCACACCAGCGCCGGCTTCGGTGCCCTCGCGGCGGTATTCTACCTAGGAAAGAGGAAGCACGTCCTTGAGGGCAACCACAGCCTTCCACTCATCGTCATAGGCACCGCCCTCCTCTGGTTCGGCTGGTTCGGCTTCAACGCGGGCTCAGCCCTTAGGGTTGACGTGGACACCAACGTAGCCTTCGTCAACACCATGGAGGCCGCGGCATTTGCGGCCGTGACCTGGATGTTCTGGGACTACTGGAAGACTGGAAAATGGAGCGCCCTCGGATTCATGACCGGTTCTATAGCCGGACTCGCCACGATAACCCCTGCCGCTGGTTTTGTTAACCCGCAGGCGGCAATGATAATCGGAATAACCGCGGCTATAGTCTGCCACCTCGCCGTAGACTACAAGAACAGGAAGGGCTGGGACGACGCACTTGACGTCTGGGGCGTCCACGGGATAGGCGGCTTCAGTGGCATAATACTCCTGGGAATATTCGGAAGCTCCGCAATACTCGGAAGCAACGGCCTCATCTATGGTGGAGTCGGGTTCTTCGGCAAACAGGTCGCGGCAGCGGTAATGTGCGCCATCTACGCCTTCGTCGTTACCTACATCCTGATGTGGGTCACCGATAAGATAACGCCCGTCCGCGTCCCGGAGGAGGCCGAGAATACCGGTCTCGACGAGTACGAATGGGCTGAAGAGGCCTACAGCCTTTGAATTCTTTTCTATTTTTGCTTAGGATGGAAAGCCTTTTCTGCTTCCCTGCGTTCTTATAACGGTGCCCGATATGGAAATCGTCCGCCTTACTGAAGAGAATCTGGGTGATTTTCAGTCAATGTACGCAGAATTCTTCAAGGAGCTTCGCGAAAAACAGGGCTGGAAACCGGGTGAAGAGGGGATCTACAGAAAAGAGGCCGAGGTCTACTTTAAGCACGTTGATTTAATATTTCTCGCCTTAGAAGGCAGCAAAGCGGCAGGGTTCATAAGGCTTTCGAGCAGGGAAAGGTGCTTCTGGGTTGAGGAGCTCTACGTCAGACCGGAATTCAGGGGAAAAGGAATTGGGAGAGCACTCGTCGAACGGGCAGAGAAAGAGGTTCTCAAGCACGACACCTCCCTCTACCTCCTCGTCCTCCCGCAGGATAGGGACGCCATAGGGTTCTGGAAGAAGGTAGGTTACACCACTGTGAACACGATCGAGCTGGTTAAGGAACTCAAACCCGAAGATAGGGAGGGGAGCTTCCACACCATCGAGATACTCGGTGAGGACTTCAAGATCCTCCGGTGGAAGAACGAAAAGTTCAGCGATGAGGAGAGGCGCTTCATGTATCTGCTTTGGAAGTTCTACTCAAAGGGTGGAACAAAGGAGGAGTTCCTGAAGCTGGTGAACAGCGCCCTAGAGGGATGGCTCGAGTGAGGATTAAACCTCTCGAAACCGGAGCCGAGAGGCAGGTATGCCTTGAGATAGCGAAGGCCCTGCCCGAGTGGTTCAACGAGGCCGGCGTTAAGGCCATCGAGCGAGGCTTTGAAGTCCTCGTCGTCAAAACCTTCGGAGGTCTCTCTTATCAGCCTTACGATGAGACGAGGCGTTTCTACGAAAAGAAGGGCTTCGCGAGGGTAGCTCTGATAGACCCCTATCCTAAGTGGGGCAAGGAGGCGCTGATATACGTGAAGTTTCTCCGCAAAGGTTAAGAGCTAATCCTCTCTCCTTTCCCTATACGCTGGAGCGAGATCCCCAGAGAGGCCAAGGCCTACATGCTCTACCACACCCTCATAGCCCCAGGGTTGATAGTCTGGATTCTCTTTCCCCTCTACCTTATGAAGACAGGATATTCGATTTTAGAGGTGGGAGCCTTCTTCACGGCAGTCAACATAGCCGCCATCCCCCTTACCTACCTCTTCGGCAGGCTTTTCAACCGCTGGGACATCAAAAAGGGCCTGATAGCAATAGACATCCTCGACGGGATAGCCTACGTCATGTACGGTCTCTCCAGTGGTGCAATATCTTCGCTTATGCTCTTTGGGGGTCGGGCAGTCGAGAAGCTCTCAACGCTCCTGTATCCCCTCTACCGGGCCTACGAGCAGATAATATATCCCGAAGATGAATACGAGGAGATATTCGCCTGGCACCTAAGGTTGCCAGAGATTAGCAGGCTTATAACATTCCCGATAATGGGCTATCTCCTCGGCTACGTCTACACAGAGCCGGGGCACTATCGCCTGACTTTCCTCTTCTTCGGCCTCTTCTCGGTCGTTACTGTTACTTACCTCTGGCTCTTCCTACCCTCTGCGGGTAAGGAGGAAAGGATAAGTCCGGAAGGCTTCACGTTCAAAGCGGGTGAGTTCAAGCGTCTCCTCGCGTTTGAAACGCTATTAACGCTCGCATGGGAGCTCGCCCCTGAGTTCGTCCTCATAAATTACGTCGTCTTCGTCCTTCACAAGACCGTTTTCGAGGTGACGCTGATAGCCGTTGCGAGCAGTCTGGCTTCCATAATCGGAACCTACGCCAGCGAGAGAATTCCAAAGGAAAAGGGCTTCCAAGCGATATCCCTTGGAATGTTTCTCAACTCTTTCTACGCCCTCGTGATGGCCCTTGCTCCACCATTCTGGCTTGCTCTGGTGGCTTACGCCATTGAATCCTTTAGCGGCGTTTTCTGGTTCCCATTTTACCGCTCCTGGATGTTCAGGCTCATTCCGATGGAGAAGGCCAGCGAGCTTCATGCGGCAATATCGAGCTACCGGAGGGTTATCGGACTCGTGACCCCGCTCGTGGCCGGAGCTTTAGCGAGCATCCACCCAACCCTGCCCTATGGTGCAAGCCTTTTGGGTTTCATAGTGGCGGGGTTGTTCCTTCTATGGATTGCAAAAGGAAGGTAAAGCTCACGACTCGTCATCTGGGGGCACAGAGGCCGTAGAAATTGAAATGGATTAAAGGTAGACCCCAGTGAAAAGGGAAAAGGAGATACACAGCCATGGGGTCGGAATTTCTTCCTGTTCTCTCAAAACTCGGGAATCCGTATGGGCGCCTGGATCTCCTTCTCGTTCTTTTCGAGGTTCGTTGCAAGCATTTGAATCCTCTCGACGCCGTGTATTTCTCTGATGAATTCGGCTACGCTCTTGGGAACGAGCTCTTCCCAAGGCTCCCCTTCAACCATGCGCCGCCTTATCTCGGTCGCCGAGAGGATGTCCTTCCTGAACATCGGCTGGACGATGACTTCATAGCTCTTCTCCCGGAAGAGCTGTGCAACGAGGGAGTTCCCGGTAAAGACAACGTCAAATCTTGGCACCATGCTCACCACGTAAGTGGCCCAGATCGCGTTAAAGTTGATGTCTGGAAGCGGGATTAGGTAGTACCTTTTATCCGCCAGTCCCGCCTCGTTCAAGGCTCTTATGAGCATCTCCATCCTTTCGCTCGTCGTGAAGGGATTTTTCAAGGTGTGGCTTGCCTGAGCGCTTCCAACTCCGATTATCACCTCATCAACCTGCGAAAAAACAAACTTGAGTGCCTGTATATGCCCGTTGTGAACGGGTTGAAAGCGGCCCACGAAGAGGCCTCGCTTAACCATTGCTTTCACCTCCCAGAGTATTTTCAACTACCGCTATGAACTCCCCAATCTTCGGAAGGATATCCATTATCTCCTCTGGGTCTGGAGAGAACCCCACGTCGTACTGGGTTTGATGCCTCAGGTTTCTAACGTAGTCCAGATACCTCACCCATTTAACATCAAGACTGCCGGGCTTTACATAGAATTCCCTAAGATACGCCGAAATGCATGTATGGCTCTTCTCTCTCCACCCATCTTTGAAAAGCAAGGCCCTTGCAGCGTGAAACAGTGCAAGGTAAGCCATGACAAGTGCACCGTCGTATATCCCAATCTCAAGGTTCTTCCGCGATGACTCCAAAAAGGAACGTGCCTTGCGGATGCTAAGGCGGGCGAGCTCCGGCTGGGGCTCCATCCTCCTCAGATACCCCCTTTTCACGCATTCCTCAAACCTCACTGAGATCACCCCACAGCACGATGGAAGACAGCTTGATGCTCCAGTACAGGTATGGGTTTTCTTCCTTCAGACGGGCCAGTTTTTCCTTTGTAAGCACGAGGAGGTCAACTTCTCTGCCAGTAACGGTTTCGATCTTCTCTTTGAGTTCCATCATCCTGAGTGGGTCGTTTTTCTCGACCAAAACCCAGACGTCGAGATCGCTCTCAAGCCTGTTTTCACCGCGAGCAAAACTGCCATAAATGCCAAGGGCAAGCATCCATTCCTCCCGGAGTGGAAGAATTTTATCCCTGAGCGCCCAGAAGTTGAGGAATCGCTTTGTTTCCCTGAGCTCTGCCCCCGACTTTAAGAAGAACTTCCTTCCCTTTTTATCCACTAGTCCAAGCCCAAGGAGTTCTTTAAGGTAAAGCGAAACCAGTCCCTTACTGATTCCCAGCGCATCACTCACGTCCTCAACCCCAAACTCATCCTTTTCCAGTATGTATTCGAGTATTCTCTCCCGCTTCTCTGTGGATGCAATCCTGTGGATCATGATAGACACTCTCGTTCAAAATTTTTGAACCTTTCGTTCAATATTTTTAAACTAACTTCACCCGCACATCGTCCCCAACCTTGAGGCCGAGCCTCCCGGCGGCAGAACCTTGGTTCACCGCTATCTCAAGGTAGCCGTGGCTTCCGGGCAGGGCAAGGAGTTCTCCGGGCTTAACTTGCCCGTATGTGTTGAGATACGGGATTCTCAGGGCAAAGCCAGGGAGTTCAACCTCACTCGGCATTTTATAGCCCTTGAGGTTCAGGATGACGTTGCCGAAGTCGTCTATGTAAATAACTTTGAGCAACCAAAAATCGCCTTTCTTTCTGGGCTCGACGTCGAGTTTAACGAGGCTCTCAAGAGCTATTTCGCGGGCGAACTCTTCTGGAGGGATCCCCTTGTCAATCAGTGCTCCCGCCGGCCCGAAGACGTCCCTGCCGTGGAAGGTGGAGCTTACCTCCCAGCCAGTGAAGTGCCTGAGCCTCTCAACGTCGATCTCCCAGGCCTTTCTCGCTTTGATGTGTTTGAGCGGAAGCGTAGCCAGGCCATTGTCCGGAACGACGAGCCACTGTTCTCCTTCGATTATCAGGGCCCTCCTTGAAGTCCCAACTCCTGGGTCTATAACGCCGACGTGAACCGTTCCCTTCTGGGAGTACTTAACAACCTGCTCCATGACGAAGGAGCCCTCGATGATTGAGTGGCGCGTTATGGAGTGGGTTACGTCGACTATCCTCGCTCTCGGGTTCACCCTGAGCATGGCCACCTTCATCTCCCCGACGTAGGGGCCCCTCAAGCCGAAGTCGGTCGTCAGCGTTATCATCCTTCCCACCGGAAAGGATTTATTCCCTCCCCCTTAAGAGGTTGCCGGGGGAAGAGCATGATAACGGTGCTTAGGCTTGGACACAGACCGGAGAGGGACAAGAGGATAACGACCCACGTGGCCCTGACGGCGAGGGCCTTCGGTGCCGAGAGGATAATCATAGCGGCCGAAGAGGACGAGCACGTCAGGGAGAGCGTTGAGGACGTCGTGAGGAGATGGGGTGGTCCCTTTGAGATAACCTTTAATCCGAGCTGGAAGAAGGTTCTCCGTGAGTGGAAGGAGTCAGGAGGGGTTATATCCCACCTCACGATGTACGGGATACACATCGATGATGCTATCCCAAAGATCAGGGAGGAGCTGAAGACAGGAAAAGACGTCCTCGTGGTGGTTGGCGCCGAGAAGGTGCCGAGAGAGGTTTACGAGATGGCAGACTACAACGTGGCCGTTGGGAACCAGCCCCACAGTGAGGTCGCGGCTTTAGCGGTTTTCCTCGACAGACTGCTGAAAGGCGAAGGTCTAAGGCGGGAGTTCGAGGGGGCAAAGCTTAAGATAATCCCCCAGGAGAGTGGGAAGAAGGTCGTCGAGCTGGAGTGATGGAGATGGTTCTCAACAACTACCGTGAGAACGTTAAGGGCTACCTTGAGGCGATCGTGAGGCCGCTGGCGAAGGTAGGGGCCACTCCAAACACGATAACCTTTGTTGGTCTGCTCATAAGCCTCCTTGGAGCTTATCTCTTCTACCTCAGGAGCCCGAGGCTGGCCGCACTGATCCTGCTGATTGGCTCAGCCATAGACGCCCTCGACGGAACGCTGGCGAGGATGACGGGGAAGGTCAGCCGCTTCGGTGCCTTCCTCGATTCCACTTTCGACAGGATAAGCGACGGGGCCGTTCTGTTCGGCATAGCCCTTGGAAACCTCGCCGACTGGCGCTGGACTTTCCTGACGTTTATGGGTGCCTACCTGGTCAGCTACGAGCGCTGTAGGGCTGAGCTTGCCGGCTCCGGGAAACTGGCGGTTGGCATCGCCGAGAGGGCTGAGAGGCTGTTCATCCTGATAGCCTTCTCTCTCGTGGGTATTGATTACGTGAAGTGGGGAGTTTACCTCGTTGGCTTCCTTGCGTGGGTAACGGTCTTCCAGAGGATGTGGGCCGCTTACGGGAGGCTCAAGGAGTGAGAACCCAAAAATCGGGGATGACGAGAATTTCGCTAGGCGAGCCGCTTGTGGCGATGAAGAGCCCTGCCGTTACCGACCCTCTTTTCTCTCTTTTTCCTACCTGAGGAGGAGTTCGGCGGTGAGGGCACCGTGGAGTTTTCTCATGCAGGAGTTGCAGTACGCAACGGGCCTTGAATCCCAGTCCACTATGTCCTCCGGCGGGTTCATGACGCACTCGTTGCTGCAGTGCTCAAGGCCGAAGCTGTGCCCCAGTTCATGGAGAACGCCCTTGAGAACGCGCTTTTTCATCAGAGTCCTGTTCTTAGACTCAAAGGGTTTGATAGAGAGCACCATGACCTTCATTCCGGTTATTTCCTGCTGTATGCCGAGGAAGCGCTCGTAAAGGTGGAAGTAGGGGTTTCTGGACACGAGGGGGAACGTTGTGAGGCCGAAGAGTCTGTCTATCGGGAGTCCGTCTTCCCTCTGGAGTTCTGCCACTAGGCGGGCGTAGAGCGCCTCTATTATGGCTTCCAGGGGGTAACCTTTGACGTTGCCGCTCTCCGTGGGTATGTTTATCAGGTAACCCGGTCCAAGTTCCAGCTTTCCGAGGTATACGAAGCGGACGGGAATCCCGTTCTCCTCAAAATAGCGGTTCGCCTCGTCGAAGACCTCAAATATGAACTCCCTGTCCGTGAACTTTCCGACGTACGTTGCACCGACGTAGATTACCGGTGGTTTTCTAGGCGGTTTCTGCATACTCTAAAGGCCTCCCCGCGCTTATTAAGTTTTATGCCCCTCATTCTTCCTCAACGTACGGCGCTGTAATAACCTTCCTTATCTCCCCTGCCTTCTTAGGCCCTATACCCTCGACCTCCTGGAGTTCCTCCTCCGTTGCCGTGAAGACCCTCTCAACGCTGCCGAAGTGCTTCAGGAGCCTCTTTGCAAGGGTAGCCGAGACGTTTGGAAGACCCTCAACTATGAGCCGCTGCCTCTCGGCCAGAGTTAGGGCCTTCTTCTCACTCCTCACCCTTACTTCCTTCTTCCGCTCCTCCTGCTCGCGCTTCGCCAGGAGGTAGATGAACTGGGCGGTCTCTTCAGGTCCGGAAGAGAAGAGTATCGGAACCCCCCAGTCGAGGGTCACCGCCGCTATCGCTCCCCTTATTGCGTTGGGGTGAACGTTTCTTATTCCGTAGAGGTTCCCCTCGATTATGATGACGGGCTTCTCATAGGCCCTCTTCAGCCTGTCAACCTGGTCAAAGAGCCTCCCGTCGATTATGGACTGTATGAAATCGTTGGCGCTCTTCCTCTCTATTCCAACGTCCTCGCTGACGACGTAGTCTGCAACGTCGAGGGTTCTCACCTCAACCTCAGCACCCAGCTCTTTCAGATGTTTGGGAACGCCGCTCCTCAGCTCGCGATTGTCCACGTAGACTACTATGCCCTTCGGCTTTCTGACAAAGATGGGCTTTATCGGAAGCTCTCCGGTGGTTTCTTTCGTCTTCTCAGCAGGCTTTTCTTCCGAGACAGGGGGGGCGGCCTTTTCGACCTCTCCGCTCTCTTTGGCTTCGACCTTCTCGGACTTCTTTGGCTTCAGAAAAGCGTCCAGCGGGGTTATCTTTCCCCTATTCATTTCGGCACTCTCCAGAGTTTCCTCTCTGATTTCAGCTTGCTTCGGTTTCTTCCTCTCAAGTTCCTTCGCGATTTTCTTTATCGCGTCAAACATTCCCTTCTCCTTCCGCTTGGAGCTCCAGTAGTAAGCCTCATCGCGCGTTCCCTTTGCCATGAGTATGGTGACCTGACCTGGCCTGTGCCTTCCAGTCCTTCCGCGCCTCTGGATGCTTCTTATGGCCGAAGGAACCGGCTCGTAAAACACAACCAAGTCCACTTCTGGGACGTCCAACCCCTCCTCACCGACGCTCGTTGCAACCAGAACGTTGAACTCTCCCCTTGAAAAGCGCTCCAGCGTTTCTTTCTGCGCCTTCTGGCTCATGCCCTTGTCCTTTCCCCTGCTCGCCTGTCCGATGAACCTCTCTGCCGAGATTTCCATCGACTTGAGCTCCTCGACGATTTTCTTTCCCGTATCGCGGTAGTTCGTGAAGACGATTATCCTGGAGCTCTGTTTTTTCTCCACTTGCTTTTTGATGAATTCCTTCAGCTTCTCCATCTTGGGGTGGTCTACTCCGCTCTCCTTTGCCTGGACGAGGAGGTAAATGACTTTCCTCATGCGCGGGTCTTCCATGAGTTGTCTGCTGGACTTGGTTCTCTTGTCCTCGCGGAGCTTCTTCAGATAGGCGCTCAATGCAGTCAGCCCCTGGGTTTCGAGGAGCTCAATAGCGTGCTGGAGCTTAACGGCCTTCGCCTGATACATTCTGAGCCTCCCTATTTCATAGTTTCCTCTTGCCACCTCCTGGTTTATTCTGGAGCCGGCCTGGAGGACTTCCCTCTTTGATATGTCCGGTGAGTAAGTCGAGACGAGCTTGAACTGGGCGAGGGGCTTGAGGCTCTCCTTCAGCATCTCGCGGAGAAGTGAGCGGACTTCCTTGTATATCCCAGGAAGTTCAACCTTAACCCACTTGAAGGAAATGCCTTGGACGTAGGGCTTCACATCTTGGGAGTTCTCGGTTCTGACCTCAACGTGCTCTATTCCGAGGTTCTGGATTATCTCCCGTATCTTCTCCTCGTCGCTTCCAGGGGACGCGGTTAATCCAAGAACGAGCGGGTGTTTTGCCGTCTTGAGGTATTCCTTCGCGATGAAGACGTAGGAGTAGCTCCCGACGGCCCTGTGGGCCTCGTCTATAACGAGGAGGGAAACGTCTTCGAGAGATATTTTACCTGTAATTATGTCGTTCTCAACCGTCTGGGGAGTTGCGGTTATTACGACGCTCTCCTCCCATATCTTGGCCCTCTTTTCCGGCGAAAGCTCGCCCGTGAGGACGTTTATCTTCTCAGGAGGAAGTTCAAAAAGGCGCTTAAAGCTTTCGGCGTGCTGGACCGCGAGGGGCTTGGTGGGTGCCAACATTAGAACCTTTCCGCCGTACTTTGAAAGGCGGTAGTCAGCGATGAGCATGGCTATCAGGGTTTTTCCCAGTCCCGTTGGGAGGACAACGAGGCAGTTCCGCTCCTTGCACTTGGCGTAGATAACCTCTTGGTAAACGCGCGGCTCGATGAGGTCTCTGCGGAGGTACTTCATATTTTTAAGAGAGTGTTTTAGGAGATAAAAATCTTCTCATGGGTGGGGGAACAGTAAGCTCGCTGTCGTGAGTGCGAGCTGTAGGGGAGTTGTCCCAGTTAGGAGAAGGGCGTTGTTGACGACGGGCAGGGCCTTCAGCAGAACGAAAAGAGGGGGAAAATAGCCCATTGCCTGTACTCTCTCCTCTAGTTTGAGTGAGAGGAATATCACGGCGATTCCAAGGATTGTGAAGAGGGTAAAGCTGCCGAAGAAAAGGGCCGGGTTGGAGACCCTGGAGGCTATGACTGGGTTTCCCTCTACAAGTCCCCTTTTTACACCTGCCCACGTTGTCAGTGCGTCGAGCACAGAGAAAAACGAGAAGGCCAGAACGTACTTCAGCCCCCCAGTTTTAGCGCTCATTTTTATCATATCATCTAACGCATCTTTCCTTAAATACTTTGCGACTTAGTCATAACCTACATGTGTAGGTACATATGTATGTTGACAAAGGTTTTAACCCCTCCGTGAATCGATAACCATGCTCCTGACGAGGCACGCAAAGGAACGGCTGGCAAAGAGGCTTGTGAAGAGGAGAAAGCTGGAGAGCATCTACGCTGAACTCTGGGACTTTTTAGATCGTTCTCGGAGAATCGATGTCAAAGACGGCGTTGTCATCTTCACCGACGGGAGAAAGAGCCTCGTCTGCGTTGAGCTCCCCTGCGAAGAGCTGTCCAAAGAGGAGATAATCAAGGTGCTTGGACGGGTAACTGAGGAATACGAGTGCGTCTTTTCGGATGGGAGGCTGGCGAGGAGAACCACCCCGGCTAGATTTCTGAGGGAAATTCCTGACGGTGAGTACTGCTTCTATCTTAACAGGGAGAAGAGGAGTCTTTACGTTGGAAGTGAGCCGCCCCTTCTCGTTATTACCCTACGGCCTGCAAAGAGATGGGAAAGGGAAGAGTTGGGAGATTAGGCGTTCTCCTCGACTGGAACCACGAGTATCTCCCCAAACGGCTCCTCCTGTATGAGGTCGACCTTGCCCATGTTGGAGAGGAACAGCAGGTAGAGGAAAGTTCTCGCGATTATCTTTGGCGTGGGGTCGAAGATGAGCTCCCAGAACTTTATAGGTTCTCCTTTCTCATGGTAGAGCCTTACGACCACGTCGTGGAGCCGATAAACGTGCTTCTCGATGTCGACGCGGAAGTCGTCGACCACGAAGACTCTCTCCTCAATGTTCTCCTTCCTTCTTGTGCGGGGCTTTCTACGCTCGGCTTCCTCAAGTGCGTCCATCAGTGCCTCAAGAAGGTCGTCGAAGGTGTAGTAGCGCTCGACACGGCGTATTGGCGGGGCCAGCGGCTCCACGTCCACCCTTATCTTCTCCTCACTTTCCTGGGTCTCCTCCGCAGTGTCCTCGTTCAGCAGCGCCTCCGTCTTCATCCTGACGAGTATCGAAGCGGCAAGGATTGCCCTCGCCGAGACGCGTAAATCCAGCTCCTTCATCTCGCGGAGCATCTTGATATACTTCTCCGTTAGGTCGACTATGTCGATGTTCCATGGGTCTACCTTCCCCATCTGAACCAGCTGAAGGAGTATATCGACTGGGGTTATCTCAGGTTCGAATCGGGACTCCATGTTATCACCCCGGCAGGTGACCGAACATCTCCTCATGCTCGGCCTCGCTCTTCTTCCTAGCCTCTTCCAGTATCTTCATCGCCTTTTCGAGGCTCAACGCAACGACCTTGCTTATGCCGTTCCTCATGCTAACGCCCACTATCTTGTCCGCGTTCGTCATCATGACGTCCCTGAGGGTTATGACTATGAACTGGCTTGACTGGGAGGACTCCTTGATCAGGTCCGCGACGCGCTTGACGTTGGCGTCGTCTAGGTGTGCGTCTATCTCGTCGAAGAGGTAAAACGGGGCTGGCTTGTAGCGCTGGATGGCGAAGACGAATGCAAGAGCAGTTAAAGCCTTCTCACCGCCGCTCATGGCCTCTATCCTCTTGACGTCCTTTCCTGCCGGCTTCGCCTCTATCTCAAGACCACCAGAGAACGGGTCTTCCTCGTTTTCAAGGATGAGCTTGGCACTTCCACCCGGTGAGAGCTTTGAGAACAGCTCCGAGAAGTTCTTTGCTATCTCTGTCAGGGTTCTCATGAAGACTTCCCTCTTCTGTCCCTCTATCTCCTGGATGAACTCCTCTATGCTCTCCTTCTCGGCCAGAACCTGCTCGCGTCTGCTGCTGAGCTCCATGTACCTCCTCTCAACGACCTCGAAGTCCCCTATGGCCTTCATGTTAACCGGTTCGAGGGATCTTATCTCCTCCTCCATTTCATCTATCTCGCGCTTGAGGGCCTCAAGGTCCTCTGGAATCTCCTTTATGGATTTGACGAGCTTTCCATCGTAGTGGCCGAGTTCCTCCTGCTTCTCCTTCAGCTCCGCCTCGTACTGGGCGAGCCTTATCTTGAGGGTGTTGGCCTCTATCCTGAGCTCCTGGAGCCTGCTGCTCATATTGTCCTTCTTCTCGCGGAGCTCCGTTATCTCGTTTTTCAGGCTCTCGCGCCTCTCGCGGAGCTCCTTGAGCTCGTCCTTGACGTTCTCTTCGGCCTTCTTGAGCTCCTCCAGCTCCCCCTCGAACTTCTTTATTGCCTCCTCGTTCTCCTTTATGTTGGCCCTGAGGGCGTTGATCTTGTTGACGAGACCCTCTATCTCCTCCTCCAAATCTGCCTTTCTCGGAAGGAGCTCGTTGTTTATCCTGCTCTCAAGGGACTCGACCTTGCTCTCAACCCTGCTCAGCTCTTCCCTCAGCTTGCTTATCTCTCCCTCGACTTCCCTGATCTTCGCGTTCAGTTCCCTCGCCTCAGGGTTCTCAAGGGCCTTCTTGAGCTTCTCCCGTTTCTTTTCAAGCCTCTCTATCCTTCCCCTGAGCTTTGCCATCTCGCCTTTGTACTCTTCGATTTTTGAAGTGAGGGTCTCTACCGCCTTCTCCGCCCCGGTGATCTCCTCATCAAGGGCCTTGTCTTCCCGTAGGAGTCTGTCCAAATCCCTCTGAAGCACTTCAAGGTCCTTGTTCGCGTCGCTCTTCTTCATACGGAGCTCGAAGAGTTCGTTCTCTAACCCCCTTATCTCCACCTTGAGGGCATTGACCGCTGACTCAAGGGCTTCCTTCCCCCTCTCCAGTCTCTCGACCTTCTTTTTGATCTCGTCCACGTTGACGCCGAACTTGCCCCTCGGTTTGTAGTGACCGCCGGTTATGGCACCGCTCCTCTCAAGGAGCTCCCCTCCAAGGGTTACCATCCTGATCTTTCCGATTCCAACGGTTCTGGCCTCGTCCATGTCGTCAACTATGAGGGTGTCTCCGAGGGCGTATGCCACGGCGTTCTTGAAGCGTGGGTCGTAGGAGACAACGTCCATAGCGGGAGTTCCCAGCTTCGGCTTCTCTCTCATCGAGCGCGGCTTTATCTTGTTGAGTGGGAGGAAAGTCAACCTGCCGAGTTTTTTCTCCTTAAGGAGCTTTATCGCCCTCTCCGCAACGCGGTCGTCTTCAACGACTACGTTGTCGTAGTTCCCGCCGAGGGCAACCTCAACGGCTATAGCGTAGGTGCCGTCGGGAACGCTTATCAGCTCGCCGAGTGTCCCGTAAAGCCCCTTTATCTTCTGGGACTTGAGGAACTCAACCACCCTGTTTCCCCTTACCTCTGTCTGGGCCTCCGCCTTGATGAGCTCCTCCTTTGCCCTGGCTAGCTCTCCTTCGGCCTTTTTGAGTGCTTTGGTCTTCTCATCAAGCTCTTTTTCGTCCTTTCTGTGCCTGCTCTCGGCCTTGCTCATCTTCCCCTCTATCTCGGCCAGCTCCGACCTCTTGGCTTCAAGGGACTTCTTGGACTCGTTTATGGCCTCCCTAAGTGCGTTCTTCCTTATCTTGGCCTGGGTTATCTTGGTTCTCTGCCGCTCTATCTCCTCTTCGAACTTCTTTACCTCTGCTTCTCTCGTATAAAGCTCCTTCTTGGCCTCTTCGAGCTCATTCACAACCTTGTCGAACTCCTCTCTCGCGACCGCGTAGCTCCTGTCTATCTCGCCGAGCTTTACGACGAGCTCGTTTCTGACCGTTTCCTTTTCTTTTATCTCGACGAGGAGCTTTTCCCTTCTCTTGCTCCAGCGGGTTATCGCGCCCTTGCTCTTCTCGATTTCATCCGAAACCCTCTTGAGCTCCTCTTTGGCCTTTGCGAGCCTCGTTTGGCTCTCCTCTATCTCCTTTTGGGCGTTCTCTATGTTCCTCTTTGCCATCTCTATCTTCGACTTCACTTCGCTGATCTTCCTCGTGACCTCAAGAATGCCGTCCTCGCTCTTCTCCTCAAGCTCTTTCTCAACGGACGAGAGCTCCCTTTCCTTGGCGATTATCTCCTTCACCAGCTCTTTGAGAGTGTTTTCAGTAGATTCTATTTCTTCGTTGATTGAGCCATCCCTCTCCTTGCTCCCGGCTATGAGGTTCTCAACCTTTCTTATCTCGCCCAGGAGGAGGGAAACGCGGGCCTTCTCAACCCTATCCTTCAGGTCGAGGTAGCGGAGGGCATCGTTCCTCTCCTTCTCAAGCTTGTCGAGCTGTTTCTTTACCTCATTGATGAGGAGATCGACACGGGCGAGGTTCTCCTCCGCCTGCTTGAGCTCTCCAAGGGCCTTCTCCTTTTTGGCATCATATTCCGCTATTCCCGATATCTCGTCGATGATGAGCCTCCTCTCGGTCGGCGACATCTTGATGAACTTGGTTATGTCCCCTTGGAGGACGAGGTTGTAACCTTCCGGGGATATCATGGCAGCGCTCAGCATGTCCAGTATCTCGCTTCTCGTTGCCCTCTTGCCGTTTAACCAGTAGTTACTCCTTCCATCGGGGTAAACTCGCCTTTTGATGACGACCTCGTCCTCGTCGATGGGGAAGCCCCTGTCCTCGTTGTTGAAGTACATCGCAACCTCCGCGTACTTTGCCGCTGGTTCAGCCTTGTTTCCGGCAAAAATAAGGTCGCTGATCCTGGTCGCGCGCATGGCCTTGGCGGAGAGACCTCCGAGAACAAAGAGAACCGCGTCACCGATGTTGCTCTTCCCAGAACCATTCGCTCCGACTATGGCGGTGAAACCCTTTGAGAGGGGAACCACGACTTTTCTGTTACCGTAAGATTTGAATCCCTTCATTTCTATCTTCTCAATGTACGGCATATTCGACACCTAAACTTGGAAATGCCTCCCACTCTTATATAAGTTTGCCGGGGGAGGATATAACCCCCAGGAATTAAATCCCTGGGAAGGGATTACTACGGTGCATGAAAAAGGTTAAATATGCCTTTTTTCATAAAACAAAGTGGTGATGAACATGCAAATTGTCGAAATTACCCTTAAGCTGCCCTATGAGGACAGGGGGCAGGTGTTGAGCAAACTTTACGGAAAGCTCAAGGGCAGGGTAAGGGACGTCCACTTCCTCCCGCCGAGCGCCACCGGCCTCAGCGAGGTAAAGCTTGAACTCCTGGTCAGCGACGCCCATAAGCTCATAAAAGAGCTGAAGGAGACGATCAAAAAAGGCAAGGTCTCCGTGAAAGTCCTCTCTGCTTAGTCCCCTTAGCCCTTTATCCCCTTGTTCAGCTCTATCAGCTTTTCTCTGGCTTTCTCCATTGAGCCCGCCTTTTCTATCGCCGTCCCCGTGACGATTACGTCGGCACCGGCCTTCACAGCGCCCCTTGCCTGTTCCTCAGTCCGGATTCCCCCTCCAACTATAAGCGGAACCTCTATGACGCGCTTCACCAGGGCTATCATCTCGGGAGGAACCGGCCGGGATGCGCCGCTTCCTGCCTCAAGGTAGACGAGTCTCATGCCAAGATACTGGCCGGCGAGGGCGTAGGCTGCTGCTATCTTCGGTTTGTGCCTTGGAATGGGCTTTGCATCCCCGACCCAGCCCACTGTCTCTCCCGGCTCGACTATGAGGTAGGCCATGGGGATAGGTTCTATCCCGTAGCGCTTGACCTGGAAGGCTCCAAGGGCCTGGGCGCCGGTTATGAAGAACGGGTTCGTCGAGTTGAGCAGGCTCATAAAGAAGATTGCATCCGCGTACTTGCTTATCCCCCCGTGGGAGCCTGGGAAGAGTATCACCGGAAGGTTCGAGTTCTTCTTTATGGCCTTTACAACGTTGTCGAGGACTTCCCCCTCGGCCCCCGTCGAGCCTCCGACCATTATGGCATCAACACCTATTTCCTCGCTCATCCTCGCCAGCTCTCCGGCCAGCTGTGGGGAAACGTCGTCCGGATCGAGGAGAACGAAGTGGAGCTTTTCTTTCTCAAGCTTTTCGTGAATGTATGTTTCGATTTTTCCGGGTTTGAGCATCCTCACACCTCCATAAACGTTCTGATGTCCTCTTCGCTTGTGGAATTGTAGAAAAATGCCCCTATGATGATGTTTGTGTCAATAACGAACCCTTTTCCTCCTCCTGACATCGTTCAGCACTTCCTCAGGGCTTTCACTAACGGGAATACCCTCTACCTTCTCTAGTATGTCCCAGATCGTTTCACCAACGATGACCTTAACCTTGGCCCCTTTGGGCAGGTTAACTCTCTTGAGGGGCCTGAAACTCTCACCGTCGTAAACTGCCTCAATAACGGTCCCCATAATCCCACCGTGTTTTTAATACTTCTTCTCTACTTTTAACGGTTTTCCAGCGGAGTCTCATGTCTTTAAGGATTCTAATCAGAACATTATCAGGCTCTTGGTTAAAATGATACAGGTTCGTGCTTACGCTAACGTCTCCGGCCCCGAACCCTTCAGCAGGTTCTCCGAACTTTGAGACCTCCACTGAGAGCCTTTCCTCCAACCTCTCCTCGCTGGGGACGAGGTACGCCCTCAGAAGTTCTGCCTCTTTTAGAAGGTAGTCGATGTGCCAGTGAAGCTTCTTTTCCCTGGAGAAGTGCCTCGCAACGCGCTTTTCGAGTGAATTCATGGCGGAACCAACGTAGACGTAGTAGCCGGCCTTCAGCGGGAATTCCCTGGCCTTCGTGCGTACGGTTTTGTCTTCGCCAAGCCTGATGACGAGGAAGTAGGACCCTTTCATACGTCTAGGTTCACTGCAGGGTTTATAAAGGGTTTCACAAACTCCAGATAAAGGTGTTGAGCATGGGGACAAACAAGGGAGAAGAAAAAAGAAAAAAGCGAGCGGTCGATGACTTTGCCTGGCAGGAATACGAGAGGGAAGAGTTTAGAGAGCGTTTTCCCGCCCTTGCTAGGGAGCTCGAAGACGAGGCTGAGCTTCAAATAACCGCCTACAGGACTTCAGAGGAGGAGGCTTTGGAAGAGGAAGAGGTTGAACTACAGGATTTCTCTGGATATAATCCCACCATCATCGACTTCCTGAGAAGATGCGAGACCGATGACCAGGCCCTCGAGATAATCAACTGGATGGAAAGCAGGGGAGAGATAACCCACGAGATGGCGAGGGATCTGAGGATAACCCTCGCCAAGAAGGGCGTCAGGGCTTTCGGGCCCAAGAAGGAGTGGGGCTGGTACGAGAAACACAGCAGGCATTGAGATACCCATCGAAAAGTTAATATCCTTCTCGTTCCTTACCTTCACTGGTGAACTTCATGAACTTTGACCCCGTTTCTGAGGCGAAAAAGATAGAGAGCTTGATAGTCTCCTGGAGAAGGGACTTCCACATGCACCCCGAGCTTGGCTACGAGGAGGAGCGAACCTCAAGGATAGTCGAAGAACACCTACGCGAGTGGGGTTACTCCATAAAGCGCGTTGGGACTGGGATAATAGCGGACATCGGTGAGGGCGAGAAAACAATAGCCCTAAGGGCGGATATGGATGCCCTGCCGATTCAGGAGGAGAACGACGTCCCCTACAAGTCCAGAATCCCCGGCAAGATGCACGCCTGTGGTCACGATGCCCACACTGCCATGCTCCTTGGAGCAGCTAAGATAATCGCCGAACACAAGGAGGAGCTGAAGGGAAGGGTGAGGCTCGTTTTCCAGCCAGCGGAAGAGGGCGGAAACGGCGCGGTCAAGATGATTGAAGGTGGCGCCCTAAAGGGAGTCAATGCCATCTTTGGCTTCCACGTCTGGATGGATCTTTCGAGCGGGCTCATTGGGATCAGAGACGGGCCGTTTCTGGCGGGAGCGGGGATATTCAACGGAAAGATCATCGGCAAAGGTGGTCATGGAGCCTCTCCACATGAGACCATCGACCCAATCCCGATAGCGGCCGAGACTGTTTTGGCGCTCCAGACGATAGTCAGCAGGAACGTTGAGCCTATAGAGACCGGTGTCGTGAGCGTTACCTCTCTTCACGGTGGAACTGCATTCAACGTCATCCCCGAAGAGGTCGAGTTCAAGGGGACCTTTAGGTTCTTCAAGCCGGAGATAGGCGATCTGATCCAGAAAAGGATGAAGGAAATCCTCGATGGTGTGACAAAGGCTCATGGGGCAAAACACGACCTGAGCATAGAGGAACTGACCCCACCCACAATAAACGCCAAGGAAATGGCCGACTTCGCCAGAAAAGTCGCTGAGAAGTACGGTTTGAGGTACGGGGAAGTCAGGCCGACGATGGGAGCAGAGGACTTCGCATTCTACCTTCAAAAGGTCCCCGGAGTGTTCTTAGCGTTGGGCATAAGGAACGAGGAGAAGGGGATAGTCTACCCCCACCACCATCCAAAGTTCGATGTTGACGAGGAAGTCCTCTACCTCGGAACCGCGATGGAAGTGGCCCTCGCCTTCGAGTTCCTCCGCTAAAGCCGCTTCGCTATTATCGACACCTTTTTCTTCATTTCTCCATTAATTTTTTTCGCGGTCTCCTCGTCCAGAACCGTTAGAACACTCTTAAAGCCAAGCTCTCCTGCGCGCCCTATTGCATTGGGAATGTCTTTCGCGTCTCCCCAGAGGAAGAGGCTTGCCTTTCCAGGCCTTCCGGGCAAGGGCTTCAGTACGTAGTAAGAATCTCCAATTTTTCCGGCCTCCGCTAACTCGTGGACGCCGGCAAAGAGGTCTCTAAAGCTTGAGAACCACATGTCGTAGGAGCTCTGAAACCTGCCGGCGACCAGTTCAAGGTCTTTCACACTCTCCCAGGGGAAGAATTTGAGGGGCGTGGCATTGTCTCCGCTGAATTCGGTAGTAGAGACCTCCACAAGCCAGTTCTCGTAGAGAACTTCGTGGAAGCCCAGCTTTCTGTAAAAGCCAAGTGCTTCTTCGTCCGGCTGAGTCGTTAGAAACTCCGCCTTCCCTTCCAGAGTTTGTTCAATATGCTCAACAAGTGCCCTCCCTATTCCCTTACCCCTTAAGTCCGGGTGAACCCCTATGACGTCTAAATGGGATATTCTCGTCGGTTTGCCCCTTACCAGCTCTTCAGAGAGAAACACTTCCGCTTCACCGACAATTTTTCTATTGAACTCCGCAACGAGGGAAAACTGGCCGTCGAGGAGGAGGGCGTTGATGTGGACGGCGCACGTCTCTACGCTCATCCAGGGGCCGCCGCGTAGGTATCTTTCACGAACGGAAAGGTCGGAGAGCTCCTCTTCTGCCGTGTGGACATTAACTATTCCCATAACATCGTCGAGCGTGGCCTTTCTGACCACGAGCCCCATCGCCATCACTCCTTCAGGTAGCCGAACTTTCTAAGGATGTGCATAACTGCTTCCGCTCCGCCGTCCCCGTAGGGCTTCTGGGTGACGTAGTCTGCCTTTTCCTTCACACTCTCTGGTGCTTGGGCTATAGCAACGCGGTAGCCAACGACTCGGAAAGCATCGAGGTCGTTCTCCCCATCGCCAACGTGGGCGACCTCTTCGGGGGAGATACCCAAGTATTCGCAGGCCTTCTCTATGCCAGTGCCCTTGTTTATCCAGGGCTTCTTTACGTGGATTGCAAAGCCAGAATCTACGGCGATCAGGTTAAGTCCCAGCTCTTTTATGATCCCCCTCACAGCTTCTACTGGAACGGTTCTCCTCACTACTATGCCGGCCTTTCGCTCCATCGTCGAATAGCTCAGTTCGGCCTCAGGATAGCGCCTCTTGAGCTCGCTCCAGAGGATCCACTCCTCGTTCATATCAGTCAGAAAAACGCGCTTCCTCATCGTGCCCTCGCCCTTGAGTGAAAGCGCTCCGCCGTCCTCCGCTATGACCGGCCCGCTCGTGCCGATGAAGATTGCTGCCGCCTCGGCAAAGGGGACGGAGTTTCCAGTGACGAGCATGACCGGAACGCCTAGGCTCTCGGCAAGCCTTATCATCTTTAATGCTTCGATGCTCAGCCTTCTGTCCCTATAGGTTATCGTGCCGTCTATGTCGAGAGAAATCGCCTTTACCTTTCCCATTCTCTTCACCAGAGGGAGGAAGAAGGGAATGTATTAAACCTTTCCGGCAAAGGTCATGAACTCCTTACCAAGCGCCTTTATCCAGTAAGCCCTCATCTTTCCATTGAGGAAGCTCCTTACCGCCTCAAGAGTCTTTTCGCGCCTCTTGAGTATCTCCCGCGCCTCATCTGGGGTTACTTCCCCGAACCTGATCATAGTTCCGGGCCTGCCCTGGGCCAGGACCGGAAGGTCTGCCGTTATCACCGTCGCTATCTTTGCGTAGCCGCCGGTAGTCTGAGCATCGCGCATCATGACTATCGGCTTTCCGCTTCCTGGAACCTGGACGCTTCCGGGAATGAGCGGGCCGGTAACGATATCTGGGCCTTTTTCAGAGTGCTCAATAACCGGCCCATCCAGTTGATAGCCCATCCTGTCGCTCTCGGGGGTTATCGTGTAAGTTGACCTTAGGAATGTCTCGATGCCATCTTCTGTGAAGTGGTCTAAATCGGGGCCTAAAACGACGCGGACTTCCCCCTTACCGCTTGAGTAGTCCGGCCTCAGCTTTCTCGGTAGGAAGAGGCCTTCCCTGCCCGTTAGGATTGCGTACCCGATATTTAGCCGGTCCCCGGATTTCAGCGGTCTTTCAAGCCCTGCCCTAGGATAGGCCGAGCAGCTCCCCAGGAGCTTCTCACACTTTATCCCTCCAGCGAAGGCGATGTAGCCGTAAAGGCCGCTCTTTAAAGTTCCAATTTCGAGGATGTCGCCCCTCTTCGCCCAGTGGCTTCTCCAGGGCTCGATGGGTGTTCCATTGAGCTTAACTTCAACGTCCCCAGCCACTGCAAAAACCGCCGAGGCGTTGAACCTTAACTTTGGCCCGGCCAGCAGGAACTCGAGGAGCGGCGCATCACCGGGGTTTCCAACGAGGTAGTTGGCTATCCTGGCTGAGAAGTCGTCCATGAAGCCTGAAACTGGAACGCCGAGCTTTCGATAACCTTTCCTTCCTCCGTCCTGGACCGTCAGAAGGGACGGAACGCTGAGGAGTTCAATCACCGCTTATCCCCCATTTGGCTTTGTGACTTTCCCAAAGCTCTTCCTCATCTATTGGCACAAACTTCACCTCATCACCCGGCTGGAGCAGGGTTGGGGGCTCTCTCGCTGGGTTAAAGAGCTTCAGCGGGGTCCTTCCGATAAGTCGCCAGCCGCCGGGGCTTTCGAGGGGGTAGATGCCAGTCTGTCTTCCCGCTATCCCAACCGAGCCGGCCGGGACTTTAAGGCGCGGCTTTTTTAGCCGGGGGGTGGCTATTCTTTCATCAACTGGACTTAGATATGCAAACCCTGGCAAAAAGCCGAGGAAGTGAACGCGGTAGGTTTTCCCAGAGTGTATCTCAATGACGTCCTCAACGCTTAGCCCGTTGTGCTCCGCTACGAACTCAATGTCGGGGCCGTATTCACCGCCGTAGAGGACGGGTATCTCTATCTTTCTCCCCTTGAAGGTCTCTGCACTCACATCAAGCAATGGCTCAACGGCCTTCTTAACCTCCTCGAGGGTTATCTTTAGTGGATCGAAGATAACCGCTATGGAAGAATAAGCCGGCACAACCTCCACCAGCCACTCAAACTCTTTCCCCTCGATTGCCCTAGCAACGGCGTGAACTCTCGCGTTCACTTCGTCCTCTATGACCTCGCCGAAGGAAATTAAGAGGGCGGAATCGCCGAGGGGCTTTATTTCCATGCTCTCACCTGACCACTTCCCTCATCGGGACCACTTTAACCCCTTCTCCCTCCAGCACTTTCCTGATGTGTGCGGCTATTTCAACGGCCTTCGGATTGTCTCCGTGGAGGCAGATGGTATCGACCTTCAGCTCGATCCATTCACTGTTGATTGCCCTAACGCCGCCGTCCTTGACCATCGAAACCACACGCTCGGCTATCTCCTCTTTGTCGTGGATAACAGCACCTGGCTCCGAGCGCGGGACGAGGGTTCCGTCTGGGTTGTAGGCCCTGTCGGCGAAGACCTCGTGAGCAACCTTAACGCCCATTTCCTCAGCTATCTCCGCCGGCCTTGAGCCTGAGAGAGTCACAAAGATCAGGTCTTTGTCGAAGTCGGCTATCCCCTCGATTACCCCCCTCGCGAGCTCCTCTTCCTTCACCAAAGCGTTGTAGAGGGCACCGTGTGGCTTGACGTGCTGGAGCTCAAGGCCTTCCGCTCTTACAAAAGCGTAGAGCGCCCCCACCTGGTAAAGGATGTAGTTCCTTGCCTCTTCCCGAGAAAGCTTCATGTATCTCCTGCCGAAGCCGAGGAGGTCTGGGTAACCTGGGTGAGCGCCAACTGCCACAGCCCTCTCCTTTGCTAACTTTACCGTCTTCCTCATCACGAGAGGGTCTCCCGCGTGCCAGCCTGTGGCAACGCTCGCGCTGGTGATGTAGTTCATTACCTCTTCGTCGAGGCCGAGCTTGTACCTCCCAAAACTCTCGCCGAGGTCGGCGTTAAGGTCCACCTTCATGTTCCCACCAAACCCGTTTCGACGCAAATCTAAAAAAGCCTTTCTCCAAGGTTCCACCATGAGTGAGAGAAGAGAGAAAAAGGCCGTTATTGATTCGGCCTTCTTCATCCAGGGCGCCGACGTGGAAGGTCTAACCACCCCAGGAGTCGTTGAGGAAGTCAAAGACCCCGAGTCGAGTCTTTTCCTCGAGGGTCTGATCAGCGCGGGCAAGGTCAGAGTTGTTCTGCCTTCGAGGGAAAGCATCGAGAAGGTGAGGGAAGCGGCAAAGAAGACCGGTGAACTTGGAGAGCTGAGCGAGGCCGATATTGAAGTCCTCGCGCTGGCCTATGAGGTGAATGGGATACTCCTCACGGATGACTACAACCTCCAGAACATCGCAAAAACGCTGGGAATCGAGTTCAGAACCCTGAAGCGCGGGATAAAGAGGGTCATCCGCTGGAACTACGTCTGCATCGGCTGTGGAAAGAAGTTCAAAGAGATGCCACCGGAGGGGATCTGCCCAGACTGTGGAAGCCCTGTGAGGCTAATACCAAAGAGGAAGCGGAAGAAAAAGCATCACAGGCGCAGGTAGGGCAGGACTTCGTCGTAAACCCAGCTCCAGTCCACGATGCCAACCCTTCTCTTGACTCCTTTTTGTAGGAGGTCAAGTATCTCCCCCACAACTTCTTCGGGTGTTTTTCCAGTCGTGTCCACCTCGATCACATTCTCGTTCTCCTCGAGTGCCTCGACGAGGAGGACATCAACGAGCTCGGCCTCAACGTTCTCCCCGAGCTTCTCCCTGCCGTAGCCCCTCTCCTTCAGCCTCTCCGCTATAAGCTTAGGGTTCGCTCTGAGGACAACGACAAGGTCAGCCTTGAGGAAGTGACTCAGATGACCGTCTGCGATGACGTTTCTGCCGCGGAAATCCCTCTTAAAGGCCTCTGCAAGTTCATTGACGTCTATCTCAAGTTCTTCGCCCTTCATTTCCCCTATGCCCTTCTCAAGAGCGTAGTCCCTCAGGTTGACGTACTCGTAGCCGAGTTTCTCGGCCAAAATCTTTGAGGTCGTCGTTTTGCCAACCCCCGGTGTCCCGGTTACTGCGATTATCATCATCACGCCCTCCATCTTGTCCAAATGAGTTTAAAATCACGCCCCGAGCGGGCTCAGTGCTCATAGGGCACGTCATCGCCTGAACGGCTAAGCCCGTCTTGGATTCGTCACTGCCCGCTTGGGGCGGCGTCAGATGACGTTTCTCTTCACAGATCCGCGCAATTCGCCCTCATCATCCGCAGGTTTTCATTTCATATAATATGATATAAGCTTTCTCAGCTCGGGGTCTCGCCTCAGTGGGAGCCTGAGAAAGCGCCTCAACTGGTTGTTCTCGGCGATTAAGCCCGAAAGCTCGATGGCCAGGATTTTGTTATCCTCACTCAGCCCGTAGGCCTTGAAGCGGAGCGATGCGTACTCCTTCTCCAATTCCCAGACTTTCTTCTCAAGCTCCATTACTTTCTTTTCCAGCTCTTCGAGGTCTCCCTTAGGTTCCTTAAACTCACCGGAGAGGGCAATCTCTATAACTCTCTCAGGACGGACGCCGTAACGTTCACTCAGCCCCTCTATCTCACTCCAGACCTCTGCGGAAAGCTCGACCTCAATCTTCCCGAAGCCTTTTTCGGGTTTGATGATGAGCTTCATGGTTCCACACCTATAAGGGATTTTATGACTCCGATAAACTCTTCGGCGACTTTCAGGGCCTCTCCAACTTCCTCGGGCTCCGGAGCATAGGGGACATCATACTGATCTTCATGCCTGAGTTCCCTCATCCTATCGAGGAGTTCCACCCAGTACCCCTCAAGCTTTCCAGTTTTGGCGTAGAACTCCTCAATATACCTTGCAACGCAGTAGTGGCTTTTCTCCCTCCAGCCGTCGCGGAAAAGCACCGCTCTGGCGGCGTGGAACATGGCAAGGTAGGATGCCATGAGGGAAGTCCTGTATGAACCGAACTCTTCGTTTCTCTTGGCCTCTTCCAGCCACTCTTCGGCCCGTTTAATGCTCAGCAAGGCCTTCCCTCTGGACGGGGGTACTCTTCTCAGCAGATCTCGCTCCACGCAGAGATTGAAGCCTGTCAAGCCGCTCACCCCATATGATCATTGACCCGTAGACAAGGGAGTAGTAAAAGACCGGATCCTCCTTCTGGAGCTTGGAAAGCCTTGACGGCGTTAAAACTATCAGGTCAACCTCCCTGCCCGTTAACTCAGTGATCCTCCTTTTTAGCCTCGCGGACTTTATTAGTTCCTCCCTTTTCGCGAACACCCAGACATCAATGTCGCTGTCCTCCCGGTTTTCTCCGGAGGCAAAGCTCCCGTAGATCCCAAGGCCGAGCGCCCAGTCCTCTTTGAGTCCTTTAAGCTTCTCCGAGAGAATTATAAAGTTTAGAAACCTCTTAAGCTCCCGCGTTTTTGGATTGTTGAGTATTCGGAACTTTCTTCCCTGTTTCAGTGCAACTCCGTGCTTTACTAGGAGGCGGAGGGTCTTTGAGACCAGCCCCTTGCTGAGTCCGAGTTTTTCTGCGACTTCTTCTACCCCAACAACTCTCCTCTGCAGGACTTCTTGAAGGATTTTCACACGTTCTCGCGTTGATAAGAGCTCGTGCATAAGGATACCTCTCGTTCATGATTTATGAACTTTTCGTTCACGCTCCATGAACAGTTTGTTCACGTTTTGTGAACTTTCTTCTTTTTCCTCCAGTTCCTTCCTCAGCCTCTCGTTCTCTTCCCTCAGCTCTCCCCTTACGGCCATGAACTTCTCTTTGTCTTTCTTTGCCTTTTCATAGAACTCTCTCAGCTCGTTCAGCTGGCCTTCCATCTCGGAAAACTTCTCTTCGAGCCGTTTGAGCTTTTTACGCAGATGTTCTTCCCTATCCGCTTTGAGGCTCTCCTCGGTCTTCGCTAGGTTATCGCGGATTAGTTCCTCGATATCTCGCCCTTTTAGGGCTTTGAATTTCTCTTTGGATAGTACCACTGTCATCTCATCGTCCATTTTTCTTCCTCTCCAGCTCGGTCTTTCTGTCGTAGCAGGTGATATAAAAGGCGAGCAGACCCTTCCACTTTCCATACGGCTCAAGAACTTCCCTGACGTCCTGTTCACTAACTCCCTTCACACTCTTCCCGAATATCTTCGCTACCCCACGCCTGAGGCTGAGGTCTCCCCCTGGATAGGTGTTCTTTCTTAGTCCATAGGCGAGGAAGAGCTCAGCCGTCCACTTTCCTATCCCTCTGAAGGTCGTCAGGTACTTTATGGCGTCTTTCTCGTCCATTTCCCACAGGTCAAGCTTCAGCTCGCCTTTCAGGTAGAGCTCCGTGACGTGTTTTATGTATCCTGCACGGTAGCCAAGCTTCGCCTTTTTAAGCTCTTTGAGGTCAAGAGAAGCTATCTTCTCGGCCTCCGGGAAGGCGTAAACCTCCCCGACTTTTTCGCCTGCCATCTCCACGAGGTTTCTTATCGTTCTCTGCGCGAAGTCAAAGTTCACCTGCTGCTGTGCTATCACCTCAACGAGGGCTTGATAAGGTGAGGATGCGGCGGGGACAGTTAGGCCCTTAAACTCCTCCGCGAGGAAATAGAATGGCGAATCACTTATCTCTGAATAGAATGAGTCAAGGTCGGTATCAAGGCCGAGGATGAAGGAGAGATTCTCCCTCGCTTCTTTTCTTTCCCGTCTGCTCCATGTCTCTGGAAAGAGGAAGTCTCCGTTGTATGTTACAACCCCAGTTACCCCGCTTTTCAGCCTGAGGGCCTGATAAAAAGTATCCTCGTTAAGCTTCCACGTGCCGTTCTTTATCATCTCATGGGCGATCTTTTCGAGGTCTATCACTCCCGCCACCCCACGACCCTCGACTGGTAGTGCCGTTTTGGAAAAATCGTGAGCGGGTCGATACCCGTCTCCCCAAGCAGATGTCTAAGTTCTACCTCGTAGTCGCTCTTCTCAAGCTCCTCGCTCTCCCGGATTTCAACAATAAACAGCTTATCAACGAGCTCCCTTATGGTCCTGTAGCCGAGGCCGAGGAGAGGCCTTATGTAGGCGACGTTGAAGCGATCCTCAAGGGAACGGGCCTTCGAAAGGTCGAGGAACGGAACCCGGTCGTCCCTCCTAGTGCCGTCACTCACCCTTTCGACTTCGGGAAGGGAAGCCAGGGACTCAAGGGCCTTCTCGTGGATGAACTGGATGGCGTTGTTAGGGTGGCCGTCTTTCACTGCCATCTCAGCGGCCCTCTCAATGATATCCTGGGGCAGATAGAGAACCCTGTGCTCAAAGCCGAGTCTTTCCGCGGTTTCCTTCGCGTACTTCCAGCTGTCAAGGAGACCGAAGTTCACCGTGACGAGCTCAACGGAGTATCCCATTCTCTCCAAGATCCACGCGCTCAGGCTCGAATCCTTGCCGCCGGAGTAGAGATGATAGACCTTCATTCCACCACCGCTCTCGGTTTTCGGCTGGGCCTTTTAAGTATGCCTCACCCGATGGCCTAAGCTGTGGGAGCCAACTCCACCAGGAACTCCACGCCCTTTTTCTTTCTTCCCACCGAAAGCCTGAGAGTAAAGCCTCCGTGACCGCTTACGATGGATGTTAACCCGAGGGCCTTTTGGAGATCTTGCGGGCTTAAGATTTTCTCGTGGGATACAATGAGAACCGGTTCGTTTATGAAGTTGTAGGAAAACTTTCCGGGTTCATCCCCAAGAAATATTACATCTTCCACAACCCTTCCCTTTACATTAACACCTACGCTCTCGGCTTTTCTGAGGCTGAGGCTTACTTCACCCTCAAAACTGCCTTGAATGGGTTGATAGACAGCTGGACGTAGTTTTCAGGGTCTCCCAGTGTAATAGAGTCCGCCGGGAAATTGAATCGGTAACTCGGAATAATGAAAAGAAAGACGACGCCATTCTCCAATCTATATCCTGGGAGTTCCAACAGCCCAGAACCAGGGACATCGAGCTCTAAGCGATACTTCGCTGGAAGGATAGGTAGTTCAGAGGATTCAACACTTTTCCTCCGGTAGAAAAGTCCTCGATGTATTAAAAAGCCCGCCCGAGGTGTGATACCCAAACCAGCGGTTTCCAACCTTGGGGCCGATGATAACGGAGCTTGACACCTTGAATATCCCGTATTTGGCTTTGGTTGGTTCGGAGAATACCAACGAGCTATCCAGAACCTTCACGTCTTTGATTACCCCTCCAGCGAGATGACTGACCTTGCTTTTAAAAAAGCGACCTCCTTGAACGGTCAGAACCTTCATTCCTTCCCCCGGTTGACATATCATATCGCTGACTAAAAGGTTTTCGTTGAGCGTCTCAGAGGCCAAGGTTTTTAAAGCCCTTCTCGCAGTGGCCAAAAGGTGAGAGATATGGAGAACCATTTGCCTGGAAAGGTGAGAAGGGTAATAAGGGCGAGATACTACGATATTCCCCCGCGAGCATGGGTGGGAAAGAAGGGTCTCGATGACGGGGTCATTGAGGAGATAAAGGCCCAGCTTGAGAAGGATGGCATCCTGAAGGTCGAGATAAGAAAAGGGGCTCTGATAAGCACTGAGCTCGACAGGAAGGCGCTCGCCGAGAGGGTTGCTGAACTCACGGACAGCGAGCTCATAGACGTGCGCGGCAAAAGGTTTATATTGTTCAAACCGAGGGAAGGCTGGGAAAAGTATTTAAGGAAGCTCCGGAGAAAGGAGCTTTCGAAGGAGAAACGGGAGGAGAGGCCCGTTCGTAAGGTCAAGCTCGACATCGTTAACTTCAGAAAGAAGTTTAAGAAAGGGAGGGATTGAACGTGGCGACGGTTTATGATGTTCCCGGTGATTTGCTCGTTGAGAGGGCTGCGAAGGCCCTGAAAGAGGTCGAAGCTATAAAGCCGCCCGAGTGGGCGCTCTACGTCAAGACCGGAAGGCACAATGAGAGAATTCCCGAGCAGGAGGACTGGTGGTACTACCGCGCGGCAAGCCTCCTCAGAAAGGTCTACGTCGATGGGCCCGTTGGGATAGAGAGGCTCAGGACCTGGTACGGCGGCAGGAAGAACCGTGGCCACGCCCCGGAGCACTTCTACAAGGCCGGTGGAAGCATCATCAGGAAGGCCCTCCAGCAGCTTGAGGCCGCTGGCTTCGTCCAGAAGGTTCCGGGCGAGGGCAGGATAGTCACCCCGCAGGGAAGGAGCTTCCTCGACAAGATAGCCACCGAGCTCAAGAAGGAGCTTGAGGAGCAGCTTCCGGAGCTCAAGAAGTACTGAGCTCCCCTCTGCTTTCCAAATTAATATTTTGCACTTCTCAGTCTAATCTACCTTTGAACCCCAATACCTTTTTAACCGGAATTCATAGCTTAAACCGGAGGTGGGAGCATGGCCGAGGACATAGAGGAGATTAGGAAGAAAAAGCTCATGGAACTCCAGAAGAGGTACCTTGAAGAGCAGAAGGCTCAGGAGGAGGCAATGAAGCAGGAGATGGAGCTTGAGGCCCAGCTCGACGCTATAATGAGAAGGATTCTAACTCCGGAAGCGAGGGAGAGACTTGGAAGGGTCAAGCTTGTAAAGCCCGAACTCGCGAGACAGGTTGAGCTGGTTCTGGTGCAGCTTTATCAGGCCGGGCAGGTCAGGGAGCCTATCGACGACGAGAAGCTCAAGAGGATACTCGCCCAGATAGACGCCAGGACGAGGAAGGAGTTCCGTATCAAGTGGTAGTGGGTGGATGACCACATGGAAGTCAGGCGCGTCGTAGAGCTCCTCGACGAGAAAGGGGAGGTAAGCCTGGAGAGCTGGAAGGCGGTCTCGGTTAAGAACAATCGCGACGGGACCGTTGACCTCCTCTACCGCAACCTGCACGTGGGGAGCGAGAGCGACCCCGTGTTCCTCTGGATATACGCCAACGTCCTTGAGGATGAGGACGTGAGGGTCCTGGAGAGAATAACCTTCCGAAAGGAGGATTTAGTCTGGCTCCTGCGATACGTCCGGGGTCCGAAGGGGCCCGGAAAGGAAGGTTTATAAAGGCCACCCAGATAGGGCGGGCCGTGGGGGTGTTGGAGTGGATAAGCGAAGGGTATGCCCTGTCTGCGGCTCTACTGAGTTCATCTACGACCCCAGCAGGGGCGAAATTGTCTGTGCAAAATGTGGTTATGTTCTTGAGGAGAACGTTATTGATGAAGGCCCTGAGTGGAGGGCCTTTGACGCGGGACAGAGGGAAAAGAGGGCCCGTGTTGGTGCCCCCGAGAGCATCCTCCTCCACGACAAGGGTCTTTCTACTGATATCGGAATCGACCGTTCCCTCACCGGTCTCATGAGGGAGAAGATGTACCGTCTGAGGAAGTGGCAGTCCCGTCTCAGGGTGAGCGACGCCGCGGAGCGTAACCTCGCCTTTGCCCTCAGCGAGCTTGACAGGCTTGCGAGCAACCTTCACCTTCCCAGACATGTTGAGGAAGAGGCAGCCAGATTATACCGTGAGGCGGTGAAGAAGGGCCTGATAAGGGGTCGCTCAATTGAGAGTGTTATTGCGGCATGCGTCTACGCCGCCTGCAGGCTCCTCAAAATCCCCAGAACGCTCGACGAGATAGCCGATGTCTCCCGCGTCGACAAGAAGGAGATAGGAAGAAGCTTCCGCTTCATAGCGCGGCACCTCAACTTAACCCCCAAGAAGCTCTTCGTTAAGCCCACCGACTACGTGAACAAGTTTGCCGACGAGCTGGGGCTGAGCGAGAAAGTGAGGAGAAAGGCTACGGAGCTTCTTGAGGAGGCGTACAACAGAGGCCTCACGAGTGGAAAGAGCCCGGCCGGCCTCGTTGCGGCGGCGCTCTACATAGCTGGGCTTATGGAAGGAGAAAAGAGAACCCAGCGCGAGGTGGCCGAAGTGGCCCGCGTCACCGAGGTCACGGTCAGGAACCGCTACAAAGAGCTCGTGGACAAGCTCAACCTCAAGGTTCCGATGACCTGAGATTAGCCACTCACCCAAACCAGCTCTCCAGAGTCCTCTGTTTTCCCGCTTTTACCGCCTTTTTGAGCCTTTCCAGTCCGTTCTTTACCCTTTCCTCGCTGAAGTCGTGCTCATCGCAGAGGAACCTTAGAATTCCCTCCTCGTCAGGTTCGCTCCATCTAAGCTCGTAGTCGTCCGTTACGGGCGGGTTGAGGAAAAACTCCTTTATGGCGTAGAGATCGACCTCGCTCTCTTTCTGGTACTTAGCGAGAGGATCTTTGGAACGTTTTACTATTGTCAGGGCCTTCTTCGGCCCGATTCCCTTTATCCCGCCCGGGTTGTAGTCGGTTCCAACCAGAATCGCCAGCTCTATGAGCTTCTCCCTGTCTATGCCCAGCTCTTTGAGCACTTCCTCCAGAACGACCAGCTCTGGCCTGACCTCGACGTAGACGTTCTTTCCAGGGAGCTTCCTCCTTCCCGTTATAGTGAGGTTCCTCACGAGCTTGGGCGCGCCGAAGAGAAGGGAATCGTAGTCTTGGCTGGCGGAGGCGTAGGCCTTCTTTCTAGCCGCCATGTACGCCGCCTGGGCCTCGCCCTCGCTCGGGGCCTGCACAACGGGGATTCCCATGAGCTCCAGCAGTTTCTTGGCGTCTCCGATTAGTCCTTCATTCACCCTTGTTGCCCTCATAGCGTACTTCTTGGCCTCCTCAAGATTCCCTTTTTCAAGGGCCTCGTACCACTTCTCTTCTGCCTCGTTTCTAACCTCCCTCCTGCGCTGAAGTTCCCTCCCCTTAAACTCCGGCGGCTTGCCGTCGAAGACGTAAGTGGGTTTTACGCCTGCCTCCATGAGGTTTATGGTCCTGTAGAAGAAGCCGCTCAGATGGGAGGTTATCCTCCCCTGCGAGTCCATAAGGGGTGTGCCATCACGTTGCCTAATCGTCGAGAGGAACTGGTACATGGCGTTAAAAGCGTCTATCGCAACTTTTTTTCCATAGAGGTTCTCGATTTCTATCTCCTTCCGCGGTACGAGCTCACCTATCTGTACTCCCATTGTCCACCACCTAAAGAAAATGTGGCGAGGGAATATTTAGCCTTTGCCTCAGCCTACCGGATTGCTCCTCATCGTTCGGGGAGGGGAATGGTCATCATCGGCCTATCCCGTGCTCGACCATGAACTTCTCCTCCTCTGAGATTCTCTTTCTCTCTTGGACGTATATCCAGCCGAGGACGAATATTAAGACGGACATGCCCAGTAGGGTCTGCCAGCCCAGTGCATTGTAGTCTGCGGTTATAACCAATTTCCGAACTATTGCTACGACACCGAGCTCGGCCACGCGGCGCATACTTACGTGGTGCTCCTTTATGTAGAGGGAGAGCAGCTCAAAGAGCTCAAGGAGGATTATGACGAGGAGGAACTGGTGAAGCGCTTCCTCCACCTCGAGGCCGTGGAACATCATGGCGGCGAGGTCGTAGAGCATGTACGCGACGTAGGCCATTGTAATGAGCGCGAGTACTATTACAACAAGGTCAAACGCGAAAGACATCCACTTCAGGGCCACGGTCTGGAGGGGAGTCAGTTCTTTTTTGGGCCTCTCGATTATTCCCATTAGACCACCCTAATTTATACTCCCCTTTGGTTTAAATCATTTTTTGCCTTTAACGGCTGTCGATTCTGTCATCGTCAAAATGAGAAGGGAAAGGTTTTAACCGCTTTTACAGATGTAAACCCGTAAATGTCATCTGAGGTGATAAAGATGGTTGACCAGAACATAGTTGCCCTGTTTAGACCGAAGAGCATCGCCGTCATCGGCGCTTCAGAAAAACCGGGCAAGATAGGCTACGCTGTTATGAAGAACCTCGTGGAGTACGGCTACGAGGGGAAAATCTACGCCGTCAACGTTAAGGGCGTTGAGATCGAGATAAACGGGCGGAAGTTCAAGTCTTACAAGAGCATTCTCGATGTTCCGGACGAGGTTGACATGGCCGTCATCGTCGTCCCTGCCAAGTTCGTTCCGGGGGTCGTTGAAGACTGCGGAAAGAAGGGCGTCAAGGTTCTCCCAATAATCACTTCGGGCTTCGGTGAACTCGGCCCGGAGGGCAAGAAGGTTGAAGAGCAGCTCGTCGAGACCGCCCACAAGTACGGCATGAGAATCCTCGGCCCGAACATCTTCGGCGTCGTCTACACTCCGGACAAGCTCAACGCCACCTTCGGCCCGACCGACGTCATGCCGGGCAAGCTCGCTCTCATCAGCCAGAGCGGAGCCCTCGGTATAGCCCTCATGGGATGGACCATCCTTGAGAAGGTCGGCCTCTCAGCCGTCGTCAGCATAGGGAACAAGAGCGACATCGACGACGCAGACTTGCTTGAGTACTTCGAGGAGGACGAGAACACCGGTGCAATTCTCATCTACATGGAGGGCGTCAAGGACGGAAGGAAGTTCATGGAGACGGCAAAGAAGGTCAGCAAGGAGAAGCCGATCATCATCATAAAGGCCGGAAGGAGCGAGCGCGGTGCCAAGGCCGCCGCTTCTCACACCGGCTCACTCGCAGGAGCTGACAAGATATACGAGGCAGCGTTCAAGCAGAGCGGCGTCCTCCGCGCTTTAACCATCGGTGAGGCCTTCGACTGGGCGAGAACTCTCAGCAACCTCCCGGAGCCCCAAGGTGAGAACTTCGTTATCCTCACCAACGGCGGTGGGATAGGAGTCATGGCAACCGACGCCGCCGAGGAAGTCGGGCTGGATCTCTACGACAACCTCAACGTCCTTAAGGTCTTCTCCAACTACATGCCGCCCTTCGGAAGCTACAAGAACCCTGTTGACCTTACTGGTATGGCCGGTGCCGAGAGCTACGAGGGAGCGGTCAGGGAAGCTTTGAGCAACCCGAACATCCACAGCGTTGCCGTTCTCTACTGCCAGACCGCTGTCCTCGACCCGAGGGATCTCGCCAAGATAGTCATCCGCGAGTACAACGAGAGCGGAAGGAAGAAGCCGCTCGTCGTCGCTATTGTCGGCGGCATTGAAAGCAAGGAAGCCATTGATATGCTCAACGAGGAAGGGATCCCGGCCTATCCAGAGCCGGAGAGGGCCGTTAAGTCCCTCGCTGCCCTCTACAAGTGGAGCAACTGGAAGAAGAAGCAGAAGAAGGAGTGAGTCTCCTTTTCTCTTTTCTGGATGTTTTGCCCAAAGGTTTTTATTTTCGTCTGGCGTAATGTTTGTGATGCACTATGAATGTGAGGATGGTTTACATCCTTGGGTTTCTGTTATTATTCTTGGGTTCAGTCCTAACGGCGACGTACAGTCCAGCAAGCTGTGGCGGCCTTGCCTGCATGCTTCCCTCGTCGATAGTCTTTGACGCGAACTTGAACAGCACTCCGGAGCTTGCCTCCTCAGGAGGGGGTTTTGTTTTCACCTCCGATTACTCCCTGGACATCTCAAAGTTTGCCGTTGTTCTAAACTCCTCCACTGGGGCTTCCTTTAACATCAAAAACGGCACGCTGGTTATCGAAACCGGTTCACTGAGGAACCTGACCATCATTTACCACAACGGAACCCTTGAAATCCGGGGGGAGGAAAGGGAAAAGAAATCTGCGAATCTCCAGCGGCTTGTCTTCAGGAAGGGCCTTGAAGTAAATTCTCTGACGGTTTACGGTGATCCACGAGAGTATCTCGACTTTGAATATTGCTCCGAGCACTTCGATGAGCTCAAGAAGGAGTGCGAGGGGAGTGGTTCTCCCGATTACCAGCTCTACTCCGGGTTTGTCCTGATGGTTTCTGGCCTCACGCTCTTTGGCCTCGGCCTGTTGAGAGGAAGTTCCTGAAGTGATTTAAGGCCTTCCTCCTATTTATCCTTGGGTGGTCCCATGCTCATAGCCCTAATAAGCGATATCCACTCCAACCTGGAGGCCCTCCAAGCAGTCTGGAGAGAGGTGAAAAACGCCGACGTGGTACTCTGCATGGGAGACCTGGTCGGCTACGGTGCCTCCCCAAATGAGGTCGTTGAGTTCGTGAGGGATCAGATGAAGAAACGGGAGTTTCTCTGCGTCCGCGGCAACCACGACAACGCGGTAGCCTTCGGTGCAGAGTGGGGTTTCAACCCATATGCACGGGAAGCCGTCAGATGGCACCAGATGGTCATGAGCATTGAGAACCTTGAGTTCCTGAGGCGGCTCCCGATTAGGCAACTCTTCACTGACGACACCGGGAGGAGCTACCTCCTCATTCACGGCTCCCCAAGGGCCCCGCTGGATGAATACCTCTTTCCCTGGCTCCCGGAGAGTGAGTTCAAAGCCGTTCTGAGCTACGTATGGCAGGACGACCTCCTGGTCGGCCACACCCACATTCCGATGCTCAAGCTGGTAAGAGAACGGCGCATCATCAATCCCGGCGGCGTGGGCCAGCCGAGGGACGGGGACTGGAGGGCGGCCTACGCTTTCATAGACACGGAGAAAGAGCCACCAAACAACGTGAAGTTCCACAGGGTAGAATACGATGTGGAAGAAGCGGCGGAGAAGATAGTCGAGGCGGGACTTCCCCGCTTCCTGGCCCAGAGGCTGTTCGAGGGATACTGAAGTATTAGACGTGTCAGTGGTGCCTTATACCGCGGAGCTTTGACTTGACCGCCAGCTTGTTGGAGTCGATAATAATTACCTCGCCTATGCTCCTGACGGCACTTACCGGTATCAGAAGAAGCCCTTCGTGGTCGGTTACGAACTCGCTCGTGTCAAGGTCTTCGTCAGGTTCAGCCACTATAACTAAGAGATCTCCGGTTTCTTCATCGAAGCTGAGGTCGTAGACCCACCCGAGCCTCACACCGGTGTCGGTAATAAGTTCAACGTCCCTGAGCTTTGATGCAAGAATCTTCACCATGTCTTCCACCCCTTAGTTTTATCACATGTGGAGTTTCCCCACTGTCTCTAAGCGGCATCGTATAAAACTTTTTCCTCTATCTCCCAATGCAACTGGTAACCCTTAAATAGAAGACGGTCAAAAAATGCTACGGTGAAAGCATGGAAAGAGAGGGGCTGGCCTTTGACGATAAAACTTTGAGTACCGGGTTCCCCAAACTGGATGAGATACTAGGAGGGGGACTCCTACCGGACAGCAATGTTCTCGTGGTTTACAGTACCTATTCAATGGGGTGGCTCCTCCCATTTGCCGTTCTTAGGGAGCGGATCAAGTTGGGGGATTTCGGCGTCATAATGAACACGGTGTTTCCCTTCTCTGCCCTTAACATCGAGTTAAAACCCATAGGACTTGACATCATTATTGAGGGTGGAAACAGGAATCTCGCCATTATAGACATCTTCGCTTCCATTCATGGGGTAGATTATGGGGAGGACTTTGTCCTCGTGGATAAGAGTATTGACGCCCAGACCTTCGTCCCCAAGTATATCTCCCTCTACTCCAAAGATTCTGAAGGAGAAAATTGGGGAGAGACGGCCGCTGGGACTGGACGTAACACTGGATGGCCTAGCTCTGGTGCTGGGGGAGGAAAAAACCGTACGTCTCTACCAGCACTTTATGGCCCTCAAGGAAAAGGCCAGGGTGGAAGAGAAGAGGAAGCGGCCGGTTAACTTCTTCCTGCTCAACAGGGATAGGGTTTCTGAGAAGTTCACCTCATGGATATCCCTTTACAGCCAGTACGTCCTTGAGTTCCACTCGGAGTCCGGAAAGTCCTCAGAGACCATGTTCGTGAGGAAGTCCCCTCTTGGAGACTTCGAACCTCTGGAGGGAAGGCACACCTTCCGCATGAGGAAAGGGGAGATTGAAATAAGGTGAATCCTCACGCCTCCTCAAGGCCTATCCCGCGCTCCCGGAGAAAAGCTGCGGTCCTTTCAACTTCCTTCTCCCTCTCCGCAAAGATTATCAAGCCTATGTATTTCCCAAAGCCCTTTGGAGAGGAATGGATTCTGACATTAAATCTCTCCAAAGCTTCCTGAAGGATCGGGGCCAGTTTGCTCTCGTCGGTTATCTCGGCTAAAAACTTCCTCTGGACGAACTTTCTCCTTCCGAGCCTCGGAAGAACCTCGTTTTCGAGCATTGCCCTCATCTCCCTTGGCATTCCTGGAAGGACGAATACCTTAACACCCTCATGCTCGATGAAGGCCCCTGGTGCAGCCCCCTCAGTGTTCTCCAAAGGCTCCGCTCCCTCTGGGAGGTAGGCCATCTTCTTCCGCCCCTCGTTGAGGTTCGGGTCGTCTATGTAACCCTCGCGGTGGAGCCTCTCGTAGAAGGCCTTGAGTTTCTCAAGGCACCCCTCGCACAGGATTAACTTTCTGTTAAGGGCTTCCGCAACTGCTAACATTGTAACGTCGTCATGAGTTGGCCCAAGGCCACCGCTGATGACGAGAACCTCAGGCTTCCTTGCGAGTATCTCTCTAACAGCGGTCTTTATCTCCTCGACGTCGTCCCCAACGGTGGTTATCCTCCTCACCCAGTAACCCCTTTCGGTTAGCCTCGAGGCAATGAAAGCTGAGTTGCTGTCGACGGTGTGTCCAGTTAAAATCTCATCGCCAATGGTCAAAATCTCGGCGAACATCTCCATCACCTCAACCTCGTCCCAAAGCCGTTCCCCATAATAGCTCCGGCCAGCCTTCCGGGGACTCTCCCGTTTACGAACCAGACTTCAGTGTAGTTGGCCATCTCATAGGCCTTCTTCAGCTTGTTGCATATTCCCCCGGTAACATCCGTCCCAGCGGCGGTGCAGTGAAGTCTCTCCAGAAGTGCGGGAACTTCATCGCGGGTGAGCTCATGGATAAGAGTTCCTTCGCCGGGTTCTCCGTCGTAGATGCCATCCACGTCCATGAGAAATATCGCCTTCTTCGGCCTCAGCATCTTGGTAAGGTAGGCCATTATCTGGTCGCCGGACAGGATGTCTATCCCCTGGGCAACATCAACTGAGACGTCCCCAAAGAGGACTGGTATGAACTCCAAATCCAAAAGCCTTCTTAGAATTTCCATGTCGGCGTAGACCACCTCCCCTTTCTCGGTTACGAAGACGGAGGAAGTTGAGACTGAAAACGCGGGCAGATCTTGGGAGAGAAACATGTCGATAAAAGCCGCGTTGGCCCGGAGCATTGACTGGTGGGTGAAAGAGAAGCCAATCTTTTTCCTTCCATCCCTCTCTGCGTTTCCGGATAACCCCTCTCGGATTGCATATTGACCGGCATGGCGATGTCCAAAGCTGCCTCCACCGTGAACCAAGATGAATTCCTCGCCAGGATAGAACTCCGCCATCTCCCTCACTATCCTCCCCACGGTTGGGGAGTCGAAGTTCTCCGGTTCCCCCCTCTTGTCGCTGAAGACGCTCCCACCTATCTTTATGAGTATCACTCTTCCACCTCCTCAATCCTAATGCCCTCACGGCTTATCCTCGTTATCATCGGGGTCCCTCCAGCTATTGTTATGGCCGTTGCCACCTCGCTCTGCTTCCCCGGCGCGAGGGCGTACATGCAGCCTCCGCCGCCGGCGCCAGTGATCTTTGCTCCCAGGGCCCCCGCTACCCTCGCGGCGTAGACCAGCTCGCTGAGCTTCTTGGTCGATACGCCAAGAGCATCCAGGAGTCCGTGGTTTATGTTCATGAGCTTTCCGAGGGTCTGGAACTTCAGCTCCCTGTCGAGGTCGGAGGTGATGACCTCCTTGGCCTTCTCAACGAGCCTGCCCATCGAGTTGAGGACGGGTTCGAAGATTCCCGGCATCTCCTCGTAGTTTTTCCTGACCATCGCAACAAGCTCCTTGGTGGAACCGCTCGAACCGGTGTAGCCGACTACGATTGGAAGCTCCATGAATGGAAGGTGCTCGAACTTCCCCTTCTGGTAATGGATGAATCCTCCTATCGCTGAAACGGTAGGATCAATGCCGCTCGACGCGCCTTGGACGAGGAGCTCAACTCTATGGCCGAGTTTCCCAACCTCCTCGTTGCTCAGTTCTAGGCCGAGGAGTCTTGAGACTGCCCCTATTGTTGCCACCGCAACCGCCGCGGAGCTTCCAAGACCCGCACCAACGGGAATCTGCGAGGTTATCGAGACCGTTATTCCCCTCCCGTTTGTGTCGGCTTCTTCCTTCACGAGCTCTATCGCCTGCCTGACGTAGCCGAGAACCTCTGCGGCCTTTCCGTAGTCGCTCTCGAAGTAGATGCTGTCCTCTGAGAAGGAGACGATAAGCCCTGGAGTTTTTATGTCGTGGGCCTCTATCTTTATCGCGCCGGTGTTGTTGAACTCGGCGCTGACGTAGGTTCTAAGGTCTATAGCGGCCGCTATCGCCGGTTTTCCATAAACGACACTGTGCTCTCCAAAGAGGATAATTTTAGCCGGTGCTGAAGCGAGAACGCTCTTGGCATCCATTCTTGACATCCCCATTATGGTGATACAAACGAGCTTATCAGTCTTTCTCAAATATCGTTGGTGAATCCGGCGGTAGTTTCCATGAAGTACATTTATACTATTATTCCGTTTAAGGATCATTTGTGTGATTACAATTTTTTATTGTACTTTTATGGCTAATGTTTAAATATGGGTATTATCTAATTGCAAATTGCAGGGATGAAAACTTGGGAGGCATGGGGCGATGTCGATAGGTGTTAAGGATTTGCAGGGAATTGCCCAAAAGGCAAAGCACATGAGCGTTGAGGATGTTCTCAAGTATCTCAACGTTGACCCGAAGACCGGTCTCAGTAGCGAGGAGGTAAAGCGCCGCCTTAAAGAGGTCGGACCCAACGAGATACCCGAGAAAAAGGTAAGCCCATTGAGAAAGTTTCTATCCTACTTCTGGGGGCCCATTCCGTGGATGATAGAGGTCGCGGCCATTCTCTCCGCGATAGTGCATCACTGGGAGGATTTCTGGATAATTCTCAGTCTCCTCATAATCAACGGGGTAGTGGGGTTCTGGCAGGAGCACAAAGCCGAAAACATAATGGAGTATCTCAAACAGAAGCTTGCCCTGGAGGTCAGGGTTTTCAGGGACGGTCAGTGGAAAACCATACCGGCAAAAGAGCTCGTCCCCGGCGATATCGTAAGGCTCCGCATGGGAGATATAATCCCCGCAGATGTTAAACTGATAGAGGGGGACTTTCTGACAGTGGACGAGTCTGCTCTCACGGGGGAAAGCGTTCCGGTTACAAAGAAGGTCGGTAGTGTCATATACAGCGGTTCGATAGTCAAACGCGGGGAGATGACTGGCGTTGTAATAGCGACCGGTTTGAGCACATACTTCGGAAGAACCGTGCAGCTCGTTCAGACCGCAAAAACAACGACCGAATACCAGAAGCTCGTCATTAACATAGGCAACTACCTAATCGTACTCAGCATTATAATGATAAGCATAATGTTCATTGTGGAACTCCACCGCGGGAAACCGTTCCTCGATCTCCTGCGGTTCGCTTTAGTTCTAACAGTGGCGGCCATTCCAGCGGCATTACCCGCGGTCATGAGTATAACCATGGCAATAGGTGCGTATGAACTGGCCAAGAGGCAGGCCATAGTGACCAAGCTTGTTGCTATAGAGGAGCTGGCCTCTGTGGACACCCTCTGTGCCGACAAAACTGGGACTTTGACCAAGAACCAACTCACCGTGGAAAACCCCATCGCTTGGAGCGGGTTCTCCGTTGATGATATGCTGTTCTATGCGGCACTCGCCAGCAAAGAGGAAAACAAGGATCCGATTGACCTGGCTATCCTTAGGACTATTAAAAACAAAGAGAAATTGGGAACCTGTAAACAGATTAAATTCGTACCCTTCGATCCCGTCATAAAGCACACGGAGGCCGTGGTTGAGTGCGGCGGAAAGCAATTTAAGACGGCCAAGGGTGCACCTCAGGTCATACTCCAGATGGTAAACGCTGATGAGAAGCTCACCTCAGAGGTCATGGGGAAAGTTGAAGAACTCGCCAGCAAGGGATACAGAACACTCGGGGTGGCCGTTGACTCGGGGGATGGCTGGAAGTTCGTCGGACTGATACCTCTCTTTGACCCGCCACGCGACGACTCCGCGAGCACTGTCAAGTTCCTCAAGAGGAACGGGATACGCGTTAAGATGATCACCGGTGACCACATAGCAATAGCCAAGCAGATAGCCAGGATACTGGGAATAGGAACCAAAATACACACGGCGGATGAACTTGAAAAGACCAAAGGACACGAGTTGATCCGGCTGTGTGAAGAGGCTGATGGATTCGCTCAGGTTTATCCGGAGCACAAGTTCAAGATAGTCAAATCGCTCCAAGAAGCTGGCCACAAAGTCGCAATGACGGGTGATGGGGTTAATGACGCTCCTGCTCTGAAACAGGCCAACGTTGGCATAGCTGTCTCAGGTGCAACCGACGCAGCGAGGGCCGCTGCCGACATAGCGCTACTGGCACCAGGTATTAGTACCATCAAAAACGCAATAGTGGAAGCCAGGAAAATATTCCAGAGGATGCATAGCTATGTGCTTTACCGCATCACAGAGACCATAAGGGTTCTCTTCTTCATAACGCTGAGCATACTTGCATACAACTTCTACCCAATAACCGCAGTCATGATAATATTCCTGGCATTACTCAACGACCTCCCAATAATCACGATAGCCTACGACAACGTCAAGATAAACCGCTGGCCAGAGAAGTGGAACCTTAGGGAAGTTCTAACCGTATCGACCATCATAGGAACCATGGGTGTCATAGAAACATTCCTCCTGCTCGTTATAATGATCGATTACTTCCACATATCCCCCACCACTGCGAGTGGATTGGCACTGCTCCAGAGCATCATATTCCTTAAACTGGCAGTTGCCGGGCACCTGACGATATTCGTCACCAGGACCAGGGGGCCGTTCTGGAGCATAATGCCGGGCAAGTGGCTCTTCTGGAGCGCAGTTGGAACTAAGCTCCTAGCCACGCTGATGGTGGCCTACGGATGGGGAGTTACCGCAGCAGGTTGGAAGTATGTGGGTTTCGTGTGGCTTTACTGCCTGATCTGGTTCCTGATAGAAGACGTGACCAAGAGGGCCGCCTACCGGTTCTTCAGCTGGGAAGTCAAGCACCAGCACCACAAGGCGGCCTTCTGAACAATTTTTTTATCTTTAACTTTAAAACAAAACAAACTGAAAGTTACTCATCTCCTGAAGACTATGCTCGCGTACCCGACAACCGCGTCGGTGCTCCTACTCACCTCAAAGCTCGTCGTGTAGTGGAGAAGCTCGGCCTCAACCGCCCCAGCAAGGCGGGAGTAGACTATCGCCGTTCCAACTCCACCTGGCCCGCACATGGTGTGGTTCATCTCCCTTATCTCCTTGAACATTCCCTTAACGTCGAAGTCGAGGATTCTCCTGATTATTCTAAAGTCCCACTCCTTTATCCTGTGGGGGAGCTCTTCCGCGTGAACCCTGAAGGGAACGTAGCCGTAGACCGGGCCGTAGTGCATGAAGTCCGTGCTCGCTATGACCACGATGTCCCTGCCGAGCTCTCTGCTCGCCTCGAAGATCGCCTTCCCGAGGTCCTCAGTAACGTCTTCATCCTGCATTCCAAGGACTATTGGCACGATTTTGACTTCCTTCCCGGCCTTCTCGGCGAGGTACTGTATGAACGGAACCTGGACCTCGATGGAGTGCTCGTACTTGTGGGCGAACTCGTCTAAATCGGCTATGCCGGAAATTTTGGCTACCTCTTTCGCCAGCTCGCCGTCGACATCTATCTCTCCCAGCGGCGTTATCCACTTACCCGGTGGGTGAATCGCTATGGGCGAACCGAGCCCGGTGTGGTTTGGCCCGAGGATCACGAAGGTCTCCGGAAGACCGTCCTCAAAGATGGCTTTGTACGTCCTGCTCGCTGTATAACCGGAGAATACGTAGCCCGCGTGCGGAGCAACGCCCGCGGTTATTTTCCTCTCGCCCCCTTCTTTCCCAATGCCTTTGAAGAACTCCTCCATCATCCCTACGAGCTCCTCGTCAGCGGGATAGAAGCTTCCCGCGACCGCGGGGTACCTCATGACCATTCCCATCACCTCCACCAAAGGTTATCCTCAAAGTTTAAATACCTTCGGTTATTTTAAGGCCCGAGCCCGTCAGCGGGAGCAGGACTCTTGAACCTCTGGGGATTTCTCCAGATTCCACGAGCTTCCACATGCCAGCCAAAACGACCGCGGAAGTCGGCTCCACCAGGAAGCCCGCCCTCTTCAGCCAGTTAAGGGCCCCGAGGGTTTCGCTTTCACTCACACTCACGCAGAGGCCGTTGCTCTCATCAATGGCCCTCAGCATGTCGTCCCTCCTTGGGGGCTCGGGAATGGCTATACCATCGGCGAGCTGGTTTTTGGTGGGTGATCGCTTGCAGAGGCTCTCGTAGCCTTCGGCCTGAACAGCCACGAGCCGCGGGAGTTTGGTCATTTCACCCATTTCCATCAGCTCTTTGAAGCCCTTCCACAGGCCGAGGAAGAGGGTTCCGGAACCAGTGGGGGCAAAGGCGTAGTCTGGAACCCCAGCCTGCTCATAGACCTCGTAGGCTATCGTTTTGGTGCCCTCGATGAAGTACGGGTTGAGCCAGTGGGTCACGTAGGTTATCCCTTCCCGCTCCGAGAACTCGACGGCCTTTTCGTGGACTTCCATCCTGTCACCATCAACGAAGTGTACAACCGCGCCGAGCCTCCGGAGGAGGGAGAGCTTTCCGGGCATTGTATCGTAGGAGACGAATGTGTGAATCCTTATCCCTGCGGGAAGAGAGTAAAGGGCGAAGCTCAGTGCCGCGTTTCCGGAGCTGTCGAGGACGACCTCCCCCACGCCCTCCTCCATCAACTTGGCGACCGTTACCCACGTTCCCCTGTCCTTGAAGGAGCCGCTGGGCTGGAGGTAGTCGAGCTTGAAGAGCGCGGTTACCGGGTCGACTTGAAGCTCAACGGTTGGGGTTATCGCCGGCACGGGCGGCGGGAGGAGAGTTCCCCCTACCGGAAGGAAGTTGAGGTACCTCCTCGCGTCGAGATGCTGGCCGAGGTTTCCAAAGAAGTCGAAGTATTCCCGCTCGACGAACAGGGTTCCACCACAGTCGCAGGTGAGCCTGAACGTTTCCGGGTAGGTTTTTCCGCATCGGGTGCACTTCAGCATTGTCCCCACTCCGTCCAAACACTTTTTAGCTCAAACACTAAAAGTGATGCATAAGAGGATAAAAAGGTGGTTGTCATGGTGGAGAAGTTCGTATCGGCTGAGAGGCCCCAGACTGAGGAGGGGATGCAGTATCACATAGCCTGCAAACCCGGGGATGTGGCGAGATACGTTCTCCTCCCCGGAGACCCGGAGAGGGTTCCAAAGGTAAGCTCGCTCTGGGATGAGGCAAGGGAGATAGCGTTCCACAGGGAATACCGTACGCACACCGGAAAGTACAAGGGCGTGCCGATAAGCGTCACCTCAACCGGAATAGGGGGCCCATCGACGGCGATAGCGGTGGAAGAGTTAGCTGCCATCGGCGCCGACACGTTCATCCGCGTTGGTTCGACCGGGGCAATCCAGCCGGGGATGGAGATAGGAGACCTAATCATAGCAAAAGCGGCCGTCAGGCTCGACGGCACTTCAAAGCAGTACGTGAGGATTGAGTACCCGGCAGTTGCGGACCTTGAGGTTACTTTGGCCCTCGTAGAGGCCGCCGAGACCCTTGGAATGCGCTATCACCTCGGCATAACGGCCTCTACCGACAGCTTCTACCTCGGCCAGGGCAGGCCGGGCCTCAACGGCTACTTCCCGAGCTTCGCCAGGAACATCGTCGACGACCTCAGGCAGGCGAACGTGACCAACTTCGAGATGGAGGCGGCGACGCTCTACACCCTGGCCAACATCTACGGCCGTAGGGCCGGCTGTGTCTGCTCCGTCTTCGCCAACCGTGTAACGAACGAGTTCGGGAAGGTAGGGGAGAAGGAAGCCGCCCTCGTAGCCAGCGAGGCAGTTAAAATCCTCACTGAATGGGACGAGGAGAAGGAGAGGGCCGGAAAGAAGGTGTGGCACCCTGGGCTGAGGGTCTGACATGGACGCGAGGCTCATTCAGGTGAGGGAACTCCTGTCAAAGGGGGACCTCGAAGGGGCCCTTCGCGAAGCTGAAGGCATAAAAGAAAGCTACTGGAGAGACTATGCCCTCAGGTGGGTCATCGAAGCGTACGTTACCCGCTCGCCGGAGAAGGCCCTGGAGATAGCAGGGAAGATAAGGACGGAAACTCTCCACGACGAGGTTTTTAAAAACCTCTCCTACCTCCTTTCAAGGGCGGGGATTTTTAAACTGGCAATAAGGGCGGCCAGGAGCATTAAAAGCGATTTTCTTCGCAAGAAGGCACTGAAAAGCGTTGCCGACGTTCTGGCCAAAGTCATCGTGGAGAAGGGAACTGCGGGTGTCAGCCTCAGCGAGCTCGGCCTCGACGAGAGGGACCTGCAACAGCTAAAGCCCCTTCCAGCGGGTTTAATATTCAAGGACGGTAAGCTGATGCCCGGAGCGGAGCTCCTGCGCATGAATGGGGAGGTAAAAAGTGGAATAATCCAGGAGAACAAACCTCAGAAGGCGGGGCTCCCACACCCCATTGTTAAACCATTCCATGAGGTGAAAAAAAGCTATTTCAAAGGGTTCTTCTCAGGTCTCGTTGGGAGGGGCGACGTTGAGGGGCTCGAATACTGGGCCGGGTTGCTTGAGGAACCCCTGAGGAGCCTTCTGCTGGACGAGCTTGGGAAGCTGAAGATAGAACTTGGGGATGTCAAAGGGGCGGAGGATGCATTCAGGAGAGCTAAAATAGCGAATGAAACTGGAAGGGCCCTGTCGATGTTCTACCTGGCTCGGGGAGAGCCAAAGAAGGCCGCGGAGTTCATGGAAAAAGTCCTCAACCCTGTCTACCTGCTGGACGTGTTCTTGAATGCCGTGAGAACGGGATTCTTCAGCGATGAGCTCGCGGAGAGTATGCTGTTGCCCCGTGGTGGGAGCCGGTACAAGCTAGCCCGGCTGTTGAAGTTCTCAGCCTTTGAACTGTTGGAGGAGGCCAATACGAAGGGGGCCAACTCGCTGAGGGAACTCTCAAGGAGGGTCTTTGAAGCAGGGGTTAGGGTTCAGAGGGAATTCGAAGTTTCTCTTCTCATACCTGCCTAACTCAGTCAATCTCCTCATCAAGTTCGACATCGTCAAGCTCTTCCCACTCATCGTCTTCCCAGGCGATCTCCTCGTCCTCCAGGTCAAATTCGTCTTCCAGCTCCTCGAACTCTTCCACTTCGTAGAGCTCGTCGTCTTCCTCCTCATTGCGAGGCCTGCGCTTCGGGGGCATGATACCACCGGCGGAACTTCGGTGTTCAGGATTTAAGGCTTCGGGTCCGGAAACGTTTTTAATACGCCACCGGAGGGAAGGACATGAGGGTAGCGGTCATAACCGGCGATGCGAGGGTGTACTACACCGCGGTTAGGGTCCTCAAGAGGCACGGGATAGGCTTCTACAGCCTCAGGCAGGGGGAGGGGATCCCCTTCGACGTTGAGGTGGTTGTTACCGATGAGAAGACCGCGGAGAGTCTGGATTTTCCCAGAAAGGTAATCGTCCGGGGGGAGGACTTCATCGACGAGCTCCTTTCTCTCCTTGAGGGACGGGAGCACTTCAACCAGGTTTACATAGCGATAGACCCCGGAGAGAGGCCCGGTGTCAGCGTCGTGGCTGATAACAGGGTTCTGGAGGTGCAACGCCTTAAAGGACCGAGGGACGTTGAGCCGATTCTTGAGCTCCTCCGGCGCTATCCAGGAGCAAGGATAAAGATAGGCCACGGGGCGAGAAGACAGAGGACGCTGACCCTGAAAGCCCTGGGAGAGGTTCTGGGGTACGATTACCAGGTCATCCTCGTGAACGAGGCCAGAACGACGCCGCGTGTGGGAAGTGTCGATTCCCCTGGAGTTCAGGATATAGTTGCATCAATAAACATCGGCCTGAGGAAGGGAAAGGAACGGAGAATAGGCGAGCTCCTTGAGGTGAAAGAACCCAGCAAGAGGGAAATAGAGGATATAAAGAGACGGAGCAGGGAGCTGAGCGGGAACATCACTATCTCCTCCAGGCTGGCCAGGGAGGTTGCCGTGGGCAACATGACCCTGGACGAGGCCATCAAGAGACAGCGGGAGAAGAAGGGTAAGGGCGACTAAGCGGAGGGATTTTATACTCCTATTGCATAACAATAACGTCATGAGAAAAAACGGGAGGGAGATTCATGATATTCGGAGGAAAGGAAGAGAGTGTTGATGAGATAAAACTCCGGGTTGCAGAGGCCCTTAAAGTGGACGTGGGAAGGGGAATAGTGAGGTTTGACAAGAGCTACCAGAAAAAGCTCGGCGTGAGCACAGGAGACATCGTGGAGCTTGTGGGTTCGCGCTCAACCGCGGCAGTTGTGGCGAACGCGCACCCTGATGACAGGGGGCTGGACATAGTCAGGATGGACGGGTACATAAGGAAGAACGCGGGAGTGAGCATAGGCGACTACGTTACAATAAGGCGTGCCCAGGTGCAGGAGGCCAAAAAGGTAACCCTAGCACCGGCCCAGAAGGGTGTTATCCTCCAGATTCCGGGGGAAATCGTCAAGCAGAACCTCCTCGGCAGGCCCGTCGTGAAGGGGGACATAGTCGTCGCCAGCAGCCGTGGGGAGGCCGGCTACTACGGCGGTTCGCCCCTCGACGACCTCATCAGAGGACTGTTCGAGACCATGCCCCTGGGCTTCGGCGAGCTGAAGTTCATCGTCGTTAGCACCGTCCCCAAGGGGATCGTCCAGATATCCTACAACACGGAGGTCGAGGTTCTTCCCCAGGCGGTTGAGGTGAAGGAGGAGCGCATCCCGGAGGTAACATACGAGGACATCGGCGGTCTAAAGGACGCGATCCAGAAGATAAGGGAGATGGTCGAGCTCCCGCTCAAGCATCCTGAGCTCTTTGAGAGGCTCGGTATCGAGCCGCCGAAGGGAGTTCTCCTCTACGGTCCGCCTGGAACTGGTAAGACACTCCTTGCAAAGGCCGTTGCAAATGAGGCCAACGCTCACTTCATAGCAATCAACGGTCCAGAGATAATGAGCAAGTTCTATGGGGAAAGTGAAGAAAGGCTGAGGGATATATTCAAAGAGGCCGAGGAGAACGCGCCCAGCATAATATTCATCGACGAGATTGATGCAATCGCCCCCAAGAGGGAGGAAGTAGTTGGGGAGGTCGAGAAGAGGGTTGTCAGCCAGCTGCTCACCCTGATGGACGGCCTGCAGGGGAGGGGCAAGGTTATCGTCATAGCAGCAACCAACAGGCCGGATGCTCTTGATCCGGCTTTGAGGAGGCCGGGGAGGTTTGATAGGGAGATTGAGGTCGGCGTTCCAGACAAGCAGGGAAGGAAGGAAATCCTCCAAATACACACCAGAGGAATGCCTCTAGAGCCTCCTTTCGACAGGAGCGAAGTCCTGCGCATACTCGACGAAGTCGGGCCAAGGATCCTAGACTCGGAGACGCTGATGAGGCTCAAAGTCCAAGTGGAGAAGGCCAGGAGCGAGGAAGAGATAAAGCGCATCCTCAAGGAGTACGGCGAGATTTACTCCGAGGTCAAGGCCAAGCTCATCGACCGAATGCTCGACAGGATAGCGGATAAGACCCACGGCTTCGTCGGTGCTGATCTGGCCGCTCTGGCAAGGGAAGCGGCGATGGTAGTTCTTCGCAGGCTGATCAAGGAGGGCAGGGTGAGTCCGGAGCACGAGAAAATACCCCCCGAAGTCCTCCAGGAACTCCGCGTCATGGAGGACGACTTCTACGAGGCACTGAAGATGGTCGAGCCATCTGCACTAAGGGAAGTACTTATGGAGGTTCCGAACGTCCACTGGGACGATATAGGCGGACTCAAAGACGTTAAGGAGGAGCTGATGGAGGCTGTAGAATGGCCGCTTAAGTACCCCAAGGCCTTTGAGAGATTGGGGATAACTCCGCCGAGGGGGATACTCCTCTACGGTCCGCCTGGAACTGGTAAGACACTCCTTGCAAAGGCCGTGGCCAACGAGAGCGAGGCCAACTTCATAGCCATAAGGGGACCAGAAGTGCTCTCCAAGTGGGTTGGAGAGACTGAGAAAAGGGTGAGGGAGATATTCAGGAAGGCGAGGCAGGCGGCCCCGACGGTGGTATTCATTGATGAGATAGACGCAATAGCACCGGCCAGGGGCTCATACGAGGGTGCGAGGCACCTCGATACCCTCATCAATCAGCTGCTCACTGAGATGGACGGCATAGAAAGGAACAGTGGTGTGGTCGTCATTGGAGCCACCAACAGGCCGGACATTATTGATCCAGCCCTGCTCAGGCCGGGGAGGTTCGACAGGTTGATACTCGTTCCGGCTCCGGACGAGAAGGCCAGGCTTGAGGTATTCAAGGTTCACACGAGGCGGGTTCCGCTGGCTGAGGACGTTAACCTTGAAGAGCTGGCGAAAAAGACCGAAGGATACTCTGGAGCCGACATAGAGGCAGTGGTTAGGGAGGCGGCCCTAACGGCTCTAAGGCGCATCGTTCGTGCAATCCCCGCTGAGGAAGAACGGGCAGAGGAGGACTTCCTGGACGAGATCAGGGTAACTAAAAGGGACTTTGAGGAGGCCCTCAAGAAGATCAAGCCGAGTATAACGCCGTATATGCTGGAGTACTACAGAAACTTCGAGGAGAGCAGAAAGGCCGTCCCAAAGAAGGGGAAGCGTGAGGTCGATTACTACACCTTCTGACCTCTCTACTTTCCTTTTTATTCAAAACATTATTTTCTGCTCCTTTTAGGGGTTTATCAAAGAGACTTTGCATTGCAAAGTTTGATCAAAAAATGCCCTCCTAGTAAAAATACTGGGTAACCGTGCATTCTTTTTGGGTCATTAACAGGGGGTTTAACTCTAAAAGCGGGTTTTTACAAAGTTTGCTTTTTGTTCTGGCGTCCGAAGGACGCCTCGTTGGGAGCAAACACCCATGAAGATGGCTTTTTAAGAGTAAACCTTCTTAAAATTAGCATTTCTACAAAAGCACGATTCCTTCCGCCAGCGCTTTGCGGAGCAAAGGGCTGAGTGGTGGGCCCGGGGGGCTTCGAACCCCCGACCACGCGGTTATGAGCCGCGCGCTCTGACCAGGCTGAGCTACGGGCCCACTGATGGCGCCGCCGCCCGGATTTGAACCGGGGACCGCCGGATTAACAGTCCGGCGCTCTGCCAACTAAGCTACGGCGGCTCGACCCAATGTAGGGAATACGGGGGCCCTTTATAAAGATTACGGTGACAGGTTTTTAAGGATGGAACCGATTAACTGTGGGGAGAGACGATGGGAGAGCGGAATAAGGCGCTGATGGAGTTTCTCGCGGTCTATTTCTTCTGGGACGCTTACAGCTATGTCTATCCACTAATTGGCCGCTGGAGCCTTAACTGGAACGGCCTTCTCCTGAAGCTTCCTGGTACCTCAAAAGAGTTCGTCCTCTCGCTCCTCCTCTGGACTGAGGCGCATCCGGTGATATATCACGTTATGGACACCGTTTACAGGCTCGGCTTCACAGGAGTTATGGTTCTTACCTTCACATACCTCCTCATAACCGCTCCCAGAGGGAGCAGGCTCCTCGTCAGGGCTTACGCCCTTTCCTTCCTGATCCTTGCCGTGATATTCGCCGTGGTTAACGTGAACGCCCCACACTACATCTACCAAGACCTTCCAAGGCAGTACCCCCCTCCCAGCTGGCAGGCAAGGCCCCAGTTCGTCCTTCCATCACCACACTGCACGATAGCAACGGTCAGCTTCCTGTTCCTGTTTAGACAAAGGGAGAAGATTGCGAGGCTTCTCTCCATCCTCCCCCTCTTAGTTCCTCCTGCTACGGTTCTCCTTGGGGAACACTGGGTGTGGGACGCGATCACTGGAATAATCCTGGGCACCCTCATCTGGCTCTGGCTCTCGAAAAAGGTTAAAACCTCCGGGGGTACTGGTATCGGTGAATGAAATGCGCATTGAAAAACTCGTTGGACTTATGAAGGAGAGGGGCTTTGATGGGGCTCTGATAAGCCCTGGAACAAACCTCTACTACCTCACAGGACTTCACATCCACGAGGCAGGGGAGAGGCTTACCCTTCTTGTAATAAACGCCGACGGGGACTACAGGCTTCTCGCTCCGAGCCTCTACCAAAACGTCGTCACGAACTTTCCGGCGACTTTCTGGCGTGACGGGGAGAACCCCTACGACAAGCTTGCCTGGATTCTTGCTGAATTGGAGCTCTCCTCCGGAAAGCTCCTTGTCGAGGACACCATGCGCGCCGACTGGCTCATAAACGTCCTCCGCGTTGGGAACAGGGGTTTCGAGTTCTACCCCCTCAGTTCGGCCATACGGGAGCTTCGTATGAGGAAGGACCCCCACGAAATAGACATGATGAAGCACGCCGCTAAAGTTGTAGACCGCGTTTTTGAGGAGCTTTTGGGCTGGAACCTCCTTGGAATGCGCGAGAGGGAACTTGCCCTTCAGATGGAGCTCAGGATTAGAGAGCTGAGCGATGGGATATCCTTTGAGCCGATAGTGGCCAGCGGAGAGAACGCCGCTAATCCTCACCACGCCCCCGGCGACAGGAGAATACGGGAGGGGGACATGGTCATCCTCGACTACGGTGCGAAGTGGCACGGTTACTGTTCCGACATGACGAGGACTATAGCGGTGGGGAAACCCGGTGAGAAGCTGGTTGAGATTTATAACGTCGTCAAGGAAGCGCAGGAGAACGCCTACCGCGCGGTTAGAACAGGGGTGAAGGCAAAGGATATCGACGGAGCCGCGAGGGAAACCATAGCAAAGGCGGGCTACGGTGAGTACTTCACCCATAGAACGGGCCACGGCCTCGGGCTGGACGTCCACGAAGAGCCTTTCATCGGGCCCGATGGGGAGGTGATCCTTGAGAACGGAATGACCTTCACCATAGAGCCCGGAATCTACGTTCCCGGCCTTGGTGGGGTCAGGATTGAGGACGACGTTGAAGTTGTGAATGGCAAGGGTAAGAGGCTGACGAGGGCTGACAGGGAGTTGGTAATCCTCTGAGCTTTTATGTCCTCTCTCTGATTTTAAGTTTTATTCGGTTCGTACCGTTTCAAATAGCAAAACTACCTTTCTAAGCCTTTTATTATGTTGATAGATCTACCAGACACTTTTGTGTCTCAGGAACGTCGTTTCATCCCGTTTCCAACCGTGTCCCTAAAATATTCGTTTTGCACTAAGCTATCGAGGTGATTGCCGTGAGGTGGCTGAAGGCATGGTTGATAATAGGGCTGCTGGTTGGTGCCCTTGTACCAGTCGGAGCGGTGATGGCCAGCGGGAGTGGTAACGCTGCCATTCCAGGGGAGGATCAGGGCTTCAACACCACCAACACCACGGAGATGCAGATTGTGGCTGAACACATAATCTCCAACCTTGAGAAGCTTCACAACATAACATCCAGGATCATGGAAGAGGTGAACTTCACCGCCAACTCGACCATAGTTGAGAACTATCAGATGGCTGAGGAGTACAGGGAGGCTGCCCTCGAAGCGTATGGAAGCGGGAACTACAAGGGGGCAATAGCCAACGGAGTCCTTGCGATGCACCACTACCGGGTAGTGTTGGAGCGCGTCAAGGACGTTCGTAACAAAATAAGGGATGAGCTCCCCGCAGAAGTCAAGAGGATAAAGGGCTACTTCATGGCGGCTGAGAAGACCATCAAGAGGGCTCAGGAAGAGGGCATCGATGTGGGCAACGCCACCGAACTCCTCAACCAGACGGAAGAAGCATACAAGCAGGTCATGGAAGACATAAAGGAGAAGAACATTGGAAAGGCCCAGGAAGACCTTGTAATGGCCAGGGAACTCAAGAGGCAACTCGATGAGAAGCTGGTGAAGATAAGGAAGGAGCTCGCCTACGCAAACGCGGACAAAATCGTCAACGCCTTCCTCAAGAGGGGAGAGAACGCGATGGAGTTCGCCCAGAGAATCATCGATAGGGTTAACGCCAGCGGCGGAAACGCCACCGAGCTCCAGGAGCGCCTGAACGAGTTCCAGGAGGTTTACGGACAGGTTAAGAAACTGGCAGACCGGGGCAACTACACCGGGGCGCTCGACGTCATAATCGCAAATAGAGGCACGATAGGGAAGTTCCACAGGGCCATCGAGTTTGCGAAGAGGAGGATTCACGAGAGGAAAGTCGGGGAGAAGATGAAGGACATGAAAAAGCTCGTCAGAGAGTTCCATGAGAGAATTGGCAAGGACGGCAGGGCCCTGGAGGAGCTTCACAGAAAGGGCGTTGACACGAGGGGCCCCCAGCTCAAGCTCAAGACCGCCGCTCAGGAGGTGCACGTGGGCGTGGAGCTCCTCAAGCGCGGAAGGGAAGCCGAGGCAAAGGCCCACTTCACCATAGCCCTCAACCTGCTCGAAGACGTTGAGAGCTTTATCGTAAAGCATGCGTGATCCGGTTTCTTTTTCCCTAATTTTTAGGTTTCCACATGTGAACTGACGGAGGCCCTTAACTGGGGCCCTCCCCATTGGAGGTTATCCCAGCGTAATCAAACAGGGCCTCGACGTCCCTTTTCAGCTCTCTGGCATCCCCGGCCATCACGAGCTTTCCTCCGGCAAGAACTGCTACGAAGTCCGCCAGGGGGTAGATGGGCTTCCAGACGTGGCTCACCATCAGGAAGTTCGTCCCCTCTTTCTTCAGCGACTTGAGGGTTCCAACCATGAGCCTGACGTTTTCGAAGTCGAGGTTGGCGAGGGGTTCGTCGAGGATAACCAGCTCCGGCCGGCCGATGAATGCACCCGCCAGCGCCAGCTTCTTCCTCATTCCAGCGGAGTAGTTCCTCATGGGCTCCTTTAGGTAGTCGATTCCAAAGATCTCTGCTACTCTTTCAACTTCCTCCCTTTCAAATCCCTTAACGTTTGCTATGAACTCAAGCCACTCTCTGCCGGATATCAGGGAGGGAACCGCAGGCGGGTCGAAGGAAACGCCCATTCTGAGCTTTAGCTCCTCGTCTCTCCATGGATCCTTCCCCAAAACCTTAATCCTCCCCTCGGTGGGACGGTATATCCCCGCTACCAGCTTTAGGAACGTGCTCTTCCCGCCGCCGTTCGGTCCGAGGATGATGCTGACCCCCTCTGGTATCTCGATGTTTACCCCGTCGAGCGCCACTATCCTCCCGAAACGCTTCGTCAGGTTCTTCGCTGCTATCATTTCCTCTCCCTCCACAGCTCCACCAGAAGGAGGAGCGCGCCGGCGATTCCAGTCAGATAAAAGGCGTTCTGGATGTTCGTGGTGGGATCTTTCCTCTTGAAACGGACGAAGCACGTGGTGTCCCCTTTTCCGTTATACACGACCCAGTAGGTTCCCTCCCCGGGAACCACGAACTCCTGGGAGAGTGAACCCCTTGTTGTGCCGTTGAAGATTTCTTTTCCATCAAAACGGTCGACCACGAGGATCCTCCCGTTCCCACCGCTGCAGTCGATCTCCGCAAGGGCCTTCGCAGGCACGTGGAACGCGAGATAGCTGACCCCCTTCGGACCGCTCGGCTTTATGGCGGCGGGACCGGCGAACTCAACTCTACTTGAGTAAAAGTGGTAGTTGAGCAGCGCTATGAGCGGCAGGATGGCCAGGAAGAGCGCTAGAGCCCTCAGGACTCTCACAACACGTCCCTCCTCTCAAAGATTAACGCACCAATTAGGAGGAACAGAAAAGGCAATATCAGTCCCGGAACCGCGAACCTGACCTCCAATGGAGAAACGTTGGAATATGCTGCGTACATTAGAAAGCTGAACGGTGGAAGGGAGGAGGGAAATAAGCTCGATGAGAGCGACAAGACAAAGAACGCGCCAATGAGCGTTGGGAACAGGCCCCTCAGAAAGCTGCCCAGGAGGGCGGTTACGGACGCTGTATACAGGACGGCGTAGAGTGCCAGCGTGAGGCCGCTCAGAACTTCTCGTGAGCTCAGAATGACGGAGACGACGTGCAGGATGTCCGCGTTGGAGGAAATTATCGCCAGTACGTAAGGGAGGACGTAGAGAATAAGCGAGAGTGTCAGGAACGCGGTGGACTTGGCGATGAAGATTTTAAACTTCGAGTACGGCAGGGAGTAAACGGTTGGGGCGTACCCGGAGTCCCTGTCCCATCTGAATATCAAGCTCCCCATTATGATTATTATGAAGGCGTAGATTTCGAAGCCTGCCTTTATCGAACCCCTTATTGCCCTAGCAGTGGGGGTATAAGGGTAGTCGATTTTTCCGGCCACATATGGTGTTGTCCCCATCGGAACTGCATTCTGCAGGGCGTTTCTGCCCGTGAAGTAGTGTTCACCCTCCGATGAGGCCACCGATAGGTACGACTGATGAACCGCCGCAAATCCCAGCACCAGCCCGGCGAGGAGAACCAGAACCACGAGCGGGTTGTTCATCTCCCACAGTATGAGTTTAATCATCCTCCCCATCCTTTCACCCTCCAGAGACCGACCGCTGCCGAAGCCGCGAGGAGCAGGACGTAGGGATAGACGAGGGGCGAGTTTTCGGCCGAGTATTCAACCGCTGAAGTTTCTCCAAGTGCGTTGGTGTCCCCCAGCACGAGCCCTGGGGCGAACATCGTGTTGTCACTCAACTTGGAAAAGCCGCTCCTGTCTATTCCCCCGAACACCGGGAACCCCGCAGCCTGGAAGTCGGCCCAGGAAAAGCCGAAGTACGAGATCAGGATCCCCGAACTGGGGTCGTAGATGAGGGTTGACCTTCCATTTGCACTGATGTACGCGGTGGAGACCGTGTAGGGCGTCGTTTTGACCTGAAGGAGCGGCGGCAGGAACTTTTTGTAGTATGTTATGACGGTTGAACCGATAGTGCTGACGCTGGCGACGGAGACACTGAGCCCTTCCGGCGATGTGAAGAGCCGCGTTCCGTTCCTTATTTTCCCATCGTAAAAGAGAAGACTCCTCCCGTAGGGCACCCCATGGATGTCGTAAACCTCTCCAGTACGGACGTTCAGGAGGTAGGGGCGGATTATCTTAAATGACCTGAGTGCCGTTATGGTCAGGTTCCCATAAGTTTTGCTACCTATGACGTCCTCTTCCCTCCAGAGAGTGGTTAGGTTCCCGTGGTACCTCACGACGGCGTAGGTTCCGCTAACGGTCAGCATCACCGTGGCGGTGTCGTTCTTCAGTCCCACAACCTCAAACTCCACGCTCCCATTTCCGTAGACGTTCATAGCCACGGTTTTCCCGTCCATTTTAAGGGAGAAGAAGAGGTTTCCAGAGCCCGTCATGTCAAGGAGCAGTGATTCGTTGATGGTTTTGTTGGTTCTGGCGGTGTAAACGAAGTACGTTCCGGGTTTGAGAACTGGCTTCTCTCTTATCCCACCATCTGCGAGGACCGAGCTCCACGAAATCATCGACAAAAACAGGAGAAGAAGGAAAACAAAAATGAGGGGTTTCTTCAACCCAGGGACACCTCCGCAAAGGCGTGCCAAGCCCTTCCTAACCCTGATCCGTATGCATCAACTGAGGCTCCTCTCCAATCATGGTCTATTACTTGGAAGTCATATACTGAATACAGAGCTCCCGGAATATCACCTGCGTCTGTTGCATACCATGTTAGGTGTGGGTCCATTGTACATGGTGGCATAATGAACTCACCCCTAACCTGGGCATATATACCAGCCATAGTTATAACTTTACCATCCTTCTCAAATTGCATGGCATCCTGGCCATAGTCTACTTTATGGATGTAGCAGTTTGGGTTCACAACATTGACGTTGCTGTTTCCAGTGTATTCTGCTGCAGCCAACACTGAACTCACTAACAAACCAAATCCTATCAAGCCAAGAATCCACTTCTTTTGCATGGTCCCCCCCCCAAGAGGTGGCAACAGTTAATATGAAACCATAATATAAAAATATTTCGATTTATTCTTATTAGTTATATTGATGTAATAAATTCGATTTTATTTACGAAACAATTAAAGGCATGTTATTTTCTCTTTATTTCTGAACTTCAGTTATGTACATGTCACGTTTGATTTAACCTTATTGTTATCATAATGGCCCTATAGTTTAGTGCCATCCTTCCAAAAACCTTAAATACCAAAATCCCTACTCGTCCCGATGCCTATGAGGGGGGAGTGTCTTCTCCGTCGGAAGGACATTCACGCCTGATTTCCGCGATAACCCCCCTATTCTGGAGTATCGTTCACACTCTTTTGAAAAAACCGTGAGGAGGTATAGCTATGGTTGAACTCAACTTCAAGGCCATTGAAGAGAAGTGGCAGAAGCGCTGGATGGAGGAAAAGATTTTCGAGCCGGACAGAAACGCAAGGCCCAAGGAGAAGAAGTTCTACATAACCGTCGCGTTTCCCTACCTCTCGGGCCACCTCCACGTCGGCCACGCAAGGACTTACACGATACCGGACGTAATAGCGCGCTTCAAGAGGATGCAGGGCTACAACGTCCTCTTCCCTATGGCGTGGCACATCACCGGTGCGCCGATAGTCGGAATCGCCGAGAGGATAAAGAACCGCGACCCCAAGACCATCCACATTTACAGGGATGTTTACAAGGTTCCTGAGGATATCCTCTGGAAGTTCGAGGACCCGAAAGAGATAGTCAAGTACTTCATGAAGTCTGCCAAGGAGACCTTCATAAGGGCAGGTTTTGGCGTCGACTGGACGCGCGAGTTCCACACCACCAGCCTCTTCCCGCCCTTCAGCAAGTTCATCGAGTGGCAGTTCTGGACGCTCAAAGGTATGGGGCTGGTCGTTAAAGGAGCCCACCGCGTCCGCTGGGACCCAGTTGTTGGAACGCCGCTCGGAGACCACGACATAATGGAGGGTGAGGACGTCCAGATACTGGAGTACGTCATAATCAAGTTCGTTCGTGAGGAGAACGGCGAGGAAATCTACCTTCCAGCTGCAACCCTGAGGCCCGAGACTGTCTACGGAGTAACGAACATGTGGCTGAATTCAGAGGCAACATACGTAAAGGCGAAGGTGAGGAAAGGAGACAGGGAGGAGACTTGGATAGTGAGCAAGGAGGCCGCTTACAAGCTCTCCTTCCAGGACAGGGAGATAGAGGTCATCGAGGAGTTCAAGGGCGAGAGGCTAATCGGCAAGTACGTCAAGAACCCGGTGACAGGTGACGAGGTCATAATTCTGCCTGCCGAGTTCGTTGACCCAGACAACGCAACCGGTGTCGTTATGAGCGTTCCGGCTCACGCTCCATTTGACCACATAGCCCTAGAAGACCTGAAGAAGGAGACGGAGATACTGCTCAAGTACGAAATTGACCCGCGCGTCGTGGAGGAGATAAGCTACATATCTCTCATCAAGCTCGAGGGCTACGGTGACTTCCCTGCAGTTGAAGAGGCAGAGAGGCTCGGCGTGAAGAGCCAGAGGGACGTGGAAAAGCTCGAAGAGGCCACCAAGAACATCTACAAGGCCGAGTACCACAAGGGAGTCTTCAAGATAGAGCCCTACGCCGGAAAGCCCGTGCAGGAGGCTAAGGACCTCATCGCCAAGGAGCTCCAGGAGAAGGGAATAGCGGAGATAATGTACGAGTTCGCTGACAAGCCCGTTATAAGCCGCTTTGGAAACCAAGCGGTCATCAAGATAATCCACGACCAGTGGTTCATCGACTACGGCAACCCTGAGTGGAAGGAGAAGGCGAGGGAAGCCCTCGCCAACATGACGATCTATCCGGAGAGCAGGAGGACGCAGTTTGGAGCGGTTATAGACTGGCTCGAGGAGAAGGCCTGCGCTAGGAAGGTCGGCCTCGGAACCCCCCTCCCGTGGGACCCCGACTGGGTCATTGAGAGCCTGAGCGATTCAACGATATACATGGCCTACTACACGATAAGCAGGCACATCAACCAGCTTAGGAACGAGGGCAAACTTGACGCTGAGAAGCTCGACAGGGACTTCTTCGACTACATCTTCCGCGAGCCCTTCAGCGAGGAGAAGGAAAAGGAGCTGAGCGAGAAGACAGGGATTCCGGCGGGGACCATCCACGATATGAAGGAGGAGTTCGAGTACTGGTACCCGCTCGACTGGCGCTGCTCGGCCAAAGACCTCATCCCAAACCACTTAACGTTCTTCATCTTCAACCACGTGGCCATCTTCGACAGGAAGCACTGGCCGAGGGGGATAGCCGTAAACGGCTTCGGGACGCTGGAAGGCACCAAGATGAGCAAGAGCAAGGGCAACGTGCTGAACTTCATAGATGCAATCGAGGAGAACGGTGCAGATGTGGTGAGGCTCTACATCATGGGGCTCGCCGAGCACGACAGCGACTTCGACTGGAAGAGGAAAGAAGTCGGCAAGCTCCGCAAGCAGGTTGAACGCTTCTACGAGCTGGTGAGCGAGTTCTCTGCCTACGAGGCAAAAGATGGTGTCGAGCTGAAGGACATAGACCGCTGGATGCTCCACAGGCTCAACAAGGCTATTGAGGGAACAACGAAAGCCCTTGAGGAGTTCAGGACAAGGACGGCAGTACAGTGGGCGTTCTACACCGTCCTCAACGACCTCCGCTGGTACCTGAGGAGAACCGAGGGAAGAGATGACAATGCAAAGCGCTACGTCCTCAGAAAGCTCGCCGACGTCTGGGTCAGGCTGATGGCGCCGTTCACACCGCACATCAGCGAAGAACTCTGGGAAAAGCTCGGCGGAGATGGCTTCGTCAGCCTGGCAGAGTGGCCCGAGCCGGTTCAGGAGTGGTGGAACGAGACGGTTGAGGCCGAGGAGGAGTTCGTCAAGTCCCTCATGGAGGATATCAAGGAGATCATAACCGTCGCCAAGATAGAGAACCCAAAGAGGGCCTACATCTACACAGCTCCATATTGGAAGTGGCGCGTTGTTGAGGTTGTAGCGGAGAAGAGGGACTTCAATGCTGCTATGGGCGAGCTGATGAAAGACCCTGAGATGAGGAAGCACGGCAAGGAAGTGAGCAAGCTCATACAGCGCTTAATAAAGGAGAGGGCCTTTGAAGTGAAGAGGATCAATGAAGAGAAGGCGCTGAGGGAGGCCAAGGACTTCATAGAGAAGGAGCTCGGCATTGAGATAGTCATCAACCCCGAGGAGGACAAAGGAGGAAAGAAGAAGGCCGCGATGCCTCTGAAGCCCGCGGTGTTTGTGGAGTGAGAGGTCTGTTTTTTCTATTTTCTGTTTTGTTTTAGCTTATTTTAATGTCAAGGATCCTCTTGGTTTCCCTAATGAAGACGTCCACGGCTTCTTTTGGTGTTAATTCGTTGATGTAAGCGACGATGATTTGGAGAAAGTAATCTTCAGGTAGAGTTCCTGATAAAACTATGATATCTCTCAAAAAAGAAAGACCTAGTGGAGATATTTTACTAAGAACCTTTGCAATTTCAACTAATATCTCAGAGATATGATACGGATCTTTTGTTTGATACGCAACTTTTAGTGCCTCTTTAAGAACACTAGTGGCTTTTTGGGGGTTTCCAAAATCAACATATGATTCAGCAATCTTGATTAAGACTTTTGACTTATTGTATTTGCTCTCGATTTGTGTGGAAACCTCTAGGGCTCTTTCTAAATCCTTTATCTCTAAAAACACTCCAACAGTTTTCATTTGAATATTGAATTCTTCCTCTGGAGTTCTAGTTTTTATCCAACTAGATACTTCTACTGCTCTTTTTAGGATTTTTAATGCATTTTCTGGTTCTCCTATATTTACTAAAATCTTGGAAATTTCAATTAGAACTTCCCAATACAAGCCAGGATCATCGATTTGTCCAGCTACTTCCTGGGCTAAATCGAGTATTTCCATAGACTTTTTCAATTTTCCCATCTCAACTAAAATTCTCGAAATCTTAATTAGCACATTTGAATAGATATAAGGATCCCTAATTTGACCGGCAATTTCCAATGCCTTTTTGAACTCTCCAAGCTTTGCTAGAACTTCAGCTATATCTTCCATCACTTCAAAATAATACTCAGAATTTTTAATTTGATTGACTTCTTTCAATGTCTCTTTTAAGAGTGCCAATGAAATTCTGGAATTACCGGTGAGTACTAATGTTCTAGCAATCTCGATCAAGAGTATTGTACTGTGAAGAGGGTTAGTTACTTGCTTAGTGATCTTTAATGCACCCTTTATGTCACCAGCACTAGTCAAAACTCCAACTAGCTTAGTCAATGCAAAGAAACGCCAATAAGGATCCCTAATTTTCCATACAACTCTTAATGCTTCTTTAAGTTCGCCGATCATCGTTAAGACTTCAATAATTTCCACAAATATCCAAGAACTACTATCTAAATTTTCAATTTGGTTAAGAACTTCAATAGCTGTTTCGAGAATTTTCTTCACTTCAGTAGTTTTATCATCAATCTTGATCCAAACTTCGGCAATTTGGGTTAATATGACTGCGTATTGATATGGATCTTTGATTTGTTTGGCAGTCATATTAACTCTTTTGAGAGTTTTTTGAGCTTTTTCGTATTCTCCGATCTCCACAAAAGCTTTGGCAATTTCGACTAACACTTCAGAACGAAGAATAAGATTATCAATTTGATCAGTAGATACTAATGCTTCTTCTACTAATCTTAGTGCATTTTTAGTTCCCCAGATTACTACTGATTTGCCAATCTCTATCAACGTCTTTATGCGAAGATTTGGATCATTAATCTGACTTGCCATTTCCATGACTTCTTCCAAGATTATGTATGCCTTTTCAGAATTATTAATATCCACTAAAGCCCTAGCAATTTTAACCAGGATCTCCGAGCGATAATTGTCATCATCATTTTGACTGATACTAACTAAGGCCTCTTCTATAGTATTTAGGGCTTTTTCAAACTCGCCGAATCTCGCCAATGCTCTAGCAATCTTAATTAGTTTGTCTATGGCATAATTACGATTTTCAGTATATATAACAATTTTTAATAAATTTTCCAGAATTTGAAGAGCTCTCATATTTTCGCCAATTTTTACCCAAACCTCTGCGATATTAATTAGGAGATCCATGTAATAGAAGCTTTCATTTTCATTAATACTCTCTGTAGCTTTTTCTAGAATAGTTCTGGAGTTTTCAATTTCACCATTATTCACTAAAGCCCTAGCAATTTTAATTAATCCTTCTACACGTATGTGAGGATCTTTGATTTTTTCAACTATCTTCAATGCTTTGTTAGTCTCCCTAACTTCTGCAAAGGCTTCAGCAATCGTAACAAGTACCTTTGGACTAGGATTAAAGATTATTTGAATTTCTTTTAGAATCTTTAGAGCTTTTTCTTGTTCATTTTTTTCAATAAGATACTTAACACTATCTAAGATAATTATGTTTAACACAGTACAAGGACCAAAGAGTAATATATCTACCTTTTGGAAAATTTTAATAGTTGTCATTATTATAACTCTATAGTTTATTAATTCCCAATACTTTAAAATAAATTTTAATTTTTGATCACATTCAAGAAAAAGATCGATTTTATTTTGAAGTATCTGCTTAGCGTCCTTATCTCGCTTATTTAATACTAAGAATGATATTAACAATAGAATCGTTTGTATTTTTTTAGCATGGTTCTGATTTTTGTTAATAAAATTAATAGTTGCCTCAAGACCATAGATCCTATAACGGTCAAATAAAGACATCTTGCCTGTTTCATTGTAAATCCTGTTGTATAGAAAAGCAAACTCGAAGAGCCTTGCCAGGTTCTCTACATTGGCGGCGGCGTTAATCGCAAGTTCAACGGTTCCCAGCACCAAGGTCGTGCCGCCAGCCAGTTCTCTCTGAGTGTTCAGGAATTCTTCGTTCCTTACAAGTTCAAACAGCTCATCGTATCTGCCAGCATCGTAGAGGTGCTCAGGATAGTGCTTTAGACAGTACTCATTTTCCTTCCAGTTTTCGGAGCAGAAATCAAGAAGTTTTTCTCGTACTGTTTCAACTTCTTCTTCTAGAACTCTGAAGAAATTCTCTCTTAAAGCCTCATGCTGGAACGACCAGAATTCAGTATTCCCACTCTTTCTTATGTGCAACCACCGCTTAACATCGTGGGACATTCTCTTTAAGACTCGCTTTCTAGTGCCGAGTATCTTTGCTATGTCCTCAAGTTTCATCGGCTCCCTTGCTATAGCCAAAAGCGCAAAAAGTTCATCAACAAGGTCAGGATTATCAACTTCGCTCTCAATTCTCTGAAGTTCTTTATCTATATACTCTTCAAAGCTTTCTGGGACACTCTTCACCCTCTTGAGGAGCTCCTTAGGGTTTTTAGCTTTCATTTCCTTCAGCTCACCGAGAATGAACCTTAGGTAGAGCGGATGTCCGGATGTTCTCTTATATATTTCGTGAGAGATTTTCTCTAAGTCTTGCCCACTTAGGTTCAACTTCTCTTTAACAAGGGATTTCACAGCTTTGTACCCGAGATTTTTAAGCTCGACTATCGTGGCATTTTCCAACCATTCATCTAACGAGTTCGTTGGAATCTCAGGGTTAGGGCCACTACCCCTCACGCTGAATATGAGGTAGACGTTCTCTGGGAGATTCCTCGGGAAGGGATATCTCTTTAGTGTCTCCTGATTAACTTCGTCGAGTGCATCAAAAATGATAACTACCTTCTTTTTGGGCTTTTCTGAAAGCATTCCCTTTAAGACATCTGAAAGCCTTTCGTCGTCAAGTGTTAGCAAATGCCCCTCAAACTTTTCCCTCACACTGAGCAGGTAAAGTCTCGCAATCGCATACCTAATGGCTGTAGAGAAGTCCCTTCTACCCTTTGACACACTGAAAAAGTACGGGATTATAAAGACATCATCCCTACTTGAGAGCTCATCTATGATATGTGCAATCAGTGTGCTCTTTCCAACACCCGCAGGCCCGGTTATTATAACTTTTCCAGAGCTGTTATTGGATATGATATCATCAATTCTCTTCAAGACCTCTTCCCTTCCTACAAAAGGCTCCGCAAGAAGATCATCAAGCCATTCCTTAACAGCGACGTCTATTCCTTTAACATTCAGCTCGGCTAGAACCTTTAGCCCCCTTGTGTACTTTTCCAGCTTCTTATACTGCTCTTCAACTTCCCCAAGTCTCTTTCCGTGCTCAGATAGTGTCTCATTGATCTCCTTTAAGATTTTCAGGAGGGTAGCATAGAACTCTTCCCTGAAATGAGTGTTCATATTCGATGCCTTTACGATGTTCCTCTTTAATACATCTGCAAATCTTTTCTTAAGGAACTCTTCTAACTTTTTTCTCCTCTTTTCATCAATTTCACAACCAAACGAGAACAGAAAACTGACAATATCTTCTTCATCAAGCTCCAAGGGACTTGATGGTATTTCAGAGGACTTTTCAGATGACATTTTTTTAAGGCTTTTTGAGACACAATCAAACCATTTTCCTTCTTTGAAGTCAGTTCCCTTATAAAGGGAACTGTATTGAGTTCTCCCGTACTCTTTCTTAAGTTCTTCAAGGGTTTCTTTTATAGCATCAGATACCACTAATTTGAACCCAGACAGATCTAATTCACCTTCAATCTTTTTTAGTTCATGTTCTTCAAAGAGCTCTCCAATTTTTTGGATTCCCTCGGGGATAACGTCTTTAGCAACTTCTGCAAAAAGAATAACACCTGCATAGGCCCCAATGGGGCCAAAATATGCTGATAGTACTGAACCGAGAGCAGTTCCAAGAATACGTATTGCCGGTTTTAGCCTTTTGAGGGAATGATAAATTGTGATATGATGAGGCATTATCTGCCCCCCAGAGTTTTTAATGTATCGTATGAAATCAGGTTACATACATTTCAATAGATATAAACTTTTCGTGGACTAAGAAGTTAGTTAAGAAAATCTGACTTCTCCGAAAATGCCTTAAAGGGAAGCGTTTTAGTCATCTCCGGTGTTCCCCATGCCCATAAGCGAGGAAAAGTTTTAGATAGAGGTTCTTTCCAAAATCCCTCTAAGGAACGAGCTTCCTTTGCCTCCCGACTGGCTTCACATCAAACTTTTCTAGCGAAAAGTTTGATCAAAAATGTTTTCTAAAAACCCAAGCTTTGTTATATAGTTAGATGCCTTTAAAATGGTCTATCTAAAGAAAGGCTTTAACTCAAAATAATCTGGTTCAATGTGGGGGTACTCCTTTTAACGCCCTTTTTGGGCGTTTGCTGATAGGTACCCCTTAAAGTTGGGGCAAACAAAGAGAAAGCCCATCGCCAAATGAGCCCGTTGAATTTGCATCCCAACTTTGATGAAACTTTGCGCAGGCAAAGTTTCATTGGCTGTGGTGCCCATGCAATAACCACTGTCCCCCTCGCATACCTCGTGGGTGAAACCGGCAGGGTTGTGGCCGTTGATAAAGCCCGCTGGCGCTTCTTCGAGGAAATAACTTCCACCACCGGGATGAGGCATAGAATACTCCCCATGAAGCTCGACGCGAGAGAACTGCCCTTTCCCTTTAAGGCCTTTGATCTGGCCGTTCTCGCTCACGGTATCAGAAGCCTAAAAAACGAGGAGACCATAGTCCATGTCATCTCTGAGATGTTCCGCGTTTCAGATAGGGTCTTCATAGCAGGGAGCCTCCCAATAGCAAACAACGAGCGCCAGACGGCCCATCTTGAGCTGTACAATCTAAGGGAGGAGATATTCGAAGCTCTATTTGGTGAGAAGGACGACCTGCACTACTTTTCGCTGGAAAAGCTGAAGGAGTTCGTGGAGCGCGCCGGAGGGAGGGTCGTTGAGAGTGGGGTCTTTGAACCCAACCTACCACACTACCTCGCCTACATACCGCGGGAGTACGTGGAGAGGATAGAAGACGAGAAAAAGCGCGCTGAACTCCTGGAGCGCTGGGATAAGGCATACAAAATGTGGAAGAAGGGAGCCGAACACCCGCCTGTGGGTTGGATTCTCGCGGAATAAACGTTCTTATGTGACTTTTCTCTTGTTTGGTCATTCAGCCCCCTGAATCTGCTGAAGCCCCGATCTCCCTTGTTAATCTTTCGTAGATAATGTCTTCCGGTGTCACAGGTTCTATCCGCTGGAGCCGTGAGCCGTTTAGAATTCTGCCGCTGAGCCCGTGGACATCGTTTTTAACGATGGTTCCGTCTTCGAAGATCGCCCTGAATCCTCCTATGGTTCTTGCCTCCTCTCCGATCTTGTTCAGGACAACCCTGCCGTTGTGGAGTAGCACAAAGGAGTCGATGTCCTTAAGCCCCGCTATGATGTGGGATACAATTATTATACTGCTGTCGTTTTTAAGTTCTTGGAATGTCTTTGATAACTCCATTTTTGCTATCACATCTACATTACTAAAAGGTTCATCTAAAAAAACGATTCTCGGTCTTCCCGCGAAGGCCATTGCTACTATGAACCTCCGTTTGTAACCCTGGGAAAGCTCCTTGAACTTCTTGTTTTTGTATCTCTCCAATCCGAATATCTCTATTATTTGATTGACATTGTCTTCTCCCCTTGTTTCGGTGATTGCCCTGAGATAGCTCTCCACTCGAACATATGGTGGTATAACGGTCTTTTCAAAAGCAAAGCCGATCTCGTGCGGGGAGATTTCAAAGTAAGGCTTCCCAAATAGTCTGAGGTCTCCTTTGTCGGGTTTTATGATCCTCGCTAGTATCTTGATGAGAGTGGTCTTTCCACTTCCATTGGGACCTAAGATAAGTGAAAGTCCTTCGGAGAGGGCGAAAGTAACGTTTTGAAGCGCTTGTATATCCCCATAAGATTTACTCAAATTTGAGGACTCTAAGAGCATACCCTGAAACCCCCCCTGCAATTAGTATAAGGATAACTGCAGTATATGGGATACTATGAATGGGAGCGAAACGTACAGTAACATCGCTAGTTTGGTTTACAATAACAACCCGCACCCCCCTGCTTGTGACGAAGATCCTATCTGGGTTTTTGAAGAGACCTTCATCCGTCTGAACATAAAGGGTGCAATTCCCCATAACAGATACCCTGTACTTTCCGGTTGCTGGGAGAGTTAAATCCCTTCTTGCAACCTGTTCCATGGAAACATTCGAGGTTTTCTTGAGTTCAGATGGTAAGAACATCTGGAGCTCGATCCTGAAACTTTTTTCACTGGAATTTACGTATTCCCCCATTACTATGAATGTACTGGAGAGTATGGCTGCTATTATTATTATGTAAAGAAGTTTCATGTTAATAAAAATCACCCCCTTCAAAGGCTTTTACTGTAAACAGCACTAAGAGGAGATAAAGGGCCAAACCTGCATACAGAGCCGAGTTTAAGTTAACCATTTTTGGAATTGCAAGGAAATACGTGATTTTTTCGAATGGCAACAGAAAACGGTTCAATGTGTCTGTGGCCCGTGACAGGAGAGAAACGAGAAACAAAATCCCGAGAGGAATAATTGGCTCCTTGGAAATTAAAGAAAGAAATCCCACCAAGAAGAAACCAGAGGTCAATGAGAGAGTTAAGGCTGTGAAAAGCGCTAACAAAAGCCTGAAATCTACTGAAATTCCCAAAACATTTGCGGTTTCCTTAAAGGTAACAGCTGTAATGAATACGAGGAATACCCCGTAGACGAACATAAACAGTAGCCTACCAGCTAACGACTTTCTCTTTCCCAATGTTGCAATATCGTTTATTATGCTCCCTCTGTATATGGGCTCTGCTACTAAAAACGCGGCTAAGAGACCACCTAAGACGAATGCTGCAAGATGTACCTTGGAGATGGTATCCATAAGTGCCGTAACCTGAGAGCTGAGAACTTTTGCAAAAAATGCTCTGTCAGAGATCGAACTCTGAAGATACTCCTTTGAGGGCATCGAAGTTACCTCAGAGCTGAATGGAACGTTATTCAAAGCTGGCAAATACTTCCATATTATATACTGCATTATCAAAGGGGAAGATATTAACAGCACTGCAAGTTGCAAGTTTGATCTAATTTCTTCCCCTATCATTTTAAATGAAACCATACCGATCACCTTTTCCCCACTTTAACTGCTAGAGCCAACAGTAAGCTAATTCCAATTATTCCGAGGTAAATTGGCTTTTTGGGGTTGGAGGGGGGGGATATGGACTTGGCTTTCTTTAGAAATTCTATATTTGTGGGAGTTTTTGTTACAAAAATATCGACAAGCACTGGAGTACTGTTTTTAATTATCCCAAAGGGATCCGAATGAAGATAAATGATTCCATCAACTAGATACTGTCCTTTGAAGTCCATTCTTATGGAAATATTTTTCTGTTTTTCCTCAACGCAGTACATTGGTTCATTTGGCTCCTTTGGAATTCCCATTCCAGTACATCTTAGAGCCTTGATGGGTCCTCCTTCTAGGGATACCGCCCATCCGATGTAATTCTCCGGGCTTTCGTTTTTGATATAAAGTTCTGTAGGACTTGGCTTGAGTTCAATTCCCGATGTATAAATTGATTTATCCGTGGAAAAATTCGGCCAGTACAGGAAAAAGAAAGCTGGCTTCCCACTCAGCATAAATGTGTTTGTATTTCTTTTAATTATGAATGAAATTTTTTTATCTTCTACTGGACATCCATTTTTGGGAGTCTCATTTTCTACAAGTATGCACTTATTAAATGAAACACTGATAGTGGCATTGTAATAATTTCCGAGGTCTTCAATGCTTATATTTGAGATCTTAAATTCGTAGTGGGAATAGTCACTTTTTCCATTTAATGCTTCTACTGTCCCATCCCAACTTAATGGGATCGCCGTTGCTGATACGATACTGAGACTAAAAATAAATAAAAAGAGAGAATATATTATAGTACTTCTTTTCATTGTCATGCCCCCTTAATATTTCCTCTTCTTAGTATCCATAACTTGGATTTTGAGCTAGGTATCCTATAGAATCATGTTTATCGACTATTGTCTTTGTGTCTGGATCTGAAAGCCACTTCGTGGTGGTCTTTTTAACAACCACATGATATGTTGTTACAACATAGTAATCTCCATCCATGGATATGCGCTTGAAGGGCATATTAATGTTCAAGTCAACAGAGTAGCTAATCTTAGTGTATCCAATCAGTGGAGTGCTGTATCCTTTGACTCTGTATGTTCCATCTGAATGAAATCCAATGTACTGATGGATTGAATCGTCGTAGTTTCCCCACTGCCAGACTCCCCATGCAGCCCCGTGGTGGTCATTCCAAGAGACTTCAAGTGAGGCCTCGATGCCATCATATCCTCCACTGATCTTTATGTGTGGATCGATGCCTTCGTCAGTAGCCCCTGTTCTCGAACCTGCGGGGACAGACCACACAATAGCACTTGCACTCCCAGCAGTTACCTCTAATATCAAAAATCCTAACAACATCGCAAACATAGGTTTCCATTTCAAAGTTACCACTTCCGTTGGTTTTCAATTAGAAGGAGTATCCGTTGCTTTATAAATTTTTCTGTTCTTTGAAGGTAATTATTTGCTGGTAACATCTAGGATAAAACAAATCTATGGCATGCTATGTAATATGTATTAAAAATTTAGTAATATGAACAGAACTTGGATAATACGTCACTAAATATCAGAAAGTTGGAAATATAAACGAGGGGGTAAACCACACTTTCAGAACTCCCTCTCCACCAAGAACTCCGCGAGAAGCTCTAAATCCTTCCTCGCATCACTCTCTGGGAGCACCTTAAGTGCTTCGTTAGCATCTTTCACCAGGTTCTTGGCGTAGTCAGAGGCATACTCAATGCTGCCGTACTTCCTGAGGAGCTCGATGGCCTTCGCGACCTCCTCCTTGACGCTCTCGTCGTGTATCAGCGCGTCGCCTTTGGCGTCTCCGGCGTACTTGCCAAAGACCTTGAGGAACTCGGCCTTGTCCTCCTCACTCGCGTGCTCGAAGAAGTGGCTCACTATAAGCGTCTTCTTGCCCTTCCTTATGTCGCTCCCGACGGGCTTTCCAAGCTTCTCCTCGTTGGCTATTATGTCAAGGACGTCGTCCCATATCTGGAAGGCTATTCCAACGTTCATGCCCCACTTGGAGAGTGCCCCGACGTACTCCTCATTGTCCGTCCCCACTATCGCGCCTATTTCTGCTGAGCCCTGGAAGAGCGCCCCTGTCTTGCCACTTATCATTCTGAGGTACTCCTCGACACCGACCTCATCCTTCGTCTCGAACTCTATGTCAAGGGCCTGTCCCTCGCATAGCAGGTTTGAAGTCCTGACGAGAACGTCGAGAATTCTTGCCTTCTTCCTGGCAGGAAGCTCGGCTTTTGCTATCGCCTCGAAGGCCTTGCTGAAGAGAAGGTCCCCAGCCAAAATCGCCATGTTGACGCCCCAGAGCTTGTGGACAGTGGGTTTCCCCCTTCTGAGCTCGTCCATGTCCATGATGTCGTCGTGGACGAGGGAGTAGTTGTGGATGAACTCAACGGAAGCGGCTGGGTAGAGGGCATTCTTTAGGTTGCCACCGACGGCTTCGGCCGCGCGGAGAACGACGAAGGGCCTTACGCGCTTTCCCCCTGCCAGAGGATAGTGCCTCGACGCCTCGTAGAGGCGCTTTGGCTCCTTCTCCGGCACGAGTTCTAGAATAACGTTATCAACGTCCTTCGCCATATTTTTAATTCTGGCGAACAGCTTATCGTACTTTCCCATTGTACCACCCCATGAACGTGAATGTGAATCTAAACCAAGGAAAAAAAGGGGGAACCCTTTATCAGTTTTGCCCTCACTTTATCTCGACAGTGTACCCGTTCCTCGACACGAAGACGTCCCTTCCGATGAGGTATCCCTCCTCCTCGGCTAGCTCTGCGTAGTGCGTTAGCATCTGGAACTCTCCGTGAGCTGGAACTATGTTCTCGGGGTTGAGCATCCTGAGGAGGTAGCGGTGGTCTTCCCTGCTGGCGTGGCCTGAAACGTGGAGGTCCTTGATCATCCTGACGCCCTTCATCTTCAGCTTGGTCTCAAGGACGTAGCGCTGGGCCCTGTTGAGTGGGTTCGGTATCGTTCCCGCGGAGAACACGACGGTGTCCTGCTTCCCTATGTCGTAGAGCTCACCGTTTGCCATCCTCGTGAGAACTGCCCCCGGTTCGCCTTGGTGGCCTGTAACGATTAGGAGGTAGTTCTCCCTTGCTCCTGAAACCTCTGCCATGACCTTCTTTATGGCGTTGGGGCTCCTTACTGCCCTGGCGCCCTTCATCTTTATCAGGCCGAGCTGCTTGGCTATCCCAGTGTACTTTGCCAGAGACCTCCCAACGAAGACTGCCTGCCTTCCCATTTTGTTGGCTATCCTTATGAGCTCCTGTAGGCGAGGTATGTGACTGGCGAACGTGGTAGCTATGAGGCCGTGCTCGTCCATGCCCTCGTAGAGGAAGAAGTCCTCGAGGAGCATTTGGGCGACGGCCTCACTGGGGGTCTTCGTGGGTTCGGCGACGCGTGTTGACTCGGGAATGAGAACTTTAACGCCCTCCTTGCCGAGCTCCTTCAGCCTCTGGTAGTCTGGCTTCTCTCCCAGGGGATTGTTGTTGTCGAACTTGAAGTCGCCCGTATGAACTACTGCTCCGTCTGGAGTGTGGACTACAACCATAGCCGCATGGGGAATCGAGTGGGTGATCCTCACGAACTCTATGGCAAGGTTCTCACTTACCTGGACTATTTCGCCGAACTCAGTCTCATACATCGGGTTCTTGACCTCGAAGTACTGCTCGCTCTTGACCTCGCTCTTGGCCAGCTTTATTGTGTATGGCGTGCCGTATATCGGGATGTTAGGGTAATGTGGGGCGAGCTTTCCAACCGCTCCAATGTGGTCGAGGTGACCGTGGGTGAAAGTTATCGCGACGACCTTCTTGTCCCTCAGGATGTTGTCCTCTGGGATTGCTCCAAGCCTCTGGAGTTCTTTTGTGGGGAACTGCTGGATGTTCACATCCTCGTGGATGAGAACGCGGTCGAGCCGTATACCCATGTCGATTATAACGACTTCCTCTTTTCTGCCGTCAGAATAGCCAACGGCGGTCATGTTCTTACCTACTTCCTCGTAGCCACTTATGGTGTAAACCTTAATCATATTTATTCCTCCTTACGCCCCCAGGCCTCTCTTGAGGCGTGGGGCTGCGTTGCTCATAGTTGTTGTCATGGGTTTAAAAAGGTGTGCATCTGGGAGAAGTCTCCGGAAGGGATGAGAAAAGAGGAAACGCCGGCTTAGATACTCCTGTCCCTCAGGTACGCCGGCAAGTCAATCCGCTGCTCCAGCCACTCCCTCGTGAAGCCCGTTATCACGAGCGGGACTTTCCTCAGCTCCTCGACGTTTCTGGCCCCAACGAGGAACATCGCGTTCCTTATCTCCTCCATGTAGTGCCTGAGGATTTTAATGACGCCTTCAACGTCGCCCTTGACCGCGGGCTTGAGTAGAGGCAAAGCGACACCCGCGAAGGTAGCCCCCATAGCGAGTGCTTTGGCCATTGTGATGCCGTCCCTCATCCCGCCGGTGGCTATCATCGGAAGCTCTGTGGCGTACCTAACTTCTGCAACGCTGATGGCTGTCTTTATACCCCAGTCCCAAAAGTGGAGGGCTAAGTCCTTTCCAATCTCGTCCTTTGCACGGTAGTACTCAACGCCGCTCCAGCTCGTCCCGCCGAGGCCGCCGACATCAATGGCGTCGATGCCAATGCTCTCAAGCCTTATCGCGACCTCCATGGAGACGCCCGCTCCGGTCTCCTTCGCTATTATTGGGTACGGGAACTCGGCCTTCAGCTCGGCCAGAGCTTTCAAAACGCCCCTGTACTGGGTGTCCCCCTCCGGCTGGACGCTCTCCTGGAGCGGGTTCATGTGAACGGCCAAAGCATCGGCCTGGATGGTCTCAACGGCTTTGAGGGCTTCCTCAAGACCGTAGCGCTCGTGGATGGTCTCAGAAAACTGAGGGGCGCCGAGGTTTCCAACGAGGAACACATCGGGGGCAACATCCCTAACGTAGTAGCTCTCCCAGGTCTCGGGCTTCCTTATCATGGCCCTCTGACTGCCAACGCCCATGGGGATGTTGAGCTCCTGTGCCGCCTGAGCGAGGGTTTTGTTAATCCTCCCCGCGAGCTGGGAGCCCTTCGTTCCGCCGGTCATTCCAGCGATGAAAATCGGATAGTCAAACTTCCTCCCCAGAAACTCAACGCTCAGGTCAATTTCATCCTTGTCGATCTCGGGCAGGCTCATGTGGACGAGGTGAACATCCTCAAACCCATTGCTGGTATGGGCCTGCACGTTCCGCTTGAGGCAGTGCTCTATGTGCTCGAACTTTCTGATGACCGTGAGTTCCTCCTTGTCAAAACCCTCCACTCTCATCACCTGGAGAAAAGAAGGGGGAGAGGGTTAAGAGGTTTCCGGTGGATAAGGGGGGTCACATTGACTGTCTTGATCATCACCCCGCCCCTTGGATTCTCCAGCCAGTTGCCAATGTTCCGGATGTTGATGGCGGATTCAATAAAATCCGGGGCTTTGGACTCTGGAATGATGAATTTGAAGTTCGCCTTAAACCCCCGGAGCCTTGGGAACCTAGACTGATGCCGGCTGAGAGCGGTACTTTGATGTCTTGGTAGTCCCCTGTTCCGGTGTAGTGGAAGTATATGACTCCGATGGTGGGATTGTTGCAGGAATGGTACGAGCGGAATTTAAGGACAACCCTTCCGGACTCAGTAGGGGATGGAAAATCAACCGGAAGCGCTGAAACCTCAAGTGTTTCATTAACTGTACTGTTTGAAATTGTCATTTTGTATGGATGGAAACCCACGGAGAGACTGAGAGGTTTCTCTTTGCCCAGTTGGACGGATAGGTTGTCAACGTCTGCAATGGAGAATATGTTATCGTCGCTCCCCTTCGATTCCCCAGGGGATGGAGCCTGGGCCTTGTTATGGTGTTGATTCCGGGTGAGAAACTCTGAGAGACAAGCTTATTAACTTCTACGCTTAAGGAAGGGAGGTGGTTCTATGTGCAAGGGAAAGAAGGAAGTGATTCTGCTTACCGGTCCTCCGCTGAACGGTCGGGATGAGTACGCCGAGGAAGCGCTCAAGCTCGTAGGGAATGAGGACTACTCGTACTATCACGTTTTCGAGTACCTCAAGGAGATCGGAAAGGAGATGGGTGTTAAAATAACCCGGAAGAACGTCCTGGACTTCGCAATAAGTCATCCAGACCTGATGAATGAAATACGGGATGAGGCCTTCGAGAGGATTAGGAAAGAAATAGACGAGAGCGAGAAGAGAGTGCACATAGTTTCAACGCCGAGCCTCTTCCGATGGGGGAGTGGGAGCGTCATTGGCTTCACGACCACGAACCTGAAGCTCCTGCGCCCTATCAGGGTCATAATCGTCCTGGACGACGTTCTTTCCGTTAGGCGGCGCATAATGAACGACCCTGAGTGGTTTGAGCGCTTCGGCGAGAACCCGGACAACATCAAGCTGACCACGTTAGTTATGTGGAGGGAAGATGCAATAAACCACGTCAAGACACTCGTCCATGAGCTCAAATCCGAGGGAATAGAGGTTCGCTACATCCTCCAGTTCGGCATAAGGCATCCTCTTGGGGTCTTCCTTGACCTGATATTCCGGGAGAATGAAAAGCCGCTGGTTTACCTCAGCTACCCAATGACGGGTCATGAGGAGGAGTACTACCACTGCGTCAGGGGATTCTACGACAAACTCAGCGAGCACTTCACGGTTCTCGATCCGGGAGCGCTGGACGACTGGTGGGTCGTTGCCGAATATGACAACCAGGTTGCTAAAAATCCGGACATCAAGAAGATCAAAATCAAGCACCTCCTCGACGGCGATACCATTGAGGAGCTTGGCAGGGGGGATATAGAACAGGCAACGGACATACTCAGGAGGCAGCTCGTCGAGAGAGACTTTAACCTCGTCGATGTGAGCAAGGCGGTAGCGGTCTACCACTACGCGGAGGGCGTCTCGGCTGGGGTTATCAGCGAGATGGCCGAGGCATACAGGAATCTAGCAGCGATATACCTTTACTACCCGTTCAAGAGGCGTCCAAGTCCGTTCATGGAGTTCTACGGCATGCAGAACCCCTCGCGGAGAACTATGTTCAAGGACGAGGACGAGATGATAAGGGCAATGGTGGAGGAGAAGGAGTACTGGGCCAAAGCCTGAAAATCTGAATCATCCCCACCGGTAGCTGTCAACAAGGACGCCGTTTGAGTCGTAGAGGTACGCCGTGTCTCCCTCGTTGTTCCATATCGGCTTGTCTGAGCCCCAGTAGAGGTCTGTTTTTGTGTTTTTCCCTTTCCCAGAGTGAACTCTGACCTCTTCTCCCGGCGAGAGTGTGACGTTGGGGAAGATGAACGTGTTCCCGCTCTCGTCCATCAGCTTCCATCCTTCCAGGTTCACCGCGGAACTTCCGACGTTCTTTATCAGGACGTACTCACCGTTGAGGTTCTTGGAGTCGTCTCCCTCCGCGTTGTACTGCACCATTACTATGACGACACCCGGATTTTCCACTGTGTGGGTCCCACAGGCTCCCCAGAGGCCCTTTCCCTTTTGAATCGCTTCCACCTGGTCTTTGAGGTACTCGTCTTTCTTCTTGAATTTTCCCTCGACGTAGACCCTCGCGTAGCCGAGCCTCACGAGCTCCTCCGTAAAGTCGGTTCCGTTGGTGAGGTATATGTACGCCAGCAATCTACCGTAGTAGCCCCTCCTCGGCGATATCGGGTCGAAGACGAGGTACACATACTTACCCTGCAGCTCCTCTCGCGTGAAATCCTCGGCCTTGAGGCCCCACCGCGTGAGGCACTCCACATCCGTGATGTGGTCGTATTCGTTCGGTCTGTTTCTGCTGAGCTCCGTCTCCGGTGTGTCAACTCCCAAGAACCTCACCTTTTCGACTGTTCCGTTGGAAAACCTGACGTATGCGGTGTCACCGTCAACGACGCGGGTGACGTATACGAGGGCACTTTCCCAGGCTGGTCTGAACTGCGTTGAAGCCTGGCTGTGGCTTAACTTTGAGGAGGGAGTATGGTTTGTCCCTGCGCCGTTAGTGCCTGATGTGCTTACGCACCCTGCGATTATGAGGACAGAGGACAGTAAAAGAACCGTGAGCAATTTTTGGGAGAAGCCCATGCGACCACCTTCAACATGGAAAGAGGGGAAGTATATAAATGTGATTGAATGGTCAGAACCCTCTCGTTGAAGTAGCCCTTAGACCGCGAAAAAAGATGGAGAGGAGTAATGCAATCAGAACGCCTGGTCGAACTCGTCCTTTAGCTCCTCGTATGCTTTTCTCCTGTTCTCTCTGTCGAAGTCGCAGGGGAGCACCTCCTCCCATCCGGGTCCCCCGAAGAGCGGCCTCTCGTTGGTGGCGAAGCTGGAGTACCTGAGGATGTGATAGCGGAGTGATGCGTAGTTATTGGCGAACCGTGCCATGCCCTTGTGTCGTTTTCCGAGTATGAGCGTGTAGAAGAACTGGATTAGAACCACCAGTCCAACGGCGAGACCTAGTACGTATAGAATAACGCCATACACTATTGCAAGCGGGATCCTCAACAGGGCCTCCACTCTTTCTCCCATTGGGTTATCTTCCTTACAATTTTGTAAGGTATTAGAAGAGCTCTTTAAAAAATTAACGTTTCTTTTTATGCGTGGCTGGAACAGAACAGAAACGAGAAACGAAGAGAAAAGGGGAAGAAATCACTTCTTCACCCATCCGCGGTCCTTCATGGCCTGGTAGACCCTGCTGACCGCGACGACGTAGGCAGCATCGCGCATGTGGATGTTCTTCTCCTTGTGGGTGTTATAGACGTCCCAGAAGGCCTTGGTCATCTTCTTGTCGAGCCGGTCGTAGACCTCCTCAAGGGTCCAGTAGTAGCCGTTTATGTTCTGGACCCACTCGAAGTAGCTGACGGTGACACCGCCGGCGTTGCAGAGGAAGTCCGGAATCTGGAGAATGCCCTTTTCGCGAAGTATCTCGTCGGCCTCGGGGGTAACCGGACCGTTGGCAACCTCGGCGACGATCTTGGCCTTGATCTTGTCGGCGTTCTTCTCGGTGATGACCTCCTCGATGGCGGCCGGGGCGAGGACGTCGACGTCGAGCTCGAGGATCTCCTCGTTGGTGATGTTGGTCGCGCCTGGGAAGTCCTTGACGCTGCCGTTCTTCTTCTTCCACTCGAGGACTTCATCTGCGTTGAGGCCGTCCGGGTTGTAGATGCCGCCGTGGCTGTCGCTGACGGCGACGACCTTCATGCCGTACTCCTCGCTCATGATCTTGGCCATGTAGTAGCCGGCGTTACCGTAACCCTGGATGGCAATAGTCTTGCCCTTGAGGTCCATGCCGAGGGCCTTGGCAGCCTCGCGGATGGTGTAGGAGGCACCCTTGGCGGTGGCGTCGCCCCTTCCGAGTGAACCGCCAATGCTGAGCGGCTTTCCGGTGATGACACCGAAGGCCGGGCCCTTCCTCCTCATGATGGTCTCGTACTCGTCCATCATCCAGCCCATGATCTTCGGGTTGGTGTAGACGTCCGGGGCCGGGACATCGGTCCACGGGCCGATTACGTCGTAAACGGCGCGGATGTATGAGCGTGCGAGCCTCTCCTGCTCGCCCTCGCTGAGCTCCTTGGGGTTGACTATGATGCCGCCCTTGCCTCCACCGTAGGGGATGTCAACAACGGCACACTTCCAGGTCATCCAGGTGGCGAGGGCCTTAACGGTGCTGAGGGTCTCAGCAGGGTGCCAGCGAATGCCGCCCTTGGTCGGACCGCGGGCCCAGTTGTGCTGGACGCGGAAACCGGTGAAAACCTTGACGGAACCGTCGTCCATCTGGAGCGGGACGCTGACCTCCAGAATTCTCATGGGCCTCTTGAGCCATGCAAGGGCCTCGTCACTTATGTCCATAAACTGCGCAGCCCTCTCGAGCTGCCTGACCGCCATCTCAAAGGGGTCCTGCTCAACCATGTCTATCACCTCAGTTTCGGTAATCTGCGATACCTTGTTAGGCGTTTGCATATATAAACCTTTCGATATACGGCAGGAGAACGGCTTATTTTAAACAAAAAGTTATATACTGAAACTTTCCAAAAATCCGACGCTTTTTATGGAAGATTTAGCCGAAAGAAGCGATGTGCATTGAGAATTTTGTATACACTGAAGAACGTTTACGTTCATCAAAGTTCATAAAAATAAAGGGATGTCCTCAGTGAGAAGTCGATCATCATCTTTTCAGCTCACTCTCCTTCCAATCATCGGACAGAAATATTTCGGGGGCAGATTAAAAGGGTTTCTGGTTCATCTGACTCTCACTCATCATGACACTCAAACGGCAGTGACAGTGGCGCTGAAGCTTTTAGGAAAAGCTCTATCAAAAGTTTGAATGTCTTCAAAAATTGGCTTAACGGGCATGATTTTCCTAATGAATGCGCTGGTGAGTGAGGGTTTTCTTTTTTAACGCCCGGAGGCGTTGTACAGGGGTAAACCCGTTGAAAATTGCAAATTAAATCGAGAATCTCATAAAAATGGGGCGAGTAAATGAGACATTGACTTTCAAAGCAGGCAAGTTAAAACACTTCATAGCTTTCTGCCATCCGTTAAGACACTTGAACGATAGTGAAAGTGGCGCTTTGCAAAGCAAAGGGCTGCTGTGGAGCCCCGGGCGGGATTTGAACCCGCGACCGGCGGATTACAAGTCCGCCGCCCCGCCAGGCTAGGCTACCGGGGCACCAGTTTTAGAGAAGGAGAATCCAATATAAATTTTTCGACTGCCCAAAAAGGTTTTTAATAATTCCAACATCGTTAAACTTAGGTGTTTAAAATGTCGGGAAAGAGCTTTCTGACCGAGCATCAAATTAGGATTCTGATGCTGAGGGCCGAGGGTTTAAAGCAGAGTGAGATAGCCGAGATTCTCGGAACGAGCCGGGCTAACGTTAGCATTCTGGAAAGGAGGGCCCTGGAGAAAATAGAAAAGGCGAGGAACACCCTTCTCCTCTGGGAGCAGATAAACTCAAAGATAAGCGTTGAGGTCAAAAAGGGCGAGGACATATTCCCAGTTCCGGAGAAACTCTTTAAGAAGGCCGATGAGCTTGGGGTAAAAGTCCCTTACAGCACCGCGGAGATAATAGCGTTTCTCGTGGAGCACGCCCCGATAGAGGACAGATTAGCCAGGAGGGACTTCACACTATTCCTGGACAGGGATGGTAGACTTCGCGTGAACGAGTGCATCTTAGAGGATTTTAATGGGGTAAGGGAGCACAACGGCGGTAACGACGCCGTTTAACGCAATTGAAAGCCCTCTTGTCCCCTCCACTCGTCTCGTTAGTTTTTGTGATAGCCCATCTCACCCCATTGAAGTTCTCCGAAAAGGCAATAAGCAGCTAAATCTATCACCACCGGTGATACTATGCTCCTCAGGAACTACAGCTTTCCTGGAAGGTACGGACCCGAGTGGGGCAGCGGCGGGATCTTTGGCTTGAGGTACCACAATAGTGTCCTCTACTTCACCCTGGCTTTTGAGGCGGAGGCACACTTCATGGACATGGCAAACGATGAAGAAAAGACCTATGACTTTACCCTCGTTGGAAACGCCCCCACAAGCGGCGGCGACACCTACAACGCCGTTGAGACCGTTGACGAGTTCATCTACTTCGGGGGCTGGGTGCACGCTCCGGCGATTTATCGGGAAGACAGGAGGATACTCTTCAACAACAAGTACTCCCACGTCCATGCATACGATACGGAGGAAGGGAATGTAAGACTCCTTTGGAAGGACTCGATACACCACGAGACCGACTGGGCCGGAGAGATAAGCGATATAATCTACGACCCCTACGGCGACAGGCTCCTGCTCGCTAGAGAAGACGGACACACCAACCTTGGCGTCTACTCTCTCAACAGGAAGACTGGAAAGGCCGATCCTCTCATAACTGAACCGTCCCCCAAAGGGACGCGCGTCCACGACGTTGCCTTCTTTGGAGTAGGGAACAACTTCACAGGCGGAGTCAGGGAGTTCAGGGTGCTCGACCTGATAAGTGGGAAATGGGACTCCTTCAAGCCCGGAGAGAGTGTGGACGAAAAACCCTATGAGAGGCCCGAGCTCGGAGCCATGGCGACCGCATACAACAGGGCCCTCGCCTTCGTGCGCGGTGGAATCTTCGCGGGCAACCCCTACATGGGTGAGGAATTAACTTTCTACCGTCTCTTTGACTTCCCGACGTTCTATGCGCCCCTCCGTGTTAACGCGATAAACGTCGGTGGTGGTATCTTAACAGCATTTAACGCCCATCACGACGCGTCCTACAGAAGGGACTCGGCCGAGACGGGAATAGACTGGGACTTCACGAACACGGTAGTCGGGTCAAGTGTCCTCGTTTACGTTGCTCCGCCGATGGTGAAGATAGTTGGGGCCTTTGGAGCGAGGGTAACGAGCATCGAGAAGATGAACGGAAAGATTCTTGTAGCGACGAACACAACCCCAAACACCGGAGCGACCGAGGCCACACCCTTTGACACGGGAAATAGGGACATCGTGGTTCTCGACGAGAAGATACTACAGGAGAGGGCGCCGGCGGTGAGCTTTTCACTTCCGCTGGGTCTCCTCAGAAAGACCGGTAAAGAGATCTTCGGAGGCATCCCCCTTGACGGCTACAGGAGTGCCAGGGCAGTATTCTACGTGAAGGACGACGTGAAGCTGAAGGTTTACGAGTACGACCTCTCACTTCTCCCGGATAAGGCGGAGGAAGAAACCTTCGATCTGAAGGCTGGAAGAAACGTGGTTGATCTGAGGACTTTCTCAGGAATCGTCAGCTTTGAGCTGGAAAAAAGGGTAGACGGAAAAGTAAGGATAGAGCTCAGCTGATTTATGTTTTTCCTTTTCCAAATATCCTGTTCCAGCTCATGCTGTCCTCAATGAGCTCCTGGACGGTCAGGGTCTTTTCCGCCACTATCTCCGGCTTGAGTTCCTTGAGGGGCTTCAGGAGTTCTTCCCTCGGAAGGAGCTCTTCATCAAAGACGACGAAGCCGTTCTTGGCGTAGCCGTTGAGGAATACCCTCCACACCCTTTCGTCTTTCCCAAGCTCGTACTGCTTGATCGTGGCCTTCTCCCAGTTGATGTCGCCAAACTTGAGATCGAGCCTCGTGAGCCTCTTGTTAAAGACCCTCTCGGTCGTCATCGTCACCACCTCACTCCTTGTTCAGCCCGAAGTAGTCCTCAATGTCGATGTAGGTCTTCCTATAGAGCTCGCTGTTCTTCATCTTCTCAACGAACTCCTTGTTCCTAAAGTACTTGTCCTTCTTGTAGTCCCAGTCCGGATGGAGGGCCTTCCATTCCTCCCAGGTGTAGCTGAACTGAGCCTGAACCTTGTCCCTGTAGAGCTCCGGAATGACATTGAAGGTACAGAACGGGACGATCCTTCCGTCGGGCATCGCGTAGTGGATGACACAGCGCTCCACGCGCTCAACGTCGTAGTTGTACTCGTCCATGAAGTGCATCATGCCGAGGAAGAGGGCGTTCTCGTGGAACTTGCCGAGGGCGTCGTAGTTGCCGTGCATGAAGGCGTTCTTTATGAGGTCGAGAACCTTGAGGCCCTTTGGAGCGTACTTGTCGTCGTAGAAGCTCTTGAATTTGAGGAATATCTCCGCACCGAGCTTGAGCTTCTTGAGCTTGCCCATGGTCTTCCACTGTTCGATTTCTTCGGCTTTCTCCTCCAGGAAATTTACAAAGCCTTCAACGTCAAGGAATCTGCTTATTGGAACAACACGCTTGTTCTCCCTGTCAAGGAAGACGTAAGTTGCCGCACCGCAGGCAAAGTGGCTGGTCATGTAGTAGCGTGAGCCTGTGAAGGCCTCAAAGAATCTCGCTATGTGACCGGCTATCGGTATTGGATACCAGTCGTACCTGCCTATTGCACCGTTGGTCTGCTCCTCGATTCTCTTGATTGTTCCGGGGATTGTTATCCTGAACCTCTGGCGCTCCTTCTTTGGAACCCTTCCGACCTGGGAAATCGGCTGGAAGTTAACTCCTCTGACGATGTCGAGGTGGTTGAGGCCGAAGTTGATGATAGCGCCAAGCTCGTGGTCGTTGACGTTCCTTATCGTCGTCGGAACGAGAACTATCCCCGGTCCGCCGGCCTTTCTGACGTTCTCAAAGACAAGTGGAACCTCCCAGTGGTTCTTCCAGTTGGTCTGGGGGGTCATTCCGTCGTAGCTCATGTATAGGGTGTTGGTGCCTACCTCACGGATCTTTTTGACGAGTTCTGGGTCAAAGGCGAGCTTTATTCCGTCAGTGTTGAGCTGGACGTGGTCGTAGCCTTCTTCCTTCGCCATTTTGAGGATCTCGATGAGGTCTTCTCTGAGCGTTGGTTCCCCCCCTGTGAACTGGACTGCGTTGGCTCCAATTGGGTTCTCCTTCTTGGCGTTCCTGAGCATCATCCGTATCTGTTCGAGCGTCGGCTCGTAAATCGGCTGACCCTCCTTGGCATAGAAGAAGCAGTACCAGCACGCTAGGTTGCAGCGGTTGGTTAGAACTATGTTAAGGAGATTAGTGTGTGAGCGGTGCCTTGAGCACATGCCGCAGTCGAACGGGCAGTTGACACCTGTATTTTCAACGTTAGCACTGTAAATCTCTTTCTCCGTCCATATCCACTTGCGGTGGATATTGTAAATCTCAACATCTTCAGAGTAGAGGTCGGTTATCATGCCCTCGGGGCACTTCTTGGTTATCCAAACCTTACCACCCTTCTCCCAGACGAGGGCCGGGACGACCCTTCTCGTCTCGGGACAGAGGGAGTATGTCCTGTGGGGAAGGGGTTCCCCGTATCCTCTGCTTGCACTCTTAAGAAGCGCGTGAAATTCTTCCTCGCTTATTTCTGGGAATTCTACAATGTCTCTAATCCGCTTAGTGGACTCTGAAAATTCTTTTTCACCACTGGGGATTTCACCGATGCTCTCGGCCATCGGGCCTCACCTCTCCAACTTGAACTCTGGTGGGGGTTTAATCTTTGGGTATAAAAGCTTTTGCGTAAATATGAAGATTTCCTTTCATAGGTATGGGACAGATATGGGAAGTGGCGGAAATCATTAAAAGATGCCCGTCCAAAAGCGGGTAGGTGGTTGAAGTGTCGGCTAGAGACATGAGGATGGAGATGTTCCTGCGGGCCCTTCTGAGGAGGGACTTCAGTAAAGCAAAGGGGCACCTTGAGAAGCTTCAGAAGATGGCGGGCTCCGACGAATGGGGAAGGGGCTACACCAGGGCAATAAACGGGTTCCTGAGCACCCTGCAGGATAACGACCCGGATTCGTTTCTCTTTCAGGTTGTGTCAAATAACGACAGAGAGAGGGCGGAAGAGTTTTTGAAACGCTTTGAGGAGATAATCTCCCAGGAGTTTAGGGATGAGTATGAGAAGGGCTACTACACTGCCTGGGTGGAGCTCCTGCGGGCTTACTTAAACCAGAAATCCCTTGCGTGAGGGTCTCCTATGGCGGATTCCAGGAAAGAGAAGCTGATGCACGAGCTTGAGGAGAAAATCAGGAGCTGCCAGAAGTGCCCTCTTGGAAAGCTTAGGACGAACGCCGTCCCCGGTGCCGGAAGCTACGACGCGAGGGCTATGCTCGTGGGTGAGGCGCCGGGATACTGGGAAGACCAGAAGGGCTTCCCCTTCGTCGGTAGGGCTGGGAAGCTTCTCGATGGACTTTTGGCAGAAATCGGCCTGAGCAGGAAAGATGTTTACATCACCAACATCGTCAAGTGCCGCCCGCCTGAAAACCGCGACCCAACGGAGGAGGAAATCAAGGCGTGCTCTCCCTACCTTGACAGGCAGATAGACATAATCCAGCCGAAGGTCATCGTACCCCTAGGGAGACACTCGATGGGATACATCCTCCGGAAGTTCGGCTTTGAGCCCGAGCCAATAAGCAAAATCCACGGAAAGACCTTCGAGGCACATACGCTCTTCGGAAAAATCACGATAATGCCAATGTACCATCCGGCAGCCGCCCTCTACAAGCCGCCACTTAGGGAAGAGCTGAGAAAAGATTTCGTAAAGCTGAAAACAATCCTGGATGGGCTTAGATGACCAAAGCTGGCCTCTAGAAGGCAGAAACACTTTCAGTCCGTTGCGGGGCCATCTCAATCTCTTCTGGATTAACGGGTCGAGGGGACGCGTTCTACCCTTGACCTTTGGCTTTCTTTGATTTTTCTGCCCACTCTGTCGTCATTTTATTTTCAATACAGTACCTGGACGTCTCTGTAAGGCTCACCGGGTATATAAATGGGCATGACAATTGGCGAAGATTCTTGGAAAATTCGTCAATATATCTAAAATTTTCTGGGAAATTTTTTAAATACTAGAACAACCTTGGGAGAGAGCGCTTTGGAGGTGAAAATATGACGGACTTTAGCGTGCTATCCCTGCTACCGCCCCTGGTGGCGATTGTACTAGCGATATGGACGAAGAGGGTCATACTGGCCCTCTTTGCAGGGGTATGGACCGGTGGGGTAATGGTCGCAGGGGGAAACCCAATAACGGGTACAACCCAGACGATAGACTGGATCGTTAAAAACGCCATAGACGATTGGAACGTGAAGATCCTGCTCTTTGACTTCCTGATTGGGGCAGGAGTGGGGCTGATCTACAAGTCTGGAAGCGCTCACGCCATCGGGCGGGCGCTGGCAAGCAGGGTGAGGACGAGCAGGGGCGCGGCGGTTATGGGCTGGCTGCTGGGCGTTCTCATCTTTTTTGACGACTACACCAACACGATCATCGTAGGCAACACCATGAGGCCGATAACGGACAGGGCACGTGTCTCAAGGGAGATGCTGGCTTACATCGACGACTCCACCGCGGCACCGGTAGCCGGCCTCGCCGTTGTCTCAACGTGGATAGGTTACGAGGTCGGTCTTATTGGGGACGCCTTCAAGGACCTCAAAGTTGACTACGGCGCCTACGTCGCCTGGATGCACAGCGTTCCCTACAGGTTCTACTCGATTCTTGCGATAATCCTGGTGTTCATCGTGGCCTATACCCACAGGCACTACGGCCCGATGCTCCACGCCGAGTACCGCGCGAGGACAACGGGAAAAGTTCTCCGCGACGGGGCGAAGCCGCTGATGACGACTGAAGTCGACCTCGGAATGCCGAAGGAAGAGGGGAGCGTCCACATCTTCATCTGGCCCATACTGACGCTGATCTTCGTGACCCTCTACGGCATGTGGTACACCGGCGGGGGAAGCGAGGCCTACGCCAAAGGGGGTCTCATGGAGGTTCTTGGAAACTCCGACTCAGCGCTGTCCCTCCTGTGGGGAAGCTTCGCCATGGTCGTGGTTGCCTTCACGCTTGTACTTGCGATGAAGAAGATGACGATTGAAGAGGCAGAAGACGCACTAGTAAGGGGAATGAAGCAGATGATCATAGCGAACACGATACTCCTCCTCGCGTGGAGCATCAAGAGCGCCACCGACGCGGTTGGAACTGCTCCGTACGTGGTGAACCTGGCTAAGAGCGCAGGTGTCAGCGGAAACTGGATACCCCTGATAGTCTTTCTGATAGCAATGTTCATATCCTTTACCACTGGAACCAGCTGGGGAACCTTCAGCATCATGCTCCCGATAGCCATCCCCCTCGCCTACGGGGTCACCGGAAGGGTGGGGCCTGATGTCTTCGCCAGCATCGGTGCCGTCTTCGCTGGAGGTATCTTCGGAGACCACTGCTCTCCGATAAGCGATACAACGATAATGAGCTCCATGTTCAGCGGTTCAGACCACATAGACCACGTGACGACCCAGGTGCCTTACGCCGTGACTGCGGCTTCCGTTGGGGTAATCCTGTACCTCCTGTTCGCTGTGGGAGTCCGGAGCTGGCTAATCCTGCTGCTTATAGGCATAGTCCTCCTCGTGGCAGCATGGTACATCCTCAGCGAGTGGTACGGCAAGAAGTATGGCATACCGCGCGGAAAGGTGCCGATATACGTTGTTGAAGACTAGAGAAAAATGGAGGTCAATTTTTTCTTTTGAAGGCCCCCTTCTGGTGGAAGGGGCCCCCAATCTATTTTTCACTTTGAAGCCAAGGCTGAGATGAGGCCTATTGAGAACCCCACCCATGCCAGTACGTAACCCACCCCTACGGTGAGGCTGCCCCGTATTCCAGCCCCTGGGGAGTACACCATGGGCAGCGTGAGGAGCACCATCCCAAGCAGTCCTACTCCGTGACCAATTCTACCCTTGAACAGTCCTACAACTGCCCCCAGGATTACCAGGGGAATACCTATTATTGGAAGTATGGATTCAACGGATGAGACTGACTCTACCTGAAGGGTCTTTACAGCACTCTCCTTAATGGCCAGCGGGTTGGAGTAAACCTTTTCCGCGATGCTCCAGAGGCTGAGTTCTCCGTTATCCTGTTTCGATGCTGAAAGGACGCCCATCCCCTGGGTGTTATCTGCTGTGAACCACGGCATCGTCATTGCCACGAGCACCAGCAACGCTGCCAGGAACGGTATCGGTTTCATTCTATCCCCTATTAATCCCACCACAGACCTCTTTATGAGCCTTTCGGCCGAAATTAATCTCCTATAGTTTTTAGAAAACTACCATACCTCTTAGTCCTCGGAAACCCTTTTAACTTAGCCACCTATGAGCGGTTGGGTGAGAATCATCGAGGGCATTAGAACTGCCGTACTTGAGTTGCTCTCAAAGTTCAGCACAGAGGAAGGAGAAGATGGTCGCTTTCCTCTTCAGTTAACGGGAGTCATGGTGGCCCATGGGAACAGGGCAGGCTACAACTTCTCCCTCTTCGACGTTACTGAGGATGAGATACTCTTGTCCGTTCAAATGGGCTCGGTGATTGTTTACCTTGGTTTTGAGGGCGAAGAAGAGCTCGACGAGGAAGAATACCCCGAGCTCGTGGAGGCCCTCCTGAGAGCAGTTATGCCGGAGGTCCGGGCGCTGGCATCAGCCGTTGAGAAGAGCAGCCTTAAAGGGCCCGAGATACTCTACGATCGCATGAGCACGGAGATGAGGGAGTTCGTCTACGATATCATCATGCGCCATCTTGAGGGGAAATCAGTCTACGATCAGGTTGAGGCCGCTTGAATTGCCTTTGCCTTATTCCTTTGGAGCTACTAACAATCCAAATCCAATTAATGAATAAAGGATTAAGAGTTAGGAAGTGTACTTTCCAATGATTTTCCTTGGGTAAAAGTCCAGGCTCGCCTTCGCCTGGGGGGTATCCATCCCGATGTTTATCCCGAGACTCATCAAATCTCTTGGACTCCTGACGTCCCACTTTTTCTCCGCGGAGCTGGTCAGGAACCTCGGCGTTGAGTACTTTCTAACGAGCTCCCACGTTTTGCTCATAAAGCGTAGAATCTGGGCCCCATCGTAAGGCGTCGCATGTAAGAGTGGGGACAGGGAAAAACCTATCGCCACGTCCTTTCTGGCGGCCATCCTGGCCAGCACGTGGTCGATGCCTGGGTCTTTCCTCCCAAGCCAGGGGCTGATAACTGCGTCGGCCCCGTTCTCGATAGCCACCCTGTTCACCCGCAGGTCTCCTCCCTGGACGTAGAGAGGGAAGCTTGGGAACCTCTTCCTAACATCGCGAACAAGGCTGGGCTTTTTAGTAACGAGGAGGATTGCCACGCGCTTGTACTCCCTCCGCAGTTCCCGCAGTTCTTCCTTGAGTGGCCCCCACTCAGGTTCCTCGCGGAGGACCAGCTTCTTTGAGAAGACGACCTCGTCGAACCACTCCATTGCAGTTTCGTATGCCTCAGGGCTCCTAACATCCATCTCCACGTACTTAGCCCGTGAGAAGTGGAGTTCCTCCGTTTCCTCGACCGTCATTCCTCCAGCCACTCCCTAACGTCCTCCACAACGGCCTCCTTTTTCATCGGAAAAGCCTTGACCTTTATCCTTATCTGTACAACGTCTGCCCCCTCATCGAGCTTCACTTCGCTGAGATATGCTTTCTGCTTGTTGAATCGGAGGTAGAGCGTCCCCTCCTCATCAACCTTCTCGTCGAGGTGCTCTAGGATGTAGTTCCTGTCCTCATCGCTCAGGAGTTCCTTGAGGTTCTCCAAAAACACTCTAACGGCCCGGCTCCTCTTTATCTCAGCGTTGACGACCTTTATGGGGTTCCCGAAGTATCCCTTTGTCTCGTTGACATCGAGGTATATGTCATCTTCATCGATCTCATCCGGTATGAACGTGGCTATGGCGTCGAGAACCTTATCCTCGTCCTCGGTCGCCTGGATGAAGGTGGTTATCCTCACGTGGTGAGCCCTCATTTTTATCCCCACACTCGTTCAACCGAGCCTTTTAAAAACCATCGCCCGGAGGGGAGTTCATGCTGGCGGTTGTGCTCGCGTTTCCCGGCAGGTTCATACACCCCCTCACTCCTGTCAATGACGTTCCAATGGTCAAGATCGTCGAGGAGAGGCTCCTCCGAGCCAAGAGGATAGATGATGCCCTGACGGTGGTTCCGGTAGGGCAGGTGAAGAAGTACTCCCTCCACGTCCGCTCTCCTGTTGGTGTAAGGTCAAAGAACGACGTGGAGGTCCTTTTACGTGTCCTCCCCCCCGCGGGGGGTATCTTTCTGGCCAACGGCAGGATGCCACTGATAATGCCCTTCTTGGTGGACTACCTCTCCACCCTCTACCCGGAGAACGGCCCCGATGCGTTGATACCGCGCTGGGCGGACGGCAGTCTCGAAGTCACCCATGCCTTCTATGACGTGGATGCACTCTCCGATACCCTGGAAACGTGTATGGCAGAGGGGGAGAAGAGGCTTTCCTGCATCGGTGATTACATGGACTACGAGCCCGTGGATATAGAGCCCCTCTCCGCCAGGAACCCGAAGGTTGCGCTCAGCTTCCTGCGGGTTAGGAACTCCCTCGACCTGAGGTTCGCTGAGGAGAACCTTAGAAGGGGATTGTAGTCTTCCTCATCCTCATCGCTATTAACGCCGCCACGATAACTTTGATGGTGTCAATAGGGAGGAAAGGTATCACCCCCACCTCCAGCGCCTTTTCCGGGCTGTTGAGGAGGAGAACGAGCCTCCCCCACCCCAGGAGATACACTGCACCAATCGCGAGAAAGCCCGTTATTAAGTAGGCAGAGAGTCGTTTTTTACCCACTGAAAGTCCAGCAACGGCAGCAGCTATCGGAAAAGCTATGAGGTAACCTCCAGTTGGCCCGTAGAATGCGGATATTCCGCCGGTGAATTTGGCGAAGACCGGGAGACCGAGGGCTCCCGCGGAGAGGTAGACGACCTGGCTCAAGAACCCCCTCTTAACACCGAGGAGGAATCCGCTGAGAACTATGAAAAGGATCTGTAGTGTAATCGGCACCTGTCCTATCGGGACGCTTATCCATGCTCCTATCGCCGTTAACGCCCCAAAAACCGAGGCGTAGCTTATGTCATCCACGTCTATATTCAATCCCAAACCTCCCACCTGAAATCGGATGACGTTAACTTTTAAAATGTTTTAGGTTAACGAGTTTCATGAGGCCCCTGAAGGACAGTCCAGCAAAGAGGAGGATACTCAGTCTTCTCCGTGAAAGGGAAATTGTCAGTGGGGAGACCCTTGGGGAAGAGCTCGGAGTATCGAGAACCGCCGTGTGGAAGCACATCGAGGAGCTCAAAAGGCTCGAATACGGGATATCTTCTACACCCTCAGGCTACAAGCTCGTTCACGACCCCCGCATTCCTTATCCGTGGGAACTTGAGGTTGAGGCGCTCTATTACCGCGTTACTAAATCCACAATGGACGAGGCAAGAAAACTGGCGGAGAAAGGGGTCCCTTCTGGTCTCTTCGTGATAGCAGGCGAGCAGAGGAGCGGAAAGGGGCGGAGGGGAAGGAGCTGGCACTCCCCTCCAGGTGGTCTCTACTTCTCGCTGATACTTCGACCTGAGATACCAATGGATGAACTGTGGAAGGTTGAGGAGTCTTCCACGAGGGCTATAGTTGGGTTCCTTGGAACACTTGGAATCGAAGCAAAGGCCTCCGGGAGCGGTGTCTTTGTGAATAATAAAAAGATTGGAGGAATCCTCACCGAAGCCTACGGGGAGCTTGAGGCCGTTAACTTTGCAATCCTTGGGGTGGGTCTCAACGTTAACAATCCTGCTCCCCCGGGTGGGATATCTCTCTCCGCCGAACTCGGCCGGGAACTTGGACTTCTTGATGTAACTGAGGGACTCTTTGGAACACTCCTATCAGAGCTTTCCTGGGCGGTGAGAGGGTGATTGAGTTTATTGATGTCTGTTACCGTTATCCCAACGGAACTGTTGCTCTCCGCGATGTGTCCCTCAAGATTGGAAAGGGTGTAATGGCGATTGTGGGGCCCAACGGGAGTGGAAAAACCACCCTTGCTCTCCATATGAATGGAATTCTTAAACCGAGTAGCGGAAAGGTCCTCGTCGATGGAGTTGATACCAGGAATACGCCCGTGTCTAAGCTGAGCCAAATCGTCGGGTACGTCTTTCAAAACCCTGAGAGGATGTTCTTTGAGGATACCGTGTTCCGGGAGGTTGTCTTTGGGCCATCAAACCTCGGACTGCCTAAAGAGGAAGTTCAGAGAAGGGGAAAACGGGCCCTTGCCTCCGTTGGGCTTGAAGGCTATGAGGAGAGGAACCCACTCTCCTTAAGTGGTGGGGAGCAGAAAAGGCTGGCGATAGCCTCAATCCTTGCCATGGAGCCCGAATACATCGTGATGGACGAACCCATGGCGGGCCTTGATTGGTGGGGCAAACTCGATGTGGTCAAAACCCTCCAAGAGGTTGCGAGGGAGGGTAAGGGAGTTGTCATCTTAACCCATGATATGGAGCTTGTCATGAGGCTCGCGGAAAAGGTTGTTCTCATGGATGTGGGGAGGGTGGCCTTTGATGGAAACGTGGAGGATTTTCTAAACTTGAAGCTTGAAAAGTACGGTCTCCGGACCCCTGAAATCGTAAGGCTCTCCAGATGGTTTGGAGTTAGTCCTGTGAGAACCGTGGAGGAGCTGATAAATCTCATTGGTGATGGGGAGGATGAACGGGTTCCCAAGTAATCTCCATCCCGCCACGAAGCTGGTCTGTGCCTTAGCTGTATCCGCTGCCACCCCTCTTCTAGGGGTTAGGGGACTGCTCCTCATGCCCGGTGTCCTTATTTTCGCTTCTCTACTTGGCGATGTTGGCTTGGCTGGCTATCGGAGGGCTCTTCGGTCAATAATTTTTCTTCTAATGATGGCGGGAGCGGTGGGGCTCTTCGCGGAGGGTCTAAGCTACGAAGGTCTTTTGAATGCGCTGGTTTATTTTTTGAGGTTCTTTCTCCTTTTTCTGCCTTTCTGGATGTTAATGGAGACCACCGACACCGGTGAACTCAGGGACGCCCTCATGGGCCTGAATCTTCCCCACTGGCTGGTGGTTTCAATTTTCCTGTTGCTGAAGAACGTCCAGGAGGGCAGTAGGGTTCTTCGCGAGGTTAAAACCTCCCAGATATCGAGGGGGGCAAGCCTTGATAGAGGCAACTTCGTAACCCGACTCTGGAACTCACGGACACTGGTAGTGCCCTTGTTCGTTTGGGGGCTGGTGCGTTCGCAGAGGCTATCAATAGCCCTTCAGAGCAGGGGATTCTCCTTAGATACGAGACCTACCCAAATATCTAAAATGAAGCTCGGGAGAAACGATATTCTGGTAATAATACTGATGCTGCTCCTCCTTGTGATGGCTGTTAATCTTGGATAGAAAAGCGGAGAATTGAAAAGGAAGGGAATTCACTTGGTTTTCCCATTGTTGGCCCTTATGCTGGGCCTGACCTTCTCGGCACCCTTACCCTTGTTGAGCAGTCCCCTGCTCCTCTTTCCAGCGCTGGTCAGTCCACGGAAGACCCTACCCTTGTGGGCCTTTCCGGCTATCCAGGCTATCTTCGGGTCGTTCTTTATGGCCGGGTGGTGCGGGTCAACGAGAATGACCTCAAACCACTTGTACATACCGTCCTCGCCGACCCAGTAGGAGTTGAGAACCTCGAGGTTCGGGTACTTCCTGGCCGCCTTCTCCTCGGCTATCCACTGGAGGCTCTTCTTCGGGGAGTACTTGACCTGACCCATCTTGCTCGGCTTTCTTCCGCCTTTCCACCTGGGCCTCTTTCTTCCGCCCTTCCTAACGCGGACGCGGGCTATGACGTAGCCCTGCTTGGCCTGGTAGCCGAGTGAGCGGGCGCGATCGAGCCTCGTCGGCCTCTCAGCGCGCACTACAACCGGGTCCCTTCTCCACTGGACCAGTCTCCTCTTTATAAGTTCGCCAACGTAGCTCTTCTTTGGGCTTTTCCAGGCTTCTCTAATGTACTTGTACATGCTCATCCTGCTCACCTTCCTCGTTTGTGGTTCTCCCTTCCGGGAACATCCCGCGGGTCTGCCCCGCCACTCGCATCGGGTTCGGGGGTCAGTTTTTAAGGGTTATGGTCTGTGAATCCGAAAGATTCCTGTGTGGTTTGCCATTTTTTCTAGCTCTGTGAGGGAAATCAGCTTGTAGTCCTTCTCGGGGGAGGGCTGGATGAATACCATGGAGGCGTTGTTTGTGAACTGCCATGTCCCCAGGAGCTTGAAGTAGACGTCCCCCTTGTCCTCCGAGGTTGTTCCAATCCATATCGACACGGAGAGCATCTCCATTTTCTGGTTGAATTGGAGCTTCAGGGTTCCGGTTTCCATGCCCCCACTGCAGTTTGGTGGGACGTTTTTTCTGGTGAGGTACTGGTACGCCTTTGAGTCCAGTTCGTAGACATCCACCTGGCCGAGTTCGTTGGTCTGATACGTGAAAGCAACTGCACAGTCACTCAGTATGGGGCCCTCCACATAGTACGTCCCGTTTACCTCCGGCTCCTTTGAGAGGCCGCTGACGAACGTGATGTTCTCAAGCCGGGGAGGGGCGGGACTAGCCCTCTCAAGGATGTTCCCCATAAACACCCCCACGAAGGCCACGGCGATGAAAAACGCGAGCGCAATGGTAGCTACTTTTCTCTCCATCTCACCACCAGTTAAAATAATCCGCGTTTGGATTAAATATACTTTACGTTCTTTTCCTTGAGATCATCGCCCTTAAGGTGGGGAGGCCAAAGCCCCCAAAGGATTAAAAAGAACGCCGAATAACATTCCTAGGTGGTACCATGGACGTGCTAACATCGCTTATCTTCTTCGCTTACACGCCCGCGCTCATCCTGCTCTGGTACTTCTATCATGAGGATCGCCTTGAGCCCGAGCCCAAGCGCTACGTCATAGCGACGTTCCTTCTCGGGGCCACACTATCCGTGGGCGTCGCTTTCATCCTTGAGTGGCTTCTGACCCCGCGCTGGGGCTCGGTTCACTACTTCCTCCCGGGAACAATTTTCTACATGGCCCTCGTTGCTGGAGTGGTGGAGGAACCCTCAAAGGCCCTCGCGATTCTCTTCCCCTACCACGCCGGGCAGATGGATGGCATAATGGATGGCGTCGTCTACGGCGTCGCAGCCGGCCTCGGCTTTGCCGCCACCGAGAACTTCCTCTACGGGCTGGGCTACGGTGTGAACGTTACCATAATGAGGGCTTTTCTGACCCCGTTCGCCCACGGCACGTGGAGCGCCATAGTCGGCGTTGGTTACGGTCTAACCTCCGAGGGCAAGGCGGACTCCGCTGGCAGCTTCCTTGTCACAGCCATGTTCCTCCACTTCCTCTGGGATTACTTCGCCTTCCTCAGCAGTACAATTCCGGCATACAACATCATCCTCATCCTCCTGCTCTTCGTCAACGTGGCCATACTCCGCTACCTCCTCATTCTTGGGAAGGCCGAGGACGAGAGCAAGAGGTGGTACTATGCCCTTAAGAACACGTGGAGGTGGTGATGATGGAGGACATAAAGAGACTCATTGAGGACGCTCTTTTCGATGTTAGGCCCTACGTGGAGTACTACGATGAACTCCGGAAACTCGTCGAGTCTCTCCTCGGAGAATGCCCCGACGTTGAATCTCTCATGGAGAAGCTTGAGGAGAAGGCGGCGACGGAGGGTGAGCCCTTCAAGACCGACATCAAGATACTCCTCCAACGTCTTGAGGCCTCTTTCTGACTTCTCCGTTTTCATTGTCTGTTTTCTTGTCCCCAAATTACTTTTTCTTAGAAGCCCCTGAAAAGGAACATGAAAGCAATCGCGAGAATTGGAAAATGAGGAGAAGCTGGGACGTTACTCTATCTTTGCCCCGCAGACCGGGCAGAACTTCGCCCCTTCAGGAACTATGTGGCCGTTCGGACAGCGCTTTATCTCGTGACCGCAGTAGGGGCAGAACTTCGCTCCCGGTGGAATGGGCTTGCCGCAGTAGGGGCATATCTCCTGTTGCTGGGCTTGGGGTTGGGCTTGCTGCTGTGTCTGAGCAGGCTGGGTCCCCTGCGCCGCTGGTGACCCACCGTAACCTGCCGGAGGAACACCACCACCCGCGTATGGCTGAGCGGGCTGGGCAGGAGGCTGCATCAACTGTGGGATGAGAACCATTCCAGTACCGACAGAGGCGCTTCCGCTCTTTCCGAGCTCAGCCGCCACCTGTTTGGCAGTATCCATCTGCATGACGGTTTGAGCATTGCCCGTCTGCATTATCCAGAAGAGCCTCTGGCGCCACTCGTCAGTCGTGTTCACTCCCTCTATCTTTACATCGACGAGCTCGAGGCCCAGCCTCCTGAAGTCCTCCATGAGCTTGACCTTGACCTGCGTGCTTACCATGTCGAGGTTCTGGAAGAGGTCGACGATAGAGTAGGAGCTGAGGTGCTTCATCATTCCCTCATTGAAGTAGGCGCGGATGAACTTGGTGACGTCGCTCGTGTCGTAGAGGCTCTGGCCGCCTACGACCTCGGTCATGAACTGAACGGGGTCAGCCGCTTTGAACCAGTAGACGCCATAGTATTTTATGGGAGCGAGCTCCCTCGTCTGTGTCTCGCCTCCGTACCTTCCCTGGAACTCCTTCATGCTGACGAAGATCACCGTCGCTTTAAACGGACTGTTGCTCCCGCCAACGAGCTTGTAGAGAAGTGGGAGGTTCTGGGTTGTCAGCGTGTGCCTGCCCGGCCCAAAGACGTCGTAGACTTTGCCGTCGCGCATGAAGACCGCTACCTCGTACTCGTGAACTATGAGCTGGGCGCCCCACTTTATGACCTCGTTCGGGTACCTCCAGATTATCTCGTCCTCCCCTGGATTGACCCACTCAATAACCTGCACCATATCACTCACCTCTCAGTATTGCGCTCCTTCCTTCGAGGACTTCCTCAAGGTTCCTCAGCACCTCGTCGAGGGCGAAGACCTCCCCTCCGAGCCTCGAAGGATCGGCGACGGCTCCGGAGATTGCCCCTGCCTTCTCCCTGATCCCCTCGGCCAGCTCTATCATCTTCGCGTCGTACTCGATGAGCTTCTCAAGCTCCTTCTCCTTTATCTTCACCCGGTCAAAGTAGCCAGCGTAGCCAGCTTCAGCGTGCTTGATCTTCCCCTCGAGCATAACGAGCCTCTTCCTCATGTCCTCTATCCCCATGAGCATGTTGCAGTTTACCATTGCGCACCTCTGGAGTGCCCTTTCAAGCTCCCTCCTCGCCCCTGCGAGTATCTCAGCGGCCTTCGCCCTCACGAGCCTGTCGTCCTCCCTCATCAGCTCCTTCTTTTTGTAGCCGTGGAAGCCGGGAACGACGAGCTCAAGCTTTTCCCATATCGAAGTTTCCTTCCCCATAATATCACCTCAAACGGGCATGAAGTAAGTGTTGCCCTTCTTTATCCCCATAACCTCACTAACAACCCTCTTGCCGACCGAACCTTTTGAGAAGACCCCTGCGGCTCCGGCCCCTCCACCGACGAGGCCGCCGATGAGTCCCCAAACTGTTCCGGCGTAGGCGGAGGCTATCAGTCCAAGCACAGCTCCTACACCTATCAGCCCGATGCCGAGGAGCGTCGCCCTCTTCCTCGCCTCGCTCATTAGAGGATACTCAGCCCTTATCACCCTTCCATCGGTTCCATCGACGAAGTTGATGAAGTTCCCCCCGTTGTATTCGTAGTGGACCTCCCAGACGGGGTAGTGTACAAGACCCTGAAAGACAACTTCGAGCTCAAATTCACCTGTTCTGGCACTTTCCTCCCTTGCCTCCTGCTGTAAAGCCGTAGTTATGTGGGAGCGCGCTATCTCCTCCGCCCCCTCCCTCGGCATCTCCGGCTCGTAGTACTTCCCCTTCTTCACTATGGCCTCGTCAAAGAACCTCTTGCCCCTGACTGGGAACGGGTAGTTCATCAGGAGGGTCTTAAAGGGCGAACCGGCTGGAATTCCGAGGAAGCGGACTTCTTCAACGGTCTCCTTGTACTTGTCCTTCCCGTGGAGGTAGAAGAAGTAAACCGGAACCCAGTGGAGCTCTTTCTTCGTTACTCTCACGTCCACTATGTCGGCTGGGGCACCGTACTGCCTTGAGAGGAACTTGAGGAGCTTCCCAGCGGGGTCTTCCCTCATCGGCGGGAAGAAGAAGTGCTCCCCAACTTTCTCGCCACTCCCGACCTTGAAAGTAGCGCCGCAGTAGGGGCAGGTCGCGACCGTGACAGTGTTGGGAACCTTGAAAGTAGCTGAGCAGACAGGGCATGTTACCTCCATCAGATCACCCCCAGGGAGCCTTCCCTCTCGACCCTCTGCCCTTTGAGGGCCTTACCTCCTGCGACCCAGCCGAGGGCAGCTCCGCCCACCATCGCAAGTATCCCAAAGATGGGCGACACTGAAATAAAAGCCCCGCCGAAGGCAGCTATCAATGCCCCAACTCCTGTCCCGGCCAGGTACTCCGCCCTCCTGAAGAGGTTCATTGGTTCTGTCGAAGCGACTGCCTTGCCGTCCCAGCCCGCGAAGACCGTCTGGAATATTGAGTTCCCGTACTTGTAGTAGACCACCCACATCGGAAGGAGGAGGAGCCTGACATCCTCCGGTTCCGAGGCGTGTATGTCAAAGCGCTCTATCCTGTCGGATTTCGCCAGAAAGCGGTTCCTTATCACGTCCACAGCGTCTTCCCTCATCATGAGCTTCGCGTGCAGTTCGTCCATCTCCGTGTTGAGGATTTCGAGCTTGATTTTGCCCCATCTCTCCTCATCGAGGTTGAGGAGTTTGGTCTCCTCCGGCCTGCTCTTCGAGAAGTGCTTTATCGTATCCTCAACGCCGAGGCTCTTGATCTGCCTTCTCGCCGAGCCGAGGAGCGATAGGTTCTCGTTCACCCCCTCCGTGTAGTGCCTCTCAACGGTGTGGCAGTGGGTGTTGCCCTTTGAATCGGTGTGGCACTCCTCCTCGCGCTTCATGTACTTCACCGTCCCCTCGACGTGCACTTTTCCCGCCCAGTAGGGAGCGTAGTGTCCCTCGATATCGACTATCTCGATATCGTCCTTTATCCTCCTCAGATCGAAGTCCTTCTCGACCCTCTTCCAGAATGATTGAGCTATCGCGTTCTTGTCTAGGGAGGGGATTATATGGATGTTCTCCGTCTTTATGTTGCCGCTTATGTGGTTCGGAAAGCCGCAGTAGGGACAGACCGCTATTATCGTCTCGGGAGAAACCTCAAGCGGTGCCCCACAGCGCTCACACCTAAATGTAGACTCCTCCATGTTAACCACTCCTATGGTTAGTAAAGAACTTTGAAGTTTTTAAGGGTTATTTGAGAGAAAAACTGAGACGTTAAGGTGGACATTAAAATATCAGATAAGGCTCTTGACAAGTTCCACAAGCTCCCGCAGGGTCTTCACGTAGTAGTCCGCTCCATCCGCCTTTCCAAACCTGAGCACGTTTACGGCCTTTACCCCCGCCCCGTGGGCAGCTATGATATCGTTTGAGCTGTCTCCCACAACGAGAGCCTCATCCGGTCGAAGATTGAGCCTTTCAAGGGCCTTCTGGATTAAATAGGGGCTGGGCTTCACGCCGTCCAGATTCGAGTAGTCCTTCCCGAGGATAATATCGAAGTACTTATCGAGCTCAAAAGCCCTCAGAACGAGAAGGGTGTTCTCAAGGGAAGCGTTGCTCACTGCCGCGAGCTTCAGGTTCAGCTTTTTGAGCTCTCCGAGCGCTGAAACGTCTGGAAAGGCCTTTATCTTCCCTTCGGCGAGCATCTTCTTTCTGTACCTATTGTTCACCGCGTCAATGATTTTCCACAGCTCCACCGGGTTTATTCCGACTTTTCTCACGTAAGTCCTTGGAAGCTCCAGGCGGGCGGTTTTGGAGTAGAGCCCGTAGTCCAGGCTTATGCCGTGTCTCTCAAGCTCCGGTCTTACCCACTCCTCGAACCACCTCTTCGGGTCGTAGCCCTCGTAATAAACGAGGGTCTCATCAACGTCGAAGATAACTCCCCTCAACATTCCAGCTCACCGAGCTTGTCCCTGATCTCAACAGGGAGGCTCTCATAGACCTCTTCAGGGCCCTTATTAAATCTTTCAGCTCTTTGGCAGTCAGCGTCGTGGTCTTTGGGCCAATTTCAAGGATGAGGGCGTCGTACTCCTCGGGGGAGATCTCCTTAAGCTCGTCCAAGTGCTCACCTTTCCTTGGTATGACGTTGACTTCGCCTATCATCCTGCCCCTCCTTATGTGGGCCTCTTTCTCCTCTATTGGAACTTCCTTGGGACAGTCGTAGCGCTCAACGAATATCTTGATGTCTATCACTGGGGTTCCATCAATGGCATCAATCCAGTCTATGTAGAGCCTGTTGCCTTTTATCCCATGTATCCGAACGGTGTAGAGGGCTATCGGGTTTGGTCTGTAGGGGGAACGCGTCGCGAAGACCCCGGTTAACGGGTTCTCTGGGTTGCCGTAGGGGTGGACCTTGAGAACCTTTCTCCTAGCTGGGGTGTCACTCTCGTGGAACCAGAGGACGAGCTTTACCCAATCCCCCTCATGTAGGCCGTCCATGGCCTCCCTGAACTCCGGGAAGATTTCAATGAACGTTTCGTGGAGTTCTTCGTCCTTTCTCACGTAGCCGACTGGAACCAGTTTAAGGGCTTCAAACTCCATGTTCAATCCCCCGATAAATGTGTACCGCAAAACTTTAAAACTTCTTCTGGGACTACACTCGGACAATTTCAAATCGTAACTGGTGATGGGGATGGATGTTGAAGACATAGCAACTCTATCCAATCGTGTGGCTGATGCCATCTCCAAAGTTTATATCGGGAACCGTGATGTGGTCAAAAAGACACTCGCCGCGGCCCTTGTTAATGGCAACGTTCTCTTTGAGGATCACCCTGGCCTTGGGAAGACGCTCTTGGCCAAAGCCTTTTCGAGGGTTTTAGGTCTTAGCTATGGTCGTGTTCAGTTTACTCCGGATCTTCTTCCGGCGGATATAACTGGGACGAAGGTCTAGCGCCAGAACCTCGGAAAGTTCGAGCTCGTTAAGGGGCCGATCTTCACGAACGTCCTCTTGGCGGACGAGATAAACCGCGCTCCGCCGAAGACTCAGGCGGCCCTTCTTGAGGCCATGGAAGAGAGACAGGTGACTATTGAGGGTGAGACCCTCGTCCTTGAGAGGCCCTTCTTTGTAATGGCCACGCAGAACCCGATAGAGTACGAGGGTACTTATCCCCTCCCAGAGGCTCAGCTCGACCGCTTTGCCCTCAGAATGAGCGTCGGCTATCCCAAGTCCGTTGAGGATGAAGTTTTAATCTTAAAGGCACGCATTGGTTGGGGAAAAGACGATCCGACTGGGGACATTAAACCTGTCGTCGATAGGGAGACGTTCCTGAAAATGCAGGCCACTGTGGAGGGAACCATTTATGTTGATGATTCAATCCTCCTGTATATATCTGAGCTGGTCAGGAACGCCAGAGCTGACAAGAGGGTTGAGGCCGGACCGAGCCCCAGGGGAGCACTTGCCCTTATGAAGGTCGCCAAAGCAAACGCCGCCATGGAGGGAAGGGACTTTGTTATCCCGGATGACGTAAAGAGATTTGCACTCGATGCCCTCTCGCACAGGATTGTGGTGAAAGCTGAACACTCGTTTGAGGGTGTAACCGGGGAGATGATTGCCAAAAGGGCCCTTGAGATAACGAAGGTTCCTAAAGGGAGTGAGGGCTGATGGATCGGAGAAGGGTATCTCTCCTTGTGTTTCTGCTTTCTGCCCTTATGGTGCTGTCCCTGAGCTACGCGATGATACCTAGCGGAGGGCTCGTCCATCTAAAGTCCCCTCCCAAAAGCGAAGCGCACAAAGCACCCAGTCGCCTCAGGCATAGTGAGAGTCCCCCTTTGACGAAAGGAGATATTCCCATCAGCTCAAGATTTGTTTTCAAGGAGGTCAACTTCAGTATCTCCTGTCCGGTGGCAATACTTCCGAATAATCCAATGCTTGTTTGCACAGATGCCCCGGCGAAAGGGGTTCCACTCCCCAATGATCTCTCCTGGAAGATGTATGTGAGGTATCGGGGTACTTACTACATCCCCATCAGGGGGGAGGGCATCCCAAGTGGGGTCAACGGAGAAGGATACCTCAAAGTCGACAGGCCCCTAATAACTGTCCCCGTGGGAGGGAACTTTTCACTGTCATTGACCCCCCTCTACAGTGGGAACGTGACCCTTAGGAGCTCTAAGTATTTCCACATCATCAATGTATCCAAGCTTCCATTCAATGTAACCCTGGCGTTCCATGTCTCCGAGAACGCTCCCCCAGGTTATTACCCGCTGTTTTTTTCATTGAGATGGGACAATAGAGTCAACGTCCTTTTGATGTGGGTGCACGTCCTTCCTCGGGCGGTTGTTAGAATAACCTCAATGCCCTCTCTCCTGAAGGGAAACGGAGAGCTTGAGATGAAGGTCTCCGGAACTGTGGAATACTCCAACGGAACCCCCATACGCAATGGGACGGTAACGGTTACCGTAAATCGAACAAAGAGAGAGAAGGGAGTCATTGTTGGAACTGGAAAAGTTGAAAACGGAAAGTTCAATGTAAAATGTCAAATTCCATCAGGTGTGCCCGCTGGGTCCTATGAGGTGGTAGCTCACTACACAGGGAAGGACATTTATCCAGGCAATAGTGACCCAGAACTCATCATAAAGAGGCTTCCCGAGATCGATGCTAACCTCACATCCTCCCCCACTGGGACTGTAATCCGAGGGTTTGTCCACTACAGGGAACTCCCCATCAATGGTAGTGTGACGCTCAGATTGGACACTGAAAATGGAACATTAACTATTCCGCTGAATCTCTCAGATGGAAGGTTCACTCTAAAGATAAACCAAACGCTTAGATCCGCTGACATCTCCTACCCCGGCGACAAATTCTACCTTCCTTCAGACAAGAAGATTCGAGTTGGAGATGGCTTTAACAACCTTCTCTCGTTTGGCCTTGAAGTGAGAGGCGAAAAGCTCGCTCTGATTTCTTCTTCGGTCATTATCCTGGGCCTTGTATTCATGTTGTTGAGAAAACAACCTGTTCTCAATCAAGATTTGTCTCCAAAATCTCCTACGGGGAATGATAAGCCCAGCAACGGTTTTTTCCTTTCAAGATGCGTTTTCATTCCATCGGAGGAGATTCACCTGGATATCCCTGAGGATTGCGAGACTTACCTGGACGGAAAACCGCTAAACTCCCCCAACCTCTCAGGGTTGGGACTTGGGAGGCACACAATAGAGGCATGTGGAAACTCTGTGGATTTCTGGGTCCTGCCTGCGAAAGAAGCCGTTGTGAAGCTTTACGAGCTGCATTTTCTTCCCTTTGCCGGCTCCAGGGTTTCAATCCATAACAAGACCCCTTATGAGATAGCCAACTCCCTTCTTAGTGGTGGGCTTTCCAGTTCCGTATCTGCTGTGGCCGACGTGTTCACAGTATCCCGCTACTCCCTAAGGCCGGTAGGTGAAGCCGATTTCCATAAAATCGTTGCATCAATGGAGTCACTGGGGGTGTTTGAATGAGGGAGGCTCTGGAGAGGTACTTACGTGCGTTTATGGTGTGGGGATTCGCGGCCCTTGTATTCAGGGATAACCTCGGCAACGTTGCCTTCATTGCTTCGCTCTTTTTAGCCCTGGGAGGAATTGCGGGCTTTTATGGCGAACCTCGTGGTTACCTCGTAAAGGCGCTTGCGTTTTTGCCGTCTTCCCTGCTCTTCCTTCTCTGGCCTGAGAACAGGTGGGGGGATGCCGCTTTGGGCACTCTGCTCCTCTTCGTGGGTTCTGCGTATCTCGTTTCGTATCCCCTTTATGCGGGGGGAAATAACTTCTTACCGAGGAATATGCTGGGTGTGGCCCTCGTGGGAGGGATCGTTGGACTTCTCGCCTTTTATCCTTTCTCTTCACGAGATTTTACTTATGTAGCGGACGCTCTCGTTCTTCTCGCGCTTTTGTGGGTCTCATCTTCCGTTGGTAAATACGCCTCTATGCGCTTTCACTCCGGGGAAATAACGGCAATTGAATATCCCCTAAAGAACATTGGTGAAAGAGATTTTTTCCTGCGTGATGCAGAGCGTGCTGTCTCTATGTTCGTGGACAAGGGCGTTAAATCCCCGCTTGCGGTCTTTGTGGCTAGGAACGCTCCGGAGGAAATCTCAGACGGCATGGTTGAAACAGCACTTAGATCCATAATCGAGTATCAGCCTGAGGATGAGGGAGGTTTCTTGACACCACCCTGGTTGATGGAGCTCTACAGGGAGCGTGAAAAAGAACGCCGTTCTAAGCTCGTCAGGGAGCTTCTTGAGACAGTATCAAGGTGGTGATTTCAAATGAACTGGATGCGCTGGTTTTTAATCTTCACTTTTCTTCCCGTTGCCCTTGCCATTTTGACGGGGATAATTGGCATAGCTTATTTATCCCTACTACCAGCGTCCGTTTTGGCTTTTTCTCTCATCTTTGAGGCACCCTCAGACTTTTCAGTGGAGAGGAGCGTTGAAAAAACCTCCATGCGGGTCGGTGATATAAGCACGGTAAACGTAAAACTCTTTGTTGGGAGGGGAGCCGGTCTTATCCTGATAGGGGATGTTCTTCCACCCTCTTTTGAGCTGTTGGAAGGTAATAACAGGCATGTTTTCTTCAAGAGGCCCGGACGGGGGCTTCTGGTGAATTACTCCTACAAAGTCCGTGCCCTGAAGCGGGGAGAACACGTCATCTCTCCGATTGAGGTGGAGGGGCGGCACTTCTTTGAGCTGGAGGAGCCTCATTATGTTGTCCTTGGCAATGATATCCCAGTCACAGTTTCCCCAAGGATTGTATCACCGCGCAGGGTAGTCACGAGAAAGAAGGCTGGTATTCCCGGTCTCCCCCCCGTTAGGAGGGCCAAAGCTGATATTTCTTCCACGGACTTTAAGGAGCTCAGGGAGTACCACCCAGGAGATCCGCTGAGAGCCGTCAATTGGAAGGCCACGGCCAGGCTGAGCAAGCCCTTTGTCAACGAGTACGAGAGGGAGGGACAGCTAACAATTATGTTCTACATTGATGCCTCAGAGTCTATGCGGCTTGGAGGATTTCAAGAAAACGCCCTTGAAACCGCCATCGGCCTTTTGATTCCGGTTGTTTCGTACCTTCTCAGGCAGAATTATCGGGTGGGTCTTTACGTACTTGGCAGGAGGGAGCTCGTGTCCCCCATTTCGGGCTCTTCCGCGTTGTCAATGTTTACCCGCATCCTTCAGAACCTTGGAATAAGCCCCCATGATGAATCCTTATCCCTGGCCGCTGAGAGGACGAGAAGGGTTCTATCGGGCTCTACTTTCCCGGTTGTCCTAACGAATTTAACGGACCACAATTACAACTCCGTTGAATCTGGCCTTAAGCATCTTGTAAAAATCACCGGAAGGCGCCCCCTGCTGGTCGATGTAGACCTTTACGAACGCTTCGAAGCTGGAACTTTAATCTCTCTCCGCAAGAAATCCCTCAGAAACAAGTTGGGTTTTCCAGCTTTGAGACTATCCGACTCAACTTTGAAAGATGCTTTAAAACTCCTGGAGGCGATTGAATGAAGACTCATGAAGCGCTCTCCCTGCTTATAATAAGCACTGCATCCCTCTCACCGGCCCTTTCAATGGCCCGTTATTTCGGCGACCTATCCCGCTCCATACTGAACGAGGCTGGACTCTACGTTCCCCCGGCGCTTCTGGCATTCCTGGTGTTTTTTGCTCTCTCCATCTACCTTCACTGGGTTAGAAAGCTCTCACTCCCTGTTACGGCGGTGGCGCTGGCTGTATTTTATGTTCTACCATACCTTGGCGGTATTCCTCTGAGCGAGGTGAAGCTTGCAACCCTCACAGCCATCCCGTTAAGCGTTGTCATACCCCTTGTTCCCTATGCTCATCATCTTAAAATCAGAAACCGCTCTCTTAACGTGGGATATCCACAAGGAGAGCTGGAATCCATTCCATGGACTGAGCTGGAGTTCATAGGGGTGGGGATGTTGCCCGGTGCGCTGGTTCTGGCGGCGTTTCTGTATCTAACGGATGCTGGAGAGAGCCCGCTTGGATTGTTTCCTATCTATGGGGTTCTTGTGTTCTCTCTTCTAATCGGTCTGGCCCTCTCTCTGATTGATGAATATGAAGACCATTACGAAAGGACTGTACTTGTGCTGAGGGCTCATATGAAAGTTGGGGACACTTTCACCGTCTCAAAGGGAACAGTCTGGGAGAATGGCTTTGAACTCAAACTTGATGGGGGAAACCCCGTTGAGAGAACGGTCCTCATCAAGGTTCCTGTGAATAACATCCCTGGCTATGTGGTTCTAAGCTCTCCGTGGGAGAAGAAGTTCCTTGTAAAAAAGAGGGAAACTGTTGATGGGAGCACTCGCTACGTCCTTTTCCTCCAATCTAAGTCCCATGCTCCCAGCTGGAGAGATAACGCCTCTGCCCCTCGGTGAGCTCCCCAATCTCAATTCCCATCGAGGCCAGCTTTATCCTCGTAACCATCTCGTCTATCTCCCTCGGGAGGACGTAGACCTTCGACTCAAGCTTTCCATGGTTCTCCATGATGTATTCAGCCGCCTTCGCCTGGAGAGCGAAGCTCATGTCCATTATCTCCGCAGGGTGACCGTCTGCCGCTGCCAGGTTCACAAGTCTGCCCTCGGCGAGGAGATAGAGTCTTCTGCCGTCTGCCATCTTGTACTCGGTGATGTTCGGCCTCGGCTCGCTTATCTCAACCGAGAGGGCCTCAAGGTCGGGCTTAGAAATCTCCACGTCGAAGTGGCCGGCGTTGGCCAGTATAACCCCGTCCTTCATGACCTCGAAGTGCTCTCTCCTTATGCAGTTGATGTCGCCGGTTGAGGTCACAAAGATGTCACCTATTTTGGCAGCCTCCATCATGTTCGTGACGATGAACCCGTCCATCCTTGCCTCCAGAGCCCTTATCGGGTCGACCTCGACGACGATAACAGTTGCTCCGAGCCCCCTCGCGCGCATGGCTATACCCCTCCCGCACCAGCCGTAACCGACGACTACGACGTTTTTACCAGCCACCAGGAGGTTTGTGGTCCTTATTATGCCGTCCCACGTGGACTGGCCGGTTCCGTAGCGGTTGTCGAAGAGGTATTTTGTGTATGAATCGTTCACCGCTATGATGGGAAACTTCAGAACGCCGTCCTTCTCCATGGCGCGGAGCCTTATGACGCCGGTTGTGGTCTCTTCGCTCGCGCCCCAGAGATCTGGGATGAGCTCCCCCCTCTCCTTTAAAACTGTGCTCACCATGTCGGCACCGTCGTCTATGATGATGTTGGGTTTGATGTCGAGGGCTTTGTGCATGAACTCGTAGTACTGCTCCCTCTCCTCTCCCCTTATCGCGTAGACCTTGACACCCGCCTTTGCCAACGCGGCAACAACGTCGTCCTGGGTAGAGAGGGGGTTGCTGGCTGCCGCCGAAACCTCCGCTCCGGCCGCTTTGAGTGTCAGAAGGAGGAAGGCGGTCTTCATCTCAAGGTGGAGGGTAGTGGCTATCCTAACTCCCTTGAAAGGCTTCCTCTTCTCAAAATCGGCCCTGATGCTCTGGAGAACGGGCATGAAGCGGGACACCCAGTCTATCTTCTTCTCCCCGCTCGGTGCTAACGATATGTCCTTAACGCAGTAATCCTCTGTGCAGTTCATACCATCACCGTTTACCCATCGGGCTTTTCTCTTAAAAGGTCTCCGAAAGGCTTTTGCGTTAGGAGGGCCTAACATTCTCTGTGGCAAAGGTCGACTATCTCTGCGTGAAGAAGGGTTCTTTTTGTTCGGGTTGAAACTGGGGACATTGACCTTACGATAGAAAGGGTCATCCAGCGCTTTCCAAACAGAAAGTACCTCACCGGTTTGCTCCGCGATGAGGACAACCTTTATATGGATGAATGACACCATTAGAGCGGTGAGCCCATGCTAGTGGACCTTTCGGTTCCCCTCTCCGAGGAGACCCCCATTTATCCGGACGACCCCCCGGTCAGCATCAAACCCTGGGCCTTTATAGGCAGGGACGGCTACTACATGAACGTTCTCAAAATGGGTGAGCACACTGGAACTCACGTGGACGCACCGGCGCACTTCATTCCCGGCGGGAAAACCATCGACGAGATGCCCCTTGAGAGCTTCATTGGGGAGGGAATCGTCCTGGACCTCCGAGGCGGCGAGGGCCTGATTTCCCTTGGGGAACTTCCGGAAGGAGGGTTTATGCACAGAATCGTTCTCCTCCTCACGGAGGGGAGGGAGCTGTCTCCGGAGGCGGCGCTTTTCCTTGTGGCGGAAGGAGCTAAGGCCGTTGGAACGGACGGGATGAGCATAGGTGACGATGCGGTTCACAGAATCCTTTTGAGCGAGGAGATCCCTATCTTCGAGAACCTTGCAAACCTGGAGGAACTGCTGGGTAGGGAGTTCACATTCATAGCGTTCCCGCTCAAAATAGAGGGGGGTTCTGGAAGCCCGGTTAGGGCGGTTGCCATTGTAAAAGAGTGATCACTCCTCTTCGCTCTCCTCGCTGCGCCCTATTAGCATCTTCAGAGCCTTTGACAGTTTCTCGTTCTTCTCGCGAAGGGACTTATTCTCCTCTTCAAGCTCCTGAACCCTCTCGTTCAGGCGCTTCATCTCCGAGAGAAGCTGTGAGACCTTGGACTTGGGCACGTACTCGCTCTTCATCCTTTTGATGACTTCGAGTGCCTCCTCGGCGCTCCTGGTCCCCATGAGCTTCATGAGATCCTTCTCCACTGGGGACGGTGCACCTGCGCGCTTCTCGTACTCCTGGACGCGCTTCTGGAGCTCCTCTATCCTGCGGTTCATCTCCCTGCATCCGGTCAGCTCCGCCCTAAGTTTCTCCAGCTCCTTCTCCTTGGAGAGGAGGCTACTGCGCAGGGACTTTACTTCGTTCCTTAGGGTGTAGTTCTCCACCACGAGTTTTTCGTGCTTCTCCTGTATATCCTTAAGAGACTTGGCGAGGTCGACGCTTACGCCTAGGACGGAGGCTTTAAGCTCGTCTTCAACCTCTTTGAGCTTTCTCTCGATGAGTTCGTTTACCCTCTCCTCGATTAGTTTTGAGTACCGCTTTTCCATGCGGGTTATCATCTCTGCCTGTCCCGTCTCCAGCTTCTCCTCAAGTTCGTTGATCCTGGGTATAAGGTTTCCAATGCCCTCAACGAAGAGGAGCTTCCTCTGGGTATCCTCAACCGAGCCTTCTAAGGTCTTTACCCTCTTTTCCAGGGCTTCGTCCCGCTCCCTCATCTCGGTACGGGTGTCGTCGAGTTTTTCACTCAGTGCATTTATCCTCTCGTTGATATTTGTCTTCTCAGTGTGAAACTCCCTGGTTAGGGAAGCGAGGGCCTGGAGGGCGAGAATGGAATAGTCGTTGAGGTTCTCCGCCTCCGGGACGATAGACTTCACTTTATCCCACTCATGGAGTGTTTTAAGCTCCGAAATTATCTCGACGTGCCTCTCCCGGAGGTAGTCCCAGTTGAGTCCCTGCTTCCCCTTGTCGAACATAGCCATCGATGAAGAAATGTTCGTCAAAATTTATATAGGTTTTGTGTAGGTCCCTACAAGCTTTCGAAGTAACTCATGAGAACGAGGTAGAAACTAGTGGCCGGCGGCGTTCCCGGTTTCCCGCCCCCTCTCGGAGGGCAGTACTGCCGGGATCGCTGGCGGGCTTAACTTCCGGGGTCGAAACGAGACCGGGTGTGGCCCCGCCGCCCTGACCGCCGTACCGATACATACCTGCCGTTGAGGGTTTATAAATCTTTCGGTCAGGTTAAGCTTTTTATCCTCCGTTTCAGAGGGAGGAACATGAACGACCCCTACGTGGAGCTGATGGAGCTGGTTCGGTGGGAGCGAAAACCCTCCCTAACCCCAGAACTCAGGGTTAAGGAGTTCCAGGAATCCCTTCAGAGAGCCAAAAACGGGGACGAGGTTTCTCTGCGGGGGTTCGTCATCCTAAGGAAGCCCCCATGGGCCCCAAAGGATGCGGCGTACTATCTTTTTTCCCCGCTCTCCCCTGGAGAACTCCGCGAGCTGAAGGAGAATGTGCCCAGACCGTACGTTGTCCTCCGGATTGACGAGGGAACGGTTATCAACGGAAGGCTCTCATCTGGCTCCTACGTTGAGGTTAAGGGGGTTCTTGACTCTTTTCCCTGGGGCACACTCAGGATGATCCGGGTTCTCGGGATGTCGGCCGTCGATTACTCCGACTACTGGAAGGACTACTCGTGGATGGCCCTGAGCAGGCGTGAGGTGGAGGAGCTCATAGAGAGCACGATTTACGCCGGGAGGAACTTTCAGCTCGGCCTCACCTACGCCCTCTACGGCAGTCCAAGGCTCCTTGAATCTCCCCGTTCATGGGGCGAGGGCTCAGAGTTCTCAGTTCTTGGGTACGAAGGCAGGGAAGCCGGTATTTTATCCCTGTGGCATATACTCCGCTTTATCCACTCCCTCCTTCCGTGGGAGCTCCAATTCCGTAAAGAACGGAGAACCTCCTACGTTGACCCGTTCCTGGACATCGATTTCACCCTCTTCAACCCCAATGGTTCGGGTGTTTCCTATTACACTCCCCGTTCCCCCGGTAAGGTCTCTAACTACGCCAGAAAGTTCCTCCTGTCCAAGTCCATAACCGCCCTCCTCCCACTCCCCAGGAAGGCACGCCCAAGAGATGAACTGGCTGGAAAAGCTGAAATTCCCTTCGTTTTCATACCCTCCGAAGATGAGAGACCCTACCTTGAGAAAAACAGCGAGTTCATGAGGCTCTTCCCCAACCTCCTTGCAACGATTTTCATGGAGAGGGAGAGAGTTGGCGTTGTTTCCGCCTCGGATTCTCTCGGCCAGCGTTTCAGGAGGAAGTTCGAGGACTGGATTATCGACAAAAGGAACGAATACGGGTGGAGGTTTGACGTTCTGACTGTTCCCGGCGGCGTCCTCGACGTTGGTACGCGCTACGAGCTCAGCTTCCGCCTTCTGGGCTCCATGGGGCGGCTTGAGGGGGCCATACGAAAGTCCCTCATCAGGAACGTTGAGAATATCAACGACGAGATAGTGAACGACTGGATGACTATAGTTAGCTCGATGCCCCAGAGCGAGCTGGATAAATTAATAAAGGAGTATCATGAGTACATCCCCTCCGACAGGAGGGCCGCGAGGGCCCTTGAGGTCTTCAGGGACATTGCATCCACAAGCTTGACGGGAGATGTGGGCAGGGACGAGTTCAGGGATGCCCTCGTCAGGGCGGGCTTTGGAGGGGGAAGCACAGAAAAGATAATCGAGTCCCTCATAAGGGAAGGCTACATCTACGAGCCTCTAGCAGGGAAGCTCAGATTGGTCAGGTGAGATTAATGGGGGCAAAGAGGAGAATAAGGGAGAAGGAACAGCGCGAGAAGCGACAGATTGCCGTTGAGAGGGTAGACACACTCTTCACCCTTGCGGGGAGGGTTTTCCCCTACGATAAAGAGCTCGCCAACCGCTACGTTTCCATAGCCCTCTCCGTCCAGCAGAAAGCTAGGATAAGGATGCCGAGGCGGTGGAAAAGGCGGTACTGCAAGAAGTGCCACTCCTTCCTTGTCCCTGGAGTGAACGCCAGGGTAAGGCTCCGGAACGGCCACGTGGTGGTCAAGTGCCTTGAATGCGGCCACATAACGAGGTATCCGTATTTGAAGGAGAAAAAAGAACGAAGGAAGAGTTCCTCAGAATAATCAGCTTTCTTCCCCCTCTCCTTCGGATTCTCCCTTCTCCGCGGCCTCCGCCAGGGAGATTTTCATGAGGCCTTCCTGGACGTTCTTCATGACGAGTTCGCTCCTATCATCCAGCTCGCTCAGCTTTGCCTTTATTATCTTCCTGAACCTTTTGTTGTTCGCAGCTATCTCCGCCAGGCTCTCAACGACGCTGGCCCTTACGAGCTCGTTCTTGTCGTAGAGAAGCGTCAGAAGCCGGGGGAGGAACGGAGTAACGTACTTGCCGCTGTTCTCGCCAAGGGCCGCGATGAAGTTTAAGGCCGCGAGCCTGTCCATCTCGTTTGGTGAACTGAGCATGCTGGCTATCTCTCTGACTATATTTCCAAGGAGCGCAGGATTCTCCCTCATTATCTCTTCGATTACGTAGGCCATGTTTATCTTTATCTTTGGGTCCCCTATACGGTAGTTCGCGAATATAATCGGAGCGGCCCCCTCGAGCCCATAGCAAGAGACCCATACATCGAAGATATCCATATTATAGGTGCGAACTACGTGGCCCTCGTTCACAAGATATTTGAATCGATGCCGACCAACATAACCTTCGGCGACAACGTTAAGCTGGCCGACTACTTCAAGAACATCGCCGAGCGCATAGGAAGGCCCCTCAGTGACAGGAACCCGATAGTCGACGGTGCCCTCCCAGATGGCTCGCGTATCAACATAATCTACTCCCCAGATATCTCGCTCAAGGGGCCGAGCGCGACCATCCGTAAATTCTCAGCGACGCCGATAAGCATTGTTCAGCTAATTGGTTGGGGAACTCTCAGCGCAGAGGTCGCGGCATACCTCTGGATCGCCCTCGAGTACGGGATGAGCGTTTTCGTCTGTGGAGAGACTGCATCGGGTAAGACAACACTCCTCAACTCACTCATTCCCTTTATCAAGCCCGGTTCAAAGATCTACACCGCCGAGGACACTCCTGAGGTCCAGGTGCCCCACCCAACGTGGCAGAGGCTCATAACGAGGGAGCGCGGCCCGGAGGAGAGCAGGGTTACGCTGTTTGACCTCCTTAAGGCTGCCCTGCGTTCGAGGCCGAACTACATCATCGTCGGTGAGATCCGTGGTGCCGAGGGTGCCATAGCCTTCCAGGCAATGCAGACCGGCCACCCGGTTATGAGCACGTTCCACGCCGGTGATATAAAGAAGATGATACAGCGTTTCACCGGTTCTCCGATAAACGTCCCGATAACCTTCATCGACAACCTTAACATAGCCGTCTTCCAGCAGGCGGTCTACGTCACGGGCAAGTTCCTCAGGAGGACTATTAGCGTCGTTGAGATAGAGGGCTACTACGAGGAGCTCGGCGGTGTCGCTACTAGGAACGTCTTTGAGTGGGACCCTGTGGCTGACAAGCACATATTCCGCGGTTTCAACAACTCCTACATCCTTGAGAACAAGATTGCGGAGGTAGCCGGCTACGAGGATCCCAAGGAGATTTACAACGAGCTCTTCCTCAGGGCCAGAATCCTTCAGAGGATGGTGGAGCTGGGCATAACCAACTACTGGGATGTCTACCGCGAGATCAAGGCCTTCTACCAGCGCGGAATTGAGGGTCTGAGCTTCAGAATCTGAGGTGAGACCATGAGCGACGGGAAGATCAGCGTGTTCACCAAGGCAGACCTCGATATGAAAACCTACATAAACAAGGTTCTTCTGCCGTACTTAGCCCTTTCCATAGTTCTCTTCATATTCACCGCCCTTTTCACACGTCTGCTCGGCCTCTCAATGGCGCTGGCAGGTTTGATGTATGCGATACCCCTCATCTTGCTTATCTATGCAGCGGTTTATCCTTATATAAAGGCCGACTCCAAGAAAATCTCGATAACCTCCCGCATCCCGTACTTTATCACATACTTTGCCGTTTTATCAACCAGTGAGATGGGCAGGGCAGACCTCGTGAAGGTCCTTGCCAAAGATCCAAAGCTAGGAGCCATTGCGACGGAACTCCGGAAAGTGTACGTCATAGTTCACAAGCTCCACCGCTCCCTTCCAGAGGCGTTCCGTTTCCTGGCCAGGAGAACCCCGAGTAAAGTCTTTTCAGATTTCCTCGACAGGCTGGCCTACTCCCTCGACAGCGGCGTTGACCTGAAGGAGTACCTCTTCCAGGAACAGCAGACCGTTATGGACGACTACCAGACGTTTTATGAGGGTGCCCTCTATGACCTTGATGTCTTCAAGGAGATATACGAATCCATAATCATCTCCGTCGTTTTCATGGCGAGCTTCATTATCATCGGGCCGATCATAACAGGTCAGGACATAGGCAAACTCGCCCTCTACACCCTTGCAATGGTGCTTGCGGCTGAGATAGGCGTTTTTCTCGTCATTAAGTTTAGGATGCCTGACGACCCGATATGGGCAGAAAACCGCGGTATAGTTACGGAGCGTGATAAGAGGCTTAGGAGGACCCTCCAGATTTCGCTGCTGGGCATCGTGATCGTAGCCCTCCTCTACTACACTCTCCTGAGGAAGTGGTTTGATATCCCCGAACCATTTGTGGTTGCCATGATCCTGAGCCCCCTTTACTACGTGGGAAGAATGGCGGGGAAGGAAGAAGAGTCGATATTCAGAAAGGATGAAAACTTCGGTGCGTTCATCAGGAGCATGAGCTCATCACTGGCCGCAAGCGGAAGCTCCCTCGTTCTCGTCCTCAAGTACCTCAGCGCCCACGACTTCGGTTCTCTGACAGAGGATATCCGGGCTCTCTACCGCCGCCTGGCGATGAGGGTTGACCGGGAGAGGGCCTGGGACTTCTTCATAGCAGGTACTGGGAGCTGGCTGATAGGAATATTCTCCGAGATATTCAGGGAAGCCATTAGGATGGGTGCTGAACCGGATTACGTTGGTCTCGTCATAAGCAGGAACTTCGAGAGACTTGTCAGGCTCAGGAGGAAGAGACAGCAGAGCATGGGCAGCTTCGTTGGTATAATCTACGGTCTCACCGCCGCTTTTGCGTTCTCCCTGGCGGCTTCGTTTCAGGTGGCGGACTCCATAAACACGCTCTTCGGCCAGCTCAACATCCCAACCGAGTACATAGGTGACATAATCCACGTTATCCCCCCCGCGGGAATGTCTTTCGTCATGTACATCATGCTGACGATAATGATCATCCACTCCCTTCTCTCGGCCCTCTCCATAAAGACCGCCGACGGAGGAAGCCTCTACGTTTCCCTCCGCTACTTCGTCATTCTGCTGTGGATATTCGCGGTGGGTATGTATGCTGGAATAATTCTCATGAAGAAGATGATGGGAATGGGAGGTGGTGGTCAGGCGGCCACCCAGCTCCTAACCATCCTCCTTGGAAGTCTGTGAGCGAAACCGTTAAGCAAACATACCCTCCACTTTTTTGTGGGGAATAAAATGTCTGAGGTCTCTGAAGTGGAGCTCTGGGGGAGGCTCATTAAACCCCTTGAAAGGGAAGGTATCTTATATGATGGGCGGGTCAGGGAGGCCATGCTCCGCGTCCCCAGGTACCTCTTCGTTCCGAAGGAATACAAGAAGTACGCCCACGTTGATGAGCCCCTCCCCATCCCCGCGGGCCAGACTGTGAGCGCTCCCCACATGGTGGCCATAATGCTTCAGCTGGCCGATTTAAGGCCCGGAATGAACGTTCTGGAGATTGGAACCGGGAGTGGCTGGAACGCGGCTTTGATAGCGGAGCTCGTGAAGACCGACGTCTACACTATCGAGCGAATCTCCGAGCTGGTCGAGTTCGCGAGGAGGAACCTTGAAAGGGCCGGATATTCTGACAGGGTCCACGTTATTCCCGGTGACGGCACAAAGGGCTTTCCACCAAAGGCCCCATATGACAGAATCCTGGTCACTGCGGGAGCCCCTGACATTCCAAAGCCTCTCGTTGAGCAGCTGAAACCCGGCGGAAAGCTGTTGATCCCCGTTGGGAGCTACCACCTCTGGCAGGACCTTTTGGAGGTCTTCAAGCTTCCCGATGGTTTGGTGAAGGTCAAAAACCACGGTGGCGTTGCCTTTGTCCCCCTCATAGGGGAGTACGGGTGGAAGGGATAAGACTGTTTGGGGGAACCCTTAAATTCCCGTACCCCAACTACCCAAGGCGATGATGAGATTGGCCTTTGGGGTGAATGATGCCCGGGATCGACGGCCTGAGCCAAAAACCTTAAAACTCTCAATTCTACTTCTTCCTGGTGGTAATAATCGAAGTCCTCAAGTGCGAACACTGCGGTGCCTCTCTTGAAGTAACACCTGAGGATATAATCGTCGTTTGTCCATACTGCGGTTACCCCAACGCCTATGATAAAATCTTTGCCGAAGAGAACGTCTTTTTTGTCGATGGTTTGCCCAAGAAAGAGATTCTCCACTCCTTTAATGAGAGGGTGAGACGGGATAAGGACTTTAGAGGTATTCGGGGAAAGATCCACGTGGTCAAAGTAGAAGGTGTCTACGTTCCCCTCTGGTTTGGCAGGGTTTCTGGTAGGGGCTACATTAGGTTTGTGGTTTACGAGAAAAAAGGAGATAAGAAAAGACTGGTGACAAAACATCAGGAGTTCAAAGATGAGAGCATCGTGTGCATCTCTGGAAGAAGGGGTGTTTACGACATCGCCGTGGAAACCCTCGCGGAGAAGTTCGTCAGGACCTACTTTGGCTTCAAGAACCTGAAGGACAACCTGCGCTACATGATCAACCCGCTGTCCATACGAAGCCTCACCCCCGAAAAGTGGGAGGAGCTCGAGCTGGAGTTCCTCAACACGGATTTTAAGGCTGAGGAGGCGAAGCTTGCCCTCCTCGACATGGCATCAGACCTCGCGAAGAAGAAGCACGTTCCTAGCGACGGTGAGGTAAAGGGCTTTCGCTTTGAAGGGGAGGTTGAGGAGACCGCAATCGTCTTCTATCCCCTGTGGAAGGTTTACTACGAATTCGATGGTGGGACGTATTTCGTGGCCTACGACGGCCGTACTGGAAAAGAGATACTGGCCGTTGAACCCGTCAGAATCTGGAGAAAAATGGCTTATCTTCTGTGGGTTCTAGCCGGAATATTAATCTCTACCCTCTCGCTTACGGCCTATGGAAACTTTTCATACTGGAGGTTTGTTGGGGAGCTGAAACGGAGCGGTGCGTTCTTTCTCGTGCTTCCCGCATTGGGTGCATACCTTGGTTTTGAGCTTGCAAAGGGTTACGGGAAAAAGATGGCGCGGGACGTGAGGGTTGAGAGATGAGGATAAAATGTCCTAACTGCGGTGCGGAATTCGAGACTGAGGTTAAGGGTGTGGTTACCTGTCCCTACTGTGGCTTTCAGATAGTTGTTGGGGAGTCCGAGGTTTTTACCTACCCTCTGAAGGTGGAAGACCCCTGGAAGCCGCTCGTCTCGTTTATACAACTCCAGAGGCTTTCGCCTAACAACATTGGTTGGAAGGCCAGGCTCGTTGAGAGGAAGCTCCTCTGGGTGCCGTTTTATGTGTTCTTTGTCAAGGCCCGCGGCTCGGCGCATAAGAAGGGAGTGTTCTCAGAAGATGGTGCTGGGCTTGTGGAGTTCTTCAACTACGTCAGCGTTCCCGCGGCGGAGGGCTTTAGTGAGCTTGTGAACTACCCATTGCCGACAAAGGGAAGACAGTACTTCGACGGAAGAGTCACAGGTGAGCTTGTTGAGAAAACCCTCGACGTTGAAGAGGCAGAGGGCATTCTCAGGAGGGAGATAAGGTCCCTTCTAGAGAACGAAGCCAAGAAGTACTATCGCTGGAGCAGGGTTGCAGTGGGCATGCCTACCTTTGAGATCAAACCTGAGGGTCTGGTATATTACCCCGTATGGGGAATCTCCTATAAATACGGCCTATTCACGTATCGAGCCTATGTTGACGGTGTTGATGGAAGGGTACCCTACGTAGAGTTCCCAATTTCGGAAGGGAAACGCATGATTGGCTTGGTTTTAAGCTTCCTCATCCTTGCATCTGGTCTCTTCCTTGGGAAGCTTCTGTATCCTTACGGAATAACGGCGCCGTTTGCAGCTTTAACCACTTCCACAGTTGCCGCTTACCCGTCCCTGAGGCGGGCCCTGGTCATTAGGGGACGGGCCAGTGAGCACCGGCTCATTGGAGAAGCTGCTGAGGACTACAAGCCAGAAGAGAAAGCCTTTGGGGTAATAGAACACTTCTTTCGGGAGTATATGTAGCGTCAAATTTTTAAATCCCCTTTTTTAGTAACCCATGGAAAGATTAAGGGGGTGAGGACATGCCAGTTATCGAGGAGGTAACCGCCCCAAGAAGCTTCGAGAGGATTGGAATGCACTCCCACATAAAGGGACTCGGCCTCAAGGACGGGAAGGCTGAGTTCATCGCCGATGGGATGGTCGGACAGACTGAAGCCAGAGAAGCCGCTGGAATAGCCGTTGAGCTCATAAAGCGCGGCAAGCTCGCGGGCAAGGGGATTCTCCTCGTCGGGCCGACGGGGAGCGGTAAGACCGCCATAGCAATGGGCATAGCGAGGGAGCTCGGCGAGGATGTACCCTTCGTCCAGATAGCGGGGAGCGAGATATACTCCAGCGAGGTCAACAAGACGGAGTTCCTCAAGCAGGCCATGCGGAGGGCCATCGGCGTCAGGATAAGCGAGGAGAAGAAGGTCTACGAGGGGGAACTCAAGAAGATAGAGGTGAACAAGACGAGGCACCCTTTCAATCCCTACGTCGAGGTTCCCGAGAGCGTCATGATAACCCTCCGCACCAAGGACGACGAGAAGACGGTAAGGGCCGGAAGGGAGATAGCGTACCAGCTCATGGACATGAACGTTGAGGAAGGCGACGTCATCCAGATCGACGCTGAAACAGGCAGGATATCAAAGATTGGAACCGTTAGGGAGGAGGAAGGCCTCTTCCTCAAGAGGAAGGTCAACCTTCCGAGCGGCCCGGTGCTCAAGATCAAGGAGTTCACCTACACGGTCACCCTGCACGACCTCGACGTTGCCAACGCCCGCGGCAACATCTTCGGCCTCCTATTCAGCTCCGGGGCTGAGATAAGCGATGAGATCAGGAGCAGGGTTGACGAGACCGTCAAGAAGTGGATAGAAGAGGGAAGGGCCACCCTGGTTCCGGGGGTTCTCTTCATCGACGAGTGCCACATGCTGGACATAGAGGCCTTCTCCTTCCTCGCCAGGGCAATGGAAGGCGAGCTCGCGCCGATACTGATCCTGGCGACGAACAGGGGCATGACGACGATAAGGGGAACCGACATAAAAGCCCCGCACGGGATTCCGATAGACATGCTCGACAGGCTCCTCATAATCAACACCCGTCCCTACAAGAAGGAGGAAGTCAGGGAGATAGTCAAAATCCGCGCCAAGGAGGAAAAGGTTGAGATAAGCGAGGAGGCCATTGAATACCTTGCGGAGCTCGGAGAGAAGACCAGCCTGCGCTATGCCGTCCAGCTGCTTTCCCCAGCCAGCGTACTGGCCGGCGGCGGACGGGTCGAGAAAGAACACGTCGAGAGAGCCAAGAACTACTTCGCGGACATAAAGAGGAGCATCCAGTTCGTTGAGAAGCTTGAGGGCATGCTGCAGTGAGTTTTCATTTTCTTTGCTTCTCCCTTTCCTTTCTCCGCTGTGTTTGTAGCTCCTCTGTGGAGAAAAGGGGATTAAATCCACGGCAGGTGACCAGTTTTCGCAAGCAAGCACAGGAGGTCGAAGAACGCAGATCCAATCCAGTGCACGAGAAAGCTGGGAACGAAGCTCTCCCCCTCTATGTCGGCCCAGCCGAAGACTATCCCCGCCAGAAGAGAGTATGGGATCTCAATTCCTGGCTTTCCTATGTGAACCAGCGCGTAGGGAACGTCCTGGGCAATTATCGCCCCCCACCTGTTTTTTCTGGCGAGCGGAAAGAGCAGAAAGCCCCTGAAGAAAGCCTCGTGGGCGAGCATTATTGTCCCCATTATCAGTTCCCCCCTCAGAAAACCCCACCAGCCATCGAAAGCGAACCTGGGGTAGTAGGCCACCATTGAGGGAACAAGAGTTCCTTCCACGCTTAGAAATGCAGCGAAAATCAGTAGAATAAGAGTAATCCTGAGCCCCTTCTTATTAGGTGACTTTATCCCGACTTCTCTCAAACTGAACCCAAGGGCCTTTGAAGCAACGAGGGGAACCGCGAGATAAACCACCAGCAACCATGCCGCCCATGCCCCCAATCCTTCCCCAAAAGGAGAGTACCTTGCGAGAATGACCAGCGGGAGCAAGGTGAAAAAGAGAATGGAGGCTCTTTCCATGGGCTCACACCATGAAGCTGAGGGTTACCGTGTTGGGGTATCTCCTTATGAGAATTCCCCTGTTTGTGAACGCTATGCCTATTTCCAGCGGCCTGTTTGGGTTTGAGCGCCTCACGACCCTGATGCCGACTTCGTCGCCGAGCCTGTCCCTGTTTATTCTTGAAACCTGGGTGTATAAGAGCTGGATGAAGTTGCGGTAGTCGTGCATGTCCTCAAGGAAGCTCCGCTGCTCCGGATTCAAGCGGGGCATAACGTAGCGGTGGAAGAACCAGTCAAAGGTTCCTGCTGTTTCAGAGGCGTATATGAAAAGGAGCTTGTAGAAGTCGGCGTTCTTGTTCCCGAAGGTCGAGTCCATATATGGAATGGCCTTTCCGAGCAGCCTGCTTGCCTCGCTGGGCTTCAGGTTCACGAACCGTATCGTCAGGTCGCTCCCTCTAAGCTCGAGGTTGATGAAGCGGTTGTTTCCGAAGTCCATGTAGATGTGGTTGTAGAAGAGGACGAAGCTCCTCGGCCTGAAGCTCATCTGCTCCAGTATTCTGCGGAGCGCGTCCCTCAGGCGCGATAGGGTTCCGGGCTCCCCTATGAAGAGGGTTTCGACGCCCCCAACGTGCTCGATGAAAACCACGTCCCTGTCGAGGCGGAACTCCACGCTCCTCCTCCATCCGGGCATGTTGTACCTGTTCAGCACCTTGAGTTCCAGGAGGGATACCATGGCTTCCTTTTCAACGTTGCCAAAGCGCCTTTTGAACACGACAACCGGATGGTAACGTGAGGATGGTGCTATGTATGCTATCGGAATCTCCATGACTCTCCTCATGGCGAGGAGGGCGTCTTTTATCTTCTTCTCGTCCTCCCGTGAGAACCTGTGGGTGAGGTCCATCACGAGCCTGTTAAGCCTCTCCCTCTGAAGCGAGTCCATCATCCCACCTTAAACAACTGGAAAAGAAAAGACTATAAAAGTTTGGGCTCACTCGCCCGCGCTTTCCTCATGGTTCTCGGAGGTTTCTTCAGCCGGGCCCTCTTCAGCCTTTTCTTCCTCGGGGGATGGGGCTTCCTCTCCGGTCTCTTCCTCTCCAGAAGTCTTCTCCTGGCCCTTAGAGGCCTCGGCGGATTCTCCTTCCCCTTCGCCTTCTCTGGATGTTTCCTGGGTTCCCTCAGCGGTTTTCCCCGATTCGGAGGCTTTCTCTTCTACTTCCGCTGTCTCTTCTGCGGCTTCCTCTTCGGCCTCTTCCTCCGGCGGCTTGAGGAGCTCCTCAACGTTCGGCTTGAACTTGGCCTCTTCGTAGCCTATGAACTTCAGGTCGCTCTCAAGAACTATCTCGCTGAGAACTAGGGTGTTCTTGTCGATCTGGTCGAGGACCCTGTGGAAGTCGATGGTGACGTCCTTCTCGCCGACCTCGATCATGACCTTGTCGCGGTCAACCTTGGGCATGCGGAGCTCTATGAGGGCTTTGACCTTCTCTATCGGGTCATCTATCTTCTCGATTATCTCAACCTCGTAGACGAGGTGCTTGCCGGCGTAGGGGTGGTTGAAGTCTATCCTGACCCTTCCACCGCTGACTGTCATTACCCTCCCCTTGATTTTCTTGCCCTCGCTCGTCTCAAGCTCTATCGGCATCCCGGGGATGGGGTAAATACCGGCCCTCCTGAGCTGGCCGAGGGTGAACACCTTTATCAGCTTGGGGTCGCGCTTCCCAAAGCCCTTCTCGGGCGGAACGATTATCTTGTACTTCTTTCCAACCTCAAGGCCGTCGAGCTGCTCATCCAGGCCCTGGAGAACGTGGCCCGCTCCAACCGCTATCGGGACCGGGCCGTAGATGCCCTTCTCGCTGTAAATCCCAGCTTCTTTTGCGACTTCCTCATAAGTCGTGTCGAATATCTCGCCGGTTTCCTTGACTTTTCCCGTGTATTGGAGCCTTACAACGTCTCCCTTCTGAACCTTCGTCATAAGCATAACCTCCTCCTTTCTTCTACCCCCACTTGGGTGGGTGGTTTTTAAGCTTTCCCGCAACGATAAGCTAATAAAAAGCCACTCCCAAAAGCGCCCGGTGGTGAAAATGGGGATCAAAATCTACAACACCCTGACGAGGCAGAAGGAGGAGTTCAAACCCCTGCGAGATGGCGAGGTCAGGATGTACGTCTGCGGGCCAACGGTTTACGATTACACCCACATCGGCCACGCGAGGACTTACATCGCCTTCGACGTGATAAGGCGCTACCTTGAGCACAAAGGCTACACAGTCCTCATGGTCATGAACTTCACGGACATAGACGATAAAATCATCAAGCGCGCAAATGAAACTGGGGGAGACCCCAAGGAGCTCGCGGAGAACTTCCTCAAATATTTCCTAGAAGATATGAACGCCCTAAAGGTTAAGCCTGCTGACATTTATCCCCGTGTCACTGAGCACATCCAGGACATCATTAACTTTGTAAGGAAGCTCCAGGAGAAGGGCTACGCCTACGAAGGCAGCGATGGAGTCTACTTTGAAGTCAGGAAGTTCAAGGACTATGGAAAGCTGAGTAAGATAAAGGTCGAGGAGCTCGTTAAGGGGGCCCGCGTTGAGCCCGGTGAGGGCAAGAAGAATCCAGAAGACTTCGCCCTCTGGAAGAAGGCCAAGCCCGGAGAGCCCAAGTGGGAGAGCCCGTGGGGAGAGGGAAGGCCCGGATGGCACATCGAGTGCTCCACGATGAGCACGAAGTATTTGGGAGAGAGCTTTGACATCCACGGCGGAGGAAACGACCTTATCTTCCCGCACCACGAGAACGAGATAGCCCAGACGGAAGCGTGCACCGGCCACGAGTGGGTCCGCTACTGGATGCACACGGGCTTCCTCATGGTGAACGGCGAGAAGATGAGCAAGAGCCTCGGCAACTTCGTGACGATAAGGGAAGCCCTCCAGCGCTACGACCCGGAGGTGATAAGGCTCTTCGTCCTGCAGAGGCACTACAGGTCACCCCTCGACTACACTGAGGAGGGTCTTGAGCACGCCAAGAACAACCTTGAGCGCCTTTATAACACCCTCGAGAACATCCGCGTGGCGATGGAAAGGGCCGAGATATCCTTCAAGTGGGGGGAGGAAGAGTTCAAAGCTTATGAGGCCATCAGAAACGCGAGGGAGAAGTTCTACGAGGCTATGGATGACGACTTCAACACAGCTGAGGCCCTCAAACCGGTCTTCGAGGTGAGCAACGCCGTCAACCGCTACCTGACACAGGTCGAGAAGCCGAAGGAGAGCATTCTGAGGAAGGCCTGGGAGTTCTTCAAGATGGTGAGCGAGGTTTTCGGAATCTTCGAGGACTACTTCAAGGAACAGAAGGCCGGAGAAGAAGAGGCCCTGATAAAGCTCCTCATAGAGGTTCGCTCTCAGCTTAGGAAGGAGAGGAACTTCGCGCTGGCGGACAAGATAAGGGCGGAGCTGAGGGAGCTCGGAATCCAGCTCGAGGACACGCCACAGGGCACTGTGTGGAAGAGGATTAGGGGTTAAAACCGCTGTTTGCTTTTCTGTTTTTATTCGTTTTTATCCCCGGAATCTTTATAATTTTCTAGGTTCACCCCCAAGGTGGTGGCGATCATGGATGAAGTGGCGGTCCTTCGCTCTGACCTTGAAGAACTTGTTCTTATGGAGAAGATCCCCCTATCTGAGCTCGAATCGGTCAAGACGAACCCGGGAACTGGGCCCACTTTTACAGTGCCCTCGCCTCGGTTCTCGGCTTTACCCCCTGGCAGGAAACCGGACTTAAAATAGGGGTAACCCAGTACGATTACAGCCAGATAGACGAGGACATCCTTGGGAAGGCCTACGAAACCTACCTCGCCGAGAAGAGAAAGGAGAAAGGAATCTATTACACCCCCAAGTACGTCACACAGTTCATAGTTGAGGAAGATAAGGGAAATCCTATCCAAAGAAAAGGCCGTGAGGCTCATCATAGACTTCGGCGGCAGGCAGGTCTTCAAGGGTGCAACGACATACACGGTGATACTCGTCCTGAGGAAGGAGGAAAACGAAGACCCTCGAGATATCCTAAGCAAAACGGAAGTTCCGACCGTTGAAGGGGATCCTGAAGAGACGAGAAGGATAGCGATAACCGTCAAAGAAAGGGGCCAACGTGCGCCATCTCACCTCTTTCCTCAACCTTGTCAGGGACAACGAAGCTAACCTTGATGCCCTCGTCTTCAAATTGTACGGGCTCACAAAAGACGAGGCAAGAACTGTCCTCAGAAGCCTCGAAAAGAGCCAAGATTATATAGATAAGGTGGTGGGGTACATCCCCACCCCTTAATCCCCGAGCCATACTAAGGGACCTGGAAAATCCTGATGGTGTTTGTTCCCACGGTCTTTCCGACCGGGGCGCCCTTTGTCAGAAGGACCGTATCCTCCTCCTTTGCCAGCCCCAGCCCTTTGATCATCCGGACTATCTCGCACTCATTGTCGCTCTCCACCACGAAGGGATAGACTCCGTAGCTGAACATCAGCCCGTTCGCCACCCTCTCGTCCTTGGTGAAGGCCAGTATCCACTGCCTGGGCTTGAAGCGCGATATGAGCCTGGCCGTGTAGCCGCTGTTGGTGGGGGTTAGTATGTAGCGGGCGTCCACTATCTGAAGGACCTCTATTATGCCCCTCGTAACCGCGTCTTTTATTGTTCCCTTCCTCGGTATCTTCTCCTTCCACTCAAGCATCCTCACGTTTCCAAAGCTCTCCCTATAGGCCTCCGTTGCCCTTGCTATCCTCGCCATCATCCTCACGGTATCCACAGGGTATTTGCCCACCGCGGTCTCCTCGGAGAGCATAACGGCGTCGGCACCGTCGAGGATGGCGTTGGCGACGTCTGTAACCTCGGCCCTCGTGGGCAGCTTTTCCACGGTCATGCTCTCCAGCATCTGCGTTGCAACGATGGCGGGTTTCCCTGCAGTAACGGCCTTCTCTATGAGCTTCTTCTGGAGTATCGGGAGTTTTTCGATCGGCATCTCCACACCGAGGTCACCCCTGGCTATCATCACTCCGTCCGCAGCAGAGAGTATCTCGTCAAAGTTTCTAATCGCATCCGGCCTTTCTATCTTGGCTATGATAAAGAGGTTGCCCTCCTTTTCACTCACGAAGTGCCTAACTTTTAGGATATCGTAGGCAGAGCCCACGAAGCTTATTCCTGCCGCGTCAACGCCGTTCTCTATCATGAATTCCAGTATATCAAGGTCCCTCTTTGTTATTGCCTCCAGGGGTATCCTAGCGTTCGGGACGTTTATCCCCTTGTGTGAGTACAGTACCCCTCCGACGAGAACCTTACACACTACGTCAGTTTCGGTTACCCTGACCACTTTGAGAACTATGAAGCCGTCGCTGAGGTATATGGTGTCTCCAGGGGATACGAGCCGGGAAAACTCCTTGAACTCTACTGGAATTATCCCCTCCATACCCTCAACGTCCTTTGTGGTAAGGGTTACTGTCTGGTTTCTTCTCAGTTCGACTTTTCCTCCCACAATATTTCCTACCCGGATCTTGACTCCGGGGAGGTCTCCTAGTATGGCAACACGCCTGCCAAGCTTGGCTGAGACTTCCCTTATCCTCTTGATTGTCTCCCTGTGCTCTTCAAAGGTCCCGTGGGAGAAGTTTATCCTCGCAACGCTCATTCCGGCTTTTATCAGCGACTCCAGAGTCTTTCTATCCCTTGATGCTGGACCTATCGTGGCCACTATCTTCGTCTTGTGAGATGGCAACCTCATCACCTTCACCTTCCATGAGGGTACTCCCTCATTGTTTTAATACTAATCGGTCACCGGATGGCCTCGCTGTGGGATATTCTTGTAAATTTTTTAAAATTTTGTGTTTTTACTCTCACCCGTCCCGTTCGCTCATGTCATGAATTTTTCGGTGATTTGTTACGTTTTAATAACATTCTATTAATAATATTTTAAATTGTTTTTTAAACATTTATGAAATCATCTAAATTTATACTTTTTATAATTTTAAATTTTGAAAGTTTTAATAATAGTTATTTAAGTTAGATTGAGAAATATTAAAAAATAGCAGTTTTATACGTATATCAAACTTAAAGTCTTACCTGCATAAAAATAAAGAAGTTTTAACTCGATGTCCCCTGGTACCGTAGTTTGACACCATAGATAGACCCACTGAGAATAATGGGATTTCTCGATTAAGGCCCTCTTACATCACCCGTTTTTGATTACGAGCGAAGATAGTTATTGGATTGATCAGGCGTGCTGCGTTAGCAACTGGATTTAGAATAACGCGCACGGAGCCGCTCTGAGAGCTTACCTCCCACTCGTTCGAGCTCGGGCTGGCTTATGACGATGGCTATAACCATACCATTCCTCGTACGGACGGGCTTTTTTGGAAACCCCATAGATTCCAGCACGCACTTTTCAAGTTTAGAGAGGGATGTAACGGGCATCACCAGTTCCAGCTTCCTTGTCTTTTGGTTCACTCTGATAAACGGCCGGGAGTCAGTACGGGTTGTGCAGGCTTCCTCAACTTTGCCTTTCAGTATTTCTGCTGCAAGTGAGATAAGTGAAGGGTACCCAGCGGCAATTTCAGGCGGGTTAATACCTGTTTCTGGCTTCATTGTAGTCCTCCCCTACGTTTGAGAATACCTCATCAAGATCGGTACGGTACAGTATGTATTTTGTCTCGTTCTCTGCGCTGAGGAGGGAGAGCTTTTTCCAAGAAACGTTCTCCCCGACTATCATGTAGATGTCCTTGTCGTTCTCGATGTACTCTCGATAGTTCACTGAATAACCCCAGACGTACTTCACTTCGATCTTTAGATCATTTAAAGGCAGGTAAATGTCGTATCGCTTGTTTTTCGAGCTCCATTCTGTTAAAGCTGTGGTGTGCTTTGAGAGCATTTTTGAAATGTGAGTCTTAATCAGCCAGTGAGGGAGCTTTGACCTTGTGTTCTCTATCTGAAGCCCATCAAGTTTAGGCAGTGCTTTTTTCAGTCCTTCAAAGATAGCTTTGTATATTGTTTCAGGATGCCCAGAGGCGGGCGTAAACTGAAGGTTTCTGATCAGCGTTTCAGCATCGATGCCCTTTTTCCATGAAGAAACGGCCTGCAAACTGGTTATCTTAGACCTTAAGGTCTGACTGAGGTACAAGGCTGTTGTATATGTATCCGCGCCAGTTTCGGCCCTTGTTAATAATATCGCGGCTCTTCTCGGATTTAGACCTTTAATACTTAGACGTCTCGAGTAATACCTCCTGAAAGGCCTTAGGATTTCGCTCTTTTCCCAGGGAGTCAGTTTTAGAAAGAGTTCCGGGTTTTTGATTAAATTGCATGCCCTCACCTAGCGCACCCATGCACTTTATCGTGGCCTTCTTTTAAAGTTTGTTATTGATACCACTATATAAAATTATCATATAAGGTACATTATATGACAAATCTTAGTATAGAAATGTTCATTCTCTGCTTAATCATTCTAAGCAACTTGGGTCTCGGATCTTAACGGACGATTTGAGCTAAAGCGTATTAGACAACTCAATCAATAGAAGACCAGGTCCACTGGCTTTGTTTAAAGTGACTGCAATGCCTTGCCCACAGCCTTCGGACGGAGGGTTCTTCATTGGGATTTCCATAATGAGCTTTGCAGGAGAACCTTCTCCGATGAGACGACGTTTATCGCGGGCCTCCTCTTTTATGACGGCACTCTATCGCGTGGGGACACTCTATAACTCGCTTTCTCTCTGTATTCCTATGGAAGCCCCATATATCGACTAGCATCTTCGGGGTTATAACTATCTTTAATTGTAACTAGAAACTGGTTGTGTAATAGCCGGCTCCCAACATAAATAATCGGCTTTTTTGTATTCCATTGTTTTTGTGAATCAAAACGCTCGCTTTTGTTCATTTAACGTTGTTGGGTAGTGTAAACTTATTATTTTTTACTATTGATAAAAGGTCTTAACAAACGTTAATATTATTTAGAATATTGGATAATTATTAAACTTAATAAATATTAAATTTTTTAAAGTAATATTCGGGTATTATTATTAAATAAATGAAAATAAACTAAGCTAAATAATTAAATATAAAAATACAAAAAGTAACAATTCACCGAAAAATCCGAGAGATAAATTGCAGTGAATGTGCTGGGGAGGTGCCTAAAGAAAAAGGCAGTAGAAAGACGTAAAAGAAAATTACTGGTATTTAAAGGCTTTTTACCGCTCTTTCTCCTCTATAAAAGCTGTTACGTTGTCCACTATCTGCGGGGCAAGCCCGATGTAGTTCTCAGGCTTCAGGGACTCTAGGTCATCTTCGCTAAGATACTTCATGGCCTCTTCGCTTTTTCTAACAACCTCAAGCAGGTCTCCCTTTTCGTAGAACGCCTTCATGGCAAGCTGTCTAACGAGTTCGTGCGCTTCCTGCCTTCCCATGCCCTTCTCCGTCAGCTTCAGCATCAACGGCTCGGCTATTATGAGGTTGTTTGTCAAATAGAGGTTCCTCTTAATGTTCTCGGGGAAGAACTCAAGGCCCGAGAGCACCTTTATCGTGGTCTTCAACATCTCGTCGAGAAGGACAAAGCTCTCGGGGAGGATTACGCGCTCGACCGAGGAGTTTGTGAGGTCCCTCTCATGCCAGAGGGGGTTGTTCAGCAGAGCCGGAACCACGTTGGAGTAGAGAACCCTCGCTAAGCCACTTACCTTCTCACTCCCTATGGGGTTCCTCTTATGAGGCATCGTTGACGAGCCCACCTGCTTCTTACCAAAGGGCTCGCTGACCTCAAGGATTTCCGTCCTCTGGAGGTTTCTAATCTCCAGGGCGACCTTGTCGAGGGTCGAGGCTATTAAGGCAAGAACCATCATGAGCTCTGCATAAACGTCCCTCTGTATTATCTGGTTGCTTATTCTCACCGGTTTGAGGCCAAGGTCTTCCATGACTAACTTCTGTATTTCAAGTCCCTTCTCCCCGAAGCTCGCCATTGTTCCAACCGCTCCGCTCATCTGGCCAACGAGAACCCTTTCCTTGAGCTGGTTGAGCCTGTCTATGTGCCTCTGCACCTCGTCCAGCCATATCGCAAACTTCATGCCGTAGGTTGTTGGTACCGCGTGCTGACCGTGCGTCCTCCCGATGCAGACGGTGTACTTGTGCTCCTTCGCGAGCTTCTTGAGGACTGAGCGGAGCTCCTTAAGGTCTCTCTCGACTATCGCAAGACTCTCCCTTATGAGGAGCGCGTTAGCGGTGTCTATAATGTCGTTTGATGTTGCACCGAGGTGAACGTACTTCCCGTGCTCGCCGCAGACCTCGCTTAACGCCTTGACTACGGCCATTATGTCGTGGTGTATCTCCGCCTCGATCTCCTTGACCCTCTCAAGCTTCACCCACTTCGTGTTCGCTTTCTCTGAGATTACGCGCGCACTCTGCTTGGGGATGTTGCCGACCTTCGCGTGCGCCCTAGCCAGGGCCGCCTCAACGTCGAGGAGTTTCTGAAGTTTGTTCTCTTCGTCCCATATCCGACGCATCTCCTCGCTCCCGTAGCGGTAGTCGATCGGATGAACGGCCATTTTATCACCATGTATATGGCAATTTAACGACATTAAAAGCTTTTGCTTAACATTAATATGTAGGTACATGTTTGGATATTAGATTCTGGCGTTGGAGCCACAGGAGTGTCCAATAACGCTACCGAACTACCGAAAAGTATTTAACCCCCTCCCGGCGATAGCCTAACGACAAAACTTCGGAGGTGCCAGAAATGGCTGAGGAGCACGTTGTCTACATTGGAAAGAAGCCGGTTATGAACTACGTCCTGGCCGTTATCACCCAGTTCAACGAGGGTGCCAAGGAGGTCACCGTGAAGGCTCGCGGTAGGGCTATCAGCAGGGCCGTTGACGTCGCTGAGATCGTCAGGAACAGGTTCCTCCCAGAGGTCAGGGTTAAGGAGATCAAGATCGGCACCGAGGAGCTTCCGACTGCCGACGGAAGAACCGCCAACACCTCGACCATTGAGATACTCCTTGAGAAGCCGTGAATAAGAGGGGTTTAATCCCTTTCCTTTTACTCTCATTTGAGCCCCCGTTTTCCGTTCACTGCAATTCTCTTTGAAGCTTTGGAAACTTTTAATAGGATGCTCTCTTACTTCCCTTAGGTGGGATTCTTGGGGGAGAAGCGGGTCATTGACATAAACGACGAAACTGCCAGGGTGCTTGCTCAGATTATAACCAACGATAAAGCCCTGGCTATCCTCCATGCCCTTGAGGATGGGCCCAAGTCAATAAGCGAGCTTTCCATGGAGCTGGGATTCCCTCTCTCAACGGTTAGCTATCACATCGAGAGGATGCTCCGGGTGGGGCTCGTTGAGGTCGCCGGTGTCAAGTACGGCAAGAGGCTCCAGGAGGTAAAACTCTACCGGGCGTCTAACAGGCCGATCCTCCTCGTCCCCAGGCGGCAGGCGGTAAAGGTTACTAAAAAACTCCCCGCCATCGAGAAGCTCCACGTGATAAGCCTGAGCGTTGCCGCGTTCATCTCGGCGCTTGTATACGAGGCATCCAAAAAGCTTCTCTTTCCGGGTCCCTTTGTGCGCAACATCGGTGGAGTCTCCAATGTTTCGAACGTTGGGCATTCTCCCACTCCTGACATGAATTCCACCCTATACGTGACTACAGGTTCGGAATCCGCCACCTCCCGGATTATCGCGGGGAATTCAACAGCGATTAAAACTATCAACACTTCGGTAGTTTCAACTGGTGGTGCTCCCCACACATCGAGCAGTACCCCAATCCCCGTCACCAGCAGCCCGGGCAACTACACTGGTAGTTCTGTTTCTCCATCGGGGGAAGGTCATGGGTGGGTTCCGCTTCTTCTGGCGTTTGTGGCGTTTGTAGCAGTGTTCCTGGTCTCTTACTACCTTTTGAAGAGGAGAATTCCAAAACGTTTTTAAGTTTCCTCCCCAACTCCCGCTGAAGGGGTGGTAGCATGGCAGAGATCACCGTGGGCCAGATAGTCAAGAGAAAGGCAGTACTCGTAAGGCCGGAGGATACCGTTCACAGGGCGGCCAGAATCCTAGCCCGCAATAAGGTAGGGAGTGCCGTCGTGGTGGACAAGAATAAGGAAGTTGTAGGGATAATAACCGACCGTGACATCCTCGACAAGGTCGTTGCCAGGGGTAAGGATCCCAAGAAAGTCCTTGTGAATGACGTCATGACAGAGAACCCCATAACCATAGAGGATGACTACACGATCCAGGACGCTATCGACAGGATGATGGACAAGGGCATAAGGAGACTACTCGTAACCAGGCTTGGAAAACCCATCGGCTTTGTTACAGCGGCTGACCTTCTCTCGGCCCTCAACAACATGAACAGCGAGGAAGAGGAAGAGACCGAGGAGGAAACAGAGGTTTACGGTATCTGTGAGATATGCGGCCAGTACGGGCCCCTCTACAAGGTCTACATCGAGGGTCAGGAAAAGTGGGTCTGCGAGAGCTGTAAGGACTCCCTCAACCTCTGAGACCCTTCAGCTCTTTCATTGCCTTGTCCAGGATTATCCCGAACTCCGCGTTCCTGTTCTCAAAGCTCAGCGTATGGACTTCTCCGAGCGGCCTGAACCTGTCGACGAACTTCCTGTGGACGACCGCGAGGAGGGGCTTCTCTGACTTCAGAACTTCCCCGACGGCTTTGGCAAACTCGTCACTCTCGTATTCCATCGGGCCGATTTCGTCGATAACTATTAAGTCGGCCTCAACGAGCGCCCTCCTTATCGCCGGAACGGCGATCCTTTCAATCTCATCGACGTGGACGACGTACTTTCCAAATGGAACGCCCGGCAGATATGAAGTGCCCCTTATGCTGGCGAGGGTTCCCTCTTCCCCAGTGTCGAGGGCAGTTATCTTGAACCCCACACGTCTACCTCCCCTGCGCACTTCCTGGGTTATTATCCCGCCGACGATATATCCCCAGCGGTCAGCTTCCCTCGCGACTCTCTCGACGAGCGTAGTCTTACCGACTCCGGCCGGCCCCGTTACGAATATTCTCGTCACCATTTCACTCACCGAAGGAGCTTTAAGTTCCTCCCTTAAACCCTTTGGGGTGGTTGGAATGGAGATCAGGTACAAGCCGGAGGAACTCACGAGGCTCCCGAGGAGCGTTAGGTACGAGCCTGGAAAGGTCATTATGATAGATCAGACACTTCTCCCGAGTGAGTTCAAGGAGATAGAGCTCAGAACCGTCGATGAGGTCGCTGAGGCCATCATCACCATGAAGATTCGCGGTGCGCCGGCGATAGGAGCTGCCGCTGCCTTCGGCCTGGCTCTCTTCGTCGATACCTCCAAGGCAAAGACCAAGGAAGAGTTCATGGAGGGCTTTGAAAAGGCCTACGAGGGGCTCAAGAACACAAGACCCACAGCAGTGAACCTCTTCTGGGCGCTCAACAGGGTGAAGAACCTCGTCGAGGAGCACATGGAAGACCCGCTCGACGAGATAAAGGGGCTCATTGTTTCAGAGGCTCAGAAGATAGCGGACGAGGACGTCGAGGCCAACCTGAGGATGGGACACTACGGTGCCGAGGTTCTCCCAGATGGGAACGTACTCACCCACTGTAACGCGGGTAGCTTAGCCACAGTTCAGCTTGGCACGGTTGGCGCTGTGCTTAGGGTTATGCACCGCGATGGAACGCTGAAGCTTCTCTGGGTTGATGAGACGAGGCCTGTCCTCCAGGGTGCCAGGCTTTCCGCATGGGAGTACCACTACGACGGCATTTCCCTTAAGCTTATAACAGACAACATGGCGGGCTTCGTCATGCAGCAGGGCAAGGTTGACGCCATCATCGTTGGAGCAGATAGGATAGTTGCCAACGGGGATTTCGCCAACAAGATAGGGACGTACACTCTAGCTGTTCTAGCTAAGGAGCACGGGATACCGTTCTTTACCGTTGCACCGCTCTCAACGATAGACATGAACCTGAAGAGCGGGAGGGAGATACCCATAGAGGAGCGCAAGCCGGAGGAAGTCCTCACTTGCGGCGGCTGTAAGATTGCTCCGGATGTAGACGTCTACAATCCAGCGTTCGATGTTACACCGCACAAGTATCTAACTGGGATAATCACTGATAAAGGCGTCGTGTGGCCTCCTTTTGAGAGGAATCTGAAGAGGCTGTTCAAGAAGGAGTGAGTGGCCTTTGCGCCTTTCACTTAATTTTTTCTATAGAGATAATCTCCACTCCGCCGGGATGAATAACAGATAATCGGCGTAGGATATAGAAGACCTCAGAAATAGAAACCTCAACCGGGTAGGGGTTTCTCCATAATAACGGCCCTTTCAGTGTAACCCCTCCTCTTGTACCACCCCACCGCGGGGTTATCGATATCCACACGGAGTAAGACCTTCAGCGCTCCCCTCTCCTTCGCCCACTCCTCGGCCTTCTTGAGGAGTTCTGAGCCTATCCCCCACCCCCTGGCCTCCTCAACAGTCTCGATGTCGTAGATGTATGCAACGGGGATGAAATCGACCGTATCTTCCGTGATGCAGACCCATACGTGTCCGAGGTAGCGGTTGTAAGGGTCTAAGGCCACAAAGAACTTGTGCTCGCCGTGGGAGAGGAGCTCGTTTACCACCGTCCAGTAAGCTTCCACATATTCCTCCCGTGAGATCCTAGCCCTGACAAAACCCCAGCTTATCTCAAGGTCTTTTCGAAAGATTTCGTCCATGAAGTCCTCTCCGTCAGTTATATGATATTCCACAGCGGTCTCAATTATGGGTGGAAGGGGATTCTCACTTGGCCGTTTTCCCTTCCTCGGATTCTTCCGGGACTCCATTCAGGGCATCCTCCCGAGTTATTCTCACCCATCTCTCACCCTTCAGGTAGACACAGCCCTTCGTGTACTTCTCATAGATCCTGTAAAGCCCTTCCCTGAACTCCGGCGGGATGTTGTCGAAGTGAGAGTTTCTGTCGTCGAAGTGAAGCATCTCCACGTGCCAGTGCGGCTTTCCTTCGAGCGGAAAGTCGGGGTTTCTCCGCTTTATAAGATAGATGGAGTGCTCAAGCTCGTCCCTGTCCAGCCGGATTTTTCCTTCATTTATGCGCCTGGCGAGGTCTTCAACGTGCTCTGGCTTGTACCGGATGAGTGTCGGGTCTATGCCGTTCGCGAGAAGGAACGTCAGGATACCATTGCACTTGAAGCACTTCCCGCAGGGGACGTAGTCCTCCCCCTCCTTGTGAACCGAGTGACAGCTTCTCTGGAGTTTAAAGAGCTCGGGATAGCGGTTATAGAGAACGCGCTCCACGATGAGGCCGGTTATCGGCCTAACAGCCGACCACTGTCTTATCCCGAGCCCCCTCTCCGCGAACCAGGAAGTCATGTACCTCTCGAAGTCCTGGCTCTGGTCGTAGGTCGCGTAGTAGTGTCCTATGCCCATGTATTCGTAGGTCAGCCCGCGCGGGTCGTCGTACTCGTTGCCGAAGAGGACGTTCCCGATTCCGTACTTATGGATGAGCGGGAGGAAGGCGAAGGAGTAGCCCGCGAAGAAGAAAAGCCTTATAGGGTAGACCTCCGCCTTTGGCTTCCCAACGTTCTGGAGGATCTTCATGTTCTTCTCTATGAAGGTGTAGAGCCTGTCGGCGTTGCTCCAGACCCTTTTCGTCTTCGGCTCGTTCTCCTTGAACCAGCGGTAGGCGGGGATGGCGACGTGCCAGTGGGCCCCTGACTCGTTGTAGAAGAAGGGATAGACCTCACAACCGAGCTCCTTCATCAGGCCGTAGGTCAGGAGACTCTCCTTTCCGCCGGAGAGCATCACGGCGCATTTGCCGTAGTCTGGCTCGAAATCGATGGGTTCCTCCTCAACGCCTTCTGGAACCAGCTCCGCCATTGGCTCGGCCATCCCGGGGTGGACTTCCCTAGGCACAAACTCCGGCCTTATGAACTCCGTTGGATTGGCTATTCTGTTGACGAAGATGTCTCTGGCGGTGACCTCCATCATGTCACGGAAGAACTCCAAGTCCCTCGGGTCGAGGGAGAAGTCAAAGCGTATCTCCTTCGTGAAGAGGCCGTAGTTAATCGCCGGGATTATACTAACCAGCTTGGCGAAGGCTTCCACCTTGGGTATTCTCTCTCCATAGCGGTGGATGAGGGTGTAGGTTAGCTCCTCGTCGTCGATGCCGGGGATGTAGCGTGCTGAAACGCGCCTTGTCGAGACCTCCGGGCGCTCGATGAGGATGTAGTCAAAGCACTTCAGCTCCAGCGGGCTCACTGGCCCTCACCTCCCCAAGCTCCTTCGCTTTGCTCGCTATCAGCCTGGCTATATCCTCGACGCCCTGGTAGAACGGGACGCGCGTCAGGATTCCGGTCTTGCTCTCTATCCTCTCGGCCCATTCGAGGGCCTCCTTCTTCGTGAGGTTCTCCGTGTTTACTGTTATCGCCACCGGCCTCTTTCCAGAGAGGAGCTCTATGAGCTGGATGTAGTTCTCAAGAGGGGGTATCGCATACTGCGGGAAGTCATCGAAGACCCCTCTCCCCGGCGCATGCTGAAGGACGATGAAGTCGGGTCTACCGGCACCGATGAGCTCAAAACCACCTGGAAACGCCGGGTGAAGGAGCGAGCCCTCACCGTGGGTTACTATGACGTCCGGTCTTTCCTCGACCCAGGCACGGTAGAAGACGTCCTCAATCGCCCCAGGGACGAAGTCGTTTATTATCGAGTCCATCACTATGCAGTACTTGAAGCCCTGCATCCATCCGGTCTGGCCCATCGCTATGAACTCGCTCTTGAGGCCGAGGTTCTTGAAGGCCTCGTGGAGGAGTATTGCAGTTGTCCTCTTGCCTATAGCAGCGTCAGTCCCGAGGACGGCGACCTTTACGGCCTTCACTTCCTCTATCTTGCCGGTGAAGGGTATCCTCATGTTGTAGAATATCTTCCTGACGTCGATTATCTCGACGCCGTGTCTCTTGGCAAGCCTCTTCAGGTAGAAGTCATCGCTAAGGAAGTGGTGGAGGCCGTTCACTATTCCAAGACCGTTCTTTATTGCCCTGATGACTATCTTGCGGTAGCTCTCGGGAAGGAAGCCTCCGGGTGTTGCTACGCCAATGATGAGCCACTTCGCGTCCGGGTGTTCCCTAAGGGCTTCCTCCAGCGTGCCGTATATCGGGATGTTCCGTCTTTTGCCGTCGAGCACCTCACCTGCGTCCTTGCCGGCGAGGGTCGAGTCTATGAGTCCAGCTATCTCAAACCTTTTCGAGTAGCGCACAAGCCCGTGCGCGGTTTTCCCATCTGACGTAAGATAGCGCCCCTCCGTAAGCACCAAGGCCTTCTCCACCGTGGACACCTCCAGTTATCACCAACACGAAGTTTCCCCTCCACATCCCAAACTTCCGGGCGAACTTCACCAGGCCGGCAAGAGTTAAGGCTGACGCCGGCAGGGCCGAGATTCCCTCAGTTTTCTCAAGTAGGGCTGAGTAATTGACCGTGTCGTCATCCGCAAAGCCGAAGACGTAGCCGTTGGACTCGTTGACTGCCCTCAGTGCCTCAATTGCATCAAAGGATATCATCGAGACGAGCGGCTCGTTCACCGGTGTTTCAACGAACTCGTTCGTTTCAACCCCGTAGAACTGCCAGAGTATCTGGTTGCCGAGGCCCGTCGTTACACCAACCATCTTCGGGTTCTCGCCCCGCTTCCTGAAGCCGTGCCATATCCCCGCTAGGGTCGTCCCGTTTCCAACGGGCACGAAGACGGCATCTGGCCTTACATCCCGCAGGATGTCGCCCGCTATCGTGGAGTAACCTTCATAGTCTATCTCAGGGTTGCTTCCGGGGTTTGCATCGTAGATGCCGTTCTCCACCGCGAACTTTCTGCTCTCTAGAACGACCTTTTCATAGGGGCCGCCTATTGGAATGACCTCTGCACCGTAAGCCAGCATCTCGCCGGCCCTTTCGAGGGTATAACCTGCCGGGACGAAGATGTACGCTTTTAGGCCGTAGACCTTTGCGTAATACGCCACCGCCACACCGTAGTTCCCGCAGGTGCCCACGGTGATGGCAGAATAACCCTCTTCCGCGGCCCTCTTGGCATGTGCTTCGGCGATTCTGTCCTTATGGGTTCCCGTCGGGTTCCTTCCTTCAAAATCGAGATAGATTCTTTTTATGCCCAGAGCTCTTTCAAGGTTTCTGGCCCTTATGAGCGGGCCGTCATCATCGTCGGAGTCGTTTGGAACCTCCATTTCCGACCACCAGAGGTCCTATTTTCGCAATATCAGGACTTTATTGGGTTTTCATTTCTGCTCCCCTGTCGAGCTCTTTGTTTTTCAGCAGGGGAGCAATGTGGAGTACTGCACGAGTATATAAATCTTTCTCCCAGGTGAGGCCGTTATTCCTACCTAACATTTGTTTCAGCCCCTAAAATTGTTAGGAACCGGCTGTGCTAGTGCTAATCTGGACAGAAAAGTTTTTAAGCTCAGTATACGCTCAATGAACGCCCCTCAAAAGGGGGGAGGTGGTCGATATGTACTACCCGCCCAAGAAGAAGGTCCAGCCCAAGAAGGTTGAGGAAGAAGGGGAAGAGGAGTTTGAGCCCCTCGACACAGTAGAGGAAGCCTACGAGGACTGGGACGAAGAGGAGGAAGAGTGGGAAGACGTCGATGAAGATGAGGATTGGGATGAGGACGAAGACTGGGACGAGGAAGACGAAGATTATTAAACCCTCTTCCTCCTCTTCTTTTTGAGGTGCTCCTATGAAGGCCCGGCCGGTCAAAAGGCAGAAGACCACCCTCAAAAGTCTTGAAAAGCGCCGTCAGATGCGGCACCGGCCGGATCCAAGCAGGTGGTTCTATTCCTTTATCCCGTTCAAGGTCGCCACAGGAGGCGCCGCTCCGCTCATTCCCCTCCTCACGATGAACGTCGGCGGCGGCCCAGCCGATGTCGGCATCGTCAACGCTATAGGAAGTACTTTCTCGATGCTTGGAGGGCTTTTCTGGGGGAAACTCAGCGACAGGCTCAACAGGAGGAAGGCCTTCCTTATGGCGGGCTTTCTGGGAACTGCAATAACCACGATGGTTTTTGCCCTTGCACACAGTGTTCACCAAGTAATGGCGATAAACGCGGTCTACACCTTCTCCATTGCGGCAACGATACCCATTCCCGTCCTCATAATAACCAAGGCCTTTCGCCTTGAAGACTGGGACTACGCCATAGGCAGGTTCAACGAGATAAGCGGCTGGGCGTGGGTGCTGGGTCTAGTGGTTGGGCTCCTGCTAACGCCACTGCTCGGTATAAGGATGACCTTCGTTGCCCTCGGCCTCATTGGGCTGCTCTCGTCCCCATGGGGAGAACGGACGATAAGGGAGGTTCCCCTTCACGTTGACAGAAGGATCCTTGGTGTCTACGCAGGCTACGTGGTTGAGAAGTTCAGATACATCCCGAACATGATAACCCATCTGCCCAGGTTCTCAACGAAGGGTTTTGGCAGGCTGTACCTCTCATCCCTCCTATTTTGGATTGGGGCAATGCTCTACTTCACCCAGTTTCCCGTTCTCCTCAAGGCACATGGCTTTGGAGCAACCCCCCTCTATATTATGAGTATAGGAAACTCGGCGGTTTCGGCGTTTATGTACACTAGGGTGGGTTTAAAGTTACGGAAAAGCGGCGGTTACAACGCCCTTATCTCTGGATTATCCCTTAGAGCCCTCGCGTTTGGTCTTCTAGCGTTTACCGCACGGTTAGGGGGAACTCCTTTCGTCGTTCTTGCCTTCCTCTCCTATTTCCTGGCAGGCTACACCTGGGCCTACATCGGAATCTCGACCACTTCTATTATCTCCCGCTTTGCACCGCCCAAAGAGAGGGGAGCGCTGATAGGGACGTATAATATGGTGAGCTCCCTTGGTGCGATAGCCGGTAACTTCCTGAGCGGCGTTCTAACGGAAGAATTTGGCTTTACGGTGGACTTCATTCTGGCTACTCTTTTGATAGGCGTCTCAATACTCCCCCTCTTGGGCGAGAGGGTTAAAAGCTCTAGTACCAATTAACTTCGGTGGTGTCCCATGTTCTGGCTCAAGACCAGGATAATAGAGGGGGAGGGTTCGCTGGAGAACCTTAAGAACGAGGTCAATGGCTACGAGCGCGTCCTCATCCTCTCCTCAGGCTCGATGAAGAGGCACGGCTTCCTGAATGAGGCCAGGGACTACGTGAAGGAAGCCGGTGCGGAGGTCATGAGTATAGCCGGCCTCCCATCGGAACCGAGTGTTGAGGTGATAGAGGAGTTCCTACCGAAGGTGAGGGAGTTTTCGCCGGATTTGTTCATAGCGCTCGGCGGCGGGAGCATCATAGACACGACAAAGGCCTTGAAAGTATTCTACGACGCTCCCGAGCTCCTCTTTGAGGAGATAGCCTTCATCGATCGCTTCTCAAAGCCTAAGCCAATCCCGAAGCTCCGGACACCGCTCATTGCAATACCATCAACGAGCGGAGCGGGGAGTGAGGTCTCAGCGGCGAGCGTCCTGAAAAAGAATGGGATAAAGTACAACATAGTAACGCCGGAGATAGCACCCGACGTTGCTATCCTCGACCCGAGGCTCCCGAGAACAATGCCGAGGGAAGTCGCCAGGAACTCCGGTCTCGACGTCCTCGTCCACGGGATAGAAGCTTACACGACGAAAGTTGCGGGGCCCTTCAGCGACGCGATGGCGATTCGGGCGATAAAGACCGTCTTCGAGTGGCTACCGAGGTCAGTTGAGGGCGACCCTGAAGCGAGGGCAAGGATGCACTACGCGGCTACGATGGCAGGCATAGCCTTCCTCAACGCGAGGCTTGGCCTGGCACACGCCATGAGCCACAAGGCGGCCTGGATAGGGCCCCACGGACTCCTCAACGCAATATTGATTCCCTACGTGATGGAGTTCAACGCAGAGAGGAGCGAGTATGCGAGGAGGCGCTATGATGATATAGCATATGAACTTGGACTGAAAGATTCAGAAGATCTGATAAAAGCTGTTAAGGAGCTCAATGAGCGCCTTGGAGTTCCAACGCTGAGCGAGCTGGTTGATGAGGAGACTTTTACGGCAAAGCTTGAGGAGATGGCGGAGAAGGCCTACCGCGACGGACTGGTGGCGTTCAACCCCGTGGAACCGAAGCCCGAGGAGATAAGGGAGCTTTATTTGAAGGCGTTCTATGGAGAATAAACGAAAAAATAGTAGGGGAAGGGCGTTACTCAACTACCACTTCCTTTTCTTCTCCTTCCTCGACCTCACGTATCTTTCCGCCCTTCATGACCTCAACGATGGCGAGGGCCAGCAGGGCAAGGAGGAGGTAAACCACCGAAGCCCCCCCAAAGAGCACCTCGTAGGCCTTCTCCGTTGGGATTCTGATCTGGACGAAGGCCGGCGCTCCGGGCGGGTGGAAGAGGGCATAGTAGGTGCTCATCACCGTTCCAGCTATTGCCGGTCCCCAGGTCGAGCCAAAGTTCCTAAAGAGGCTGTTGGAGCCCGTGGCAACTCCCATCATCCTCGGCGGGACCGAGAAGACCAGCACGTTGATGAGGGAGATGTTCATGAGGTTTATCCCCACTCCAACGATGACCATCATCGTCACGAACTGCCATAGTGACATCTCCGTTGCGTAGAGGGACATTACCGCGAGGGCGCCGCTTCCGATGAGTGCACCTGCTATCGCTATCGGCTTCGCCCCAATCTTCGGCATGAACTTTCCGGCGAGCGGGGCGACGATGAGCATGACAAGGGCCATTGGGGTCATGAGGAGGCCGCTCTGGAGTATCGTCTTTCCGAAGCCGTAGGGTTCTGGCATCTGGAGGAGGTAGGTGTTTACCTGGCTCATCATTGAGAGCCCGAAGGCGGCAAGCATTATGCCCAGGTTGGCTATGGCGGGGTTCCTTGAGGATATTATCTTAAGGGGCAGCAGCGGGTTTTCCACTCTCCTCTCCCAGAGGACGAGCAATAGGGTACCAATGACACCAACCGCAAATAGCACGAGGGTTTCTTTAGCGGTCCAGCCGACGTTTGGTGCCCTCGTGACGGCCACGAGGATAGGCACTACGAAGACCGTAAGGAGAACCGCCCCGATCCAGTCAACCTTTCCGGGGTTTACGTAGCGGCTCTCCCGGAGTATCTTCCAAGCCAAGAAGAACATCAGCACGGCGAATGGTGCCGCCGAGTGGTAGGTCCAGCGCCACCCGTAGTTCTCCGTAACCCACGCGCCGAGGGGAAGTGCTATGACCATACCGACTCCAAACATGGCGCTTATCATTCCCTGAACCTGCGGCACCATGCTCGGCGGGAACTCCTCCCGAACGAGGGAGAAGGCCAGAGGGAAGATCGCCATTCCAAAGCCCTGGATTGCCCTCGTCACGAGCAACCACTTGAAGCTCGGCGCGAAGCCGTTGAGGATGACGCCGAGGGTGTAGAAGGCGAGCGCTATGAGGAACATCTTCTTTTTTCCGTACATGTCGCCGAGCTTTCCGAAGAGGGCCACACTGACGGTTCCAACGAGGAGGTAAATGGTCAGAACCCAGCTGACGTCGTTGGGGTTTATCGCGAACTCCTTCTGGATCGTCGGCAGAGCTGGCGTCAGCATCGCCTCGGTGTACATAACGAGGAGCGGGAGAAGAACGACCACAATAACCGCTTTCTTTGCGTAGGCTAAGTCATATGTCTCACCCTTCTCGACCACCTGCATTTTCACCACCGACCTATCGAACGATATATCACTTATAAAGTTAGTGGTCGGCGAGGTCGTTAAGCTCGCTTTGCCCAATTCCCTGCGTAATAACCGCGGTTATGATAAGGGGGATTATCAAAGCATTCTCCCCACCTCGAAATCCTTAAATAGTTTACTTATGAGTAAATTACTGGTGGGTAAACAAAATGTTCATGGACAGGGAGGAAGAGCTGGCCCTCCTTGAGGAGAGGCTGAAGAGCGGGAAGGCCCAGTTCATCGTGATATACGGCAGGAGGAGGGTTGGCAAGACCGCTCTCATTTTGGAGTTCCTCAGGAGGCACAGCGGCGTTTATCTCCTTGCGAGGGAGACGAGCGAAGCTAAGCACCTCGAGCGCTTCTCCCTTCGCCTCGCTGAGTATTTCAACGACCCGCTCCTCAAAAAGAACCCACTGCGGAGCTGGGACGCCTTCTTCGAGTATCTCTCCACTAAGGCCGAAAAGCCTCTAATCATTGCTATAGACGAGTTCCCATACCTTGTGAAGGACAACAAAGCCCTACCCTCGATCCTTCAGGAATACTGGGAAATGAAGCTCTCGAAAGGGAAGGTCTTCCTAATAATCTCCGGCTCAAGCGTTTCCATGATGGAGAGGCTTTTGGGCTACAAGAGCCCGCTCTACGGCAGGAGGACGGCACAGCTCAAGCTCAAACCCCTCGACTTCTTCAGCGCGCGGGAGTTCCTTCCAAGATACTCGCCCGAGGACTTCGTGAGGGTCTACGGAATCCTCGGTGGGACGCCAGCTTATCTCCTTGAGTTCAGCGACGAGAAAAGTCTTGAGGAGAACTTTAAGGGTTATTTCCGCGTGGATTCCTTCCTCTACGGCGACGCCCTCTTCGTTCTCCGCGAGGAGCTTGACGAACCGCGGAACTACTTCGCCATAATGGAGGCGATAGCGAGGGGAAAGACAACCCTTGGCGAGATAACCAACGATACGGGGCTTGAGCGGGCCACCGTTGGAAAGTACCTCAGCGTTCTCATCGACCTTGACCTCGTGAAGAGGGAGCTACCGGTAACCGCCAGCAGGAAGAGCAGGAAGGGGAGGTACTACATAACGGACAACTACTTCGCTTTCTGGTTCCGCTACGTTTACCCAAACGCCGATCTGATCGAGAGCGGCAACGGAGAGCTTCTCGTTGATGCCGTCATGGCCGATATAGACCACTACCTCGGGGGAATCTTTGAAGGAGTGGCTAAGGAGTTCCTTCTGAGGCTGAAAAAGCACGGAGAGCTTCCGTTTAAGTTCACCAGGATTGGAAGGTGGTGGCATAAGGGCGAGGAGATTGATCTTGTTGCTTTGAACGAGCGCGAGAAGAAGGCGCTGTTTGTTGAAGTGGAGTGGAAGGATTTGAGCGAGAGGGAAGCGCGTGGGATTTTGAAGGACTTACGGAGGAAGGCGGAGCTCGTTGGACTGGACGGGTGGGAGAAATATCATGGACTGGTTGCCAGAAAGATCGAAGAAAAGGATACTCTCAGAGAAGAGGGTTTTTTTGGCCTGGGACTTGAGGGATTTTGAAGCCTCTAAAGGCAATCAAGAGTAGGATCAATGCCCTCGTCACTTTCGATATGGACTACAGCAAAGTTCAAGAACCCAAGACCGTTCCCTAAACCATGCACCCTCTACTCAAGAAGGTCATCAAAGAGCGCTTTGGGAGGCTCAACAGACTCCAGCAGGATGCTTTCCGAGAGGTTAGCTCTGGGAAGAGCGTTCTAATCATAGCCCCCACCGGTTCCGGAAAGACTGAGGCCGCTGTCATTCCAGTCTTCAACGAAATCCTTGAGAATGGGTTAAAGCCGATTTCCGTGCTCTACATTGCGCCGCTCAAGGCCCTCAACAGGGATCTCCTTGAGAGGCTCGAATGGTGGGGAGAGAAGCTCGGAATAACCGTCGAGGTGCGCCACGGGGACACCTCGGCTTACAGGAAGGCGAAGCAGACAAAGAACCCACCGCAGATGCTCATCATAACCCCAGAGACCCTCGGCGTGATTTTGACAGTTAAATCACTCCGAAAACACTTGGTCAATGTCAAGTTCGTTATTGTGGATGAGATAGCCGAGCTCGTTGATAACAAGCGCGGTGCCCAGCTCCTCCTTGGTCTCGAGAGGCTAGCCGAGATAGCGGATTTTCGAAGAATCGGGATGACAGCGACAGTAGGCAACGAGGAGGAAGTGAGGGAGTGGCTAAAGGCGGACGTCATAGTCAAGCCAAACTGGAGGAAGGTCTACCGCTTCCACGTGCTTTATCCAACCCCCACAGAGGAGGACGAAAAGCTCGGCCAGGAGCTGAGCCTCTCGCCGGAGATAGCGGCGCGTCTGAGGCTCCTCTGGGAAATAGTCGAGAGGCACGGAAAGGCCCTCATCTTCACAAACACGAGGCAGTTCGCCGAAATCCTCGCCCACAGGCTCAAGGCCTGGGGTAAACCAGTTGAAGTCCACCACGGCTCGCTCTCCAAGGAGGCGCGCATTAAAGCGGAGAAAGGCCTGAAAGAGGGCAGAATAAGGGCGCTGATCTGCACCTCATCGATGGAGCTCGGCATAGACATCGGCGACGTCGACGTTGTTGTCCAGTACATGAGCCCGAGGCAGGTTAACAGGCTCGTCCAGAGGGCCGGAAGGGCAAAGCACCACATTGGGGAAGTCAGCGAGGCCTACGTGATAACCTCCAACGTTGAGGACTATCTGCAGAGTTTAGTCATAGCCAAGCACGCTCTCGAAGGCCGCTTTGAGGCGGTGGAACCGATCGGCGGGCTGGACGTTCTGGCCCACTTCGTCGTTGGTCTGCTCGTTGAGTACAAGCGACTTCCGAGGGAGAGGCCCTACGAGATAGCGAGAAGGGCCTACGTTTACAGGGATTTGAGCTGGGAAGACTACCTGGACACGCTCAAGGTGCTCGAAGACGCCCGGATAATAGGCTACGACGAGGAAACCGACCTGCTCTACATGCGCAGGGGTGCTTTCCAGTACTACTACGAGAACCTCTCAACGATACCCGACGAGGTCTCCTGGAGGGTTTTCGATGCCCGGAGCGGCCACATAATCGGAAGGCTGGACGAGAGGTTCGTCATGGATCTGGAAGAAGGGATGGACTTCGTCATGAACGGACGGAGCTGGGTGGTTCTGGAGATAGACGACGAGTCGAAGCTCCTCAAGGTTCGCGAGAGCCCGAGCATCGAGAGCGCCATACCGAGCTGGGAGGGAGAGATGATACCCGTTCCCTTCAGCGTTGCCTTCGCCGTCGGCAGGCTGAAGAGGGAGCTGAGCTTTGACTTCAAAAACGCGCTCTCCCTCCTTGAGGGAGTGGAGTTCAGTGAGGAGGAGCTGAAAAGGGCGTTTGAGGAGATAAAGAGCGAGCCTTTCTCGACCGACAGGGACATCTTTGTGGAGAGCACTCCGAAAACGCTCGTCATCCACGCTGACTTCGGCAACAGGGCGAACGAAGCACTCGGAAGAATAGTTCATTCCCTTTTAATCCTCCGCTATGGGCGAGTGTTCTCGGTCAGGGTGCAGGCCCACGCGATAGTCTTCAAGACTCCTTTCCAGCTTAACCCCGATGAGGTCAAGCGCTACCTCTACCAGGAGCCGGAGAGCGTTGAGTTCATCGTGGCGAGGGCTTTGAGGGACTCTCACGCCTACCGCTGGAGGATGCTGAACGTTGCGAAGCGCTTCGGGGCCCTGAGGGGGGATGCGAAGATAAGGAGGGTGGAGAGGCTCTTCGAGGGGACTGTCATTGAGAGAGAAACGCTGAACGAGCTGTACCACGATAAGGTTGATGTGAAGAAGGCCGAGCTTGTTCTTGAGATGCTGAAGAGCGGCCCACTTAGGGTGAAGACAGTTTTGAAGAGGGAGCCCTCGACCCTTGCCCGGCTGAACATGACCGTTGGCGGAGAGTTCCTTCTGAGCGGGACCCTTGAGAGGGATGAAGTCCTCGAGCTGTTCAAGAACAGGCTCCTCGACCATGAGGTCGTCCTGGTCTGCACTAACTGCGGCTGGCACTCGAAGACGAAGGTCGCCCGCCTGAGGAGCATAAGGGAAAGGAAGTGCCCGCGCTGCGGCTCGAAGATGCTTGCTGTTGCCCACCCTATAGACGCTGAGGAGTTCCTGCCGGTTCTGGAGAAGGTCAGGCACGGGAAGCCGCTTGAGAGGAAGGAGGAACGGGTTTACGGGAAGCTTTTGAAGGCCGCGGACCTAGTGGATTCCTACGGCTTCGATGCCGTTCTGGCCCTGGCGAGCTACGGAACCGGGCCGGACACCGCCGCGAGGATTCTGAGCCAGTACAGAGAGGACGCCCTTCTGGTCGCCCTAATGGAGCGCGAGAGGCAGTTTATAAGAACGAGGCGGTTCTGGGTTGATAAGAAAAGTGAAGATGATAAAGAAGCGAATACAGACCAATCCTGATAGAACCTCCAACGAATGGGAAGGACAACGCTTGAATATCATGACCTCCTCCATACAGTATGTGAGGGGTCATGTTGTTTGGAATGGTAAAGAAATCTCGGAAGGGTATGTTTGATAGGGAGTACGAGTTTAACCAGCTTGTAGGAACCATTGAGGACGGCGTTCCACTGATTGTCCTTACCGGAATTCGTAGAATCGGAAAAACCGCCCTAGCAAAGGTTCTTCTTAATGAAATTGATTTTCCCGGCGCCTATGTCGACGTGAGAAAACTTTGGAGCCTCAGGAACTCCGTAACCCCTGACGACCTCAAGGGAGAGATAATAAAAAGTCTCGTGTCCCGAAAGAGATATACTCCGGTTCTAGAACTCCTTAAATCCCTGGGGGGTGTGAGAGTTGGAAGTGTCGGAATTGAATTTCGAGAGCGAGAGAGCACGCTCATGGACCTTCTCGACGATCTGGAGAAATCGGGAAAGAAAACGGTGCTGGTATTTGATGAAGCCCAGTACCTAAGGTACTCCAAACATGATTACACATCTCTCCTGGCATCTCTCAATGATAACTACGAGAACCTCATCGTCATTCTGACGGGTTCTGAAATCCAGATACTGGAAGAGTTTTTGGGCTTCAACAACCGCTATTCCCCTCTCTACAAAAGAGAACACGAAATAGTGCACCTAGAGCGCTTCAGCAGGGATGAGAGCCTTTCTTACCTGCGGACGGGGTTTAAGGAAGTCGGGATGGATGTTCCTGATAAAGAACTGGAAGATGCAGTGGAAACCCTCGATGGCATAGTGGGGTGGCTGAGGGAGTACGGATGGATGAGATACCGCGGAAAAAGTCACCCCATTGCGATAGAGGAGGTTTTCCAGAGGGCAAAAAGGGATATAATAGACGAGCTCTCGAGGTATTCACCAAGATACCTAAGGGTTATGCTGGCCGTTGCTGAGGGCTACCACTCATGGAGGGCGGTGAAAGGATACGTGGAAGTGATGGAGGGCAGGGAGGTAAACAAAGGGACGCTGTACACGGAAATAAAGAACTTAATCCGCTATGGATACCTGGAGAAAAGGGGAAATGAATACCACATAGTGGACCCGGTCATCGAAAGGGCGCTGAGGCACCCAACCTAAAGCGTTACCCCCCACCAGTAACTGGTGGGGGGTCAGGCCTAATACGGGTTGCCTTCACTCGTTACCATAAACTTCGTTGAGCACCTTGAGGAACTCGCTCGCCGCAACGACGTCCCTAACGTCTATGTGCTCGTTCTTCGTGTGGGATATGTCGAGGTTTCCCGGGCCAAAAACTATCGTCTTTGTCCCGTTGTACATGAAGTTTATCGCGTCTGTCCAGCTCCTCATTCCGCCGAACTCGTCCACATCGGTCTTCTCCATCGCCTTCTTCGCCAGCTGAACTATCTTCTCGTCTTCGTCGAGCTCGTAGCCGTCCCATATCTCGGTGTACTCGTACTTCAGAGTGTACTCATCGAATATCGGATCTAGGAGGTCAAGTATGTCCTCAACCTCCTGGTTTGGAAGGAGGCGCGCCTCAAGCCTCCCTCTGCAGAGGGCTGGGATGAGGTAGACCGGGTTCTCGCAGACGAGCTCCTGGATGCCTATGTGCGGGTCGAAGTACTTCCCCTTCTGCTTGAAGGGTTCGAGCTTCTTCATCTCCTCCAGCATCTTGTAGGTCTCCTCTATCGCGTTGACACCGCTCTCGGGGCAGGCACCATGCGCCTCTTTCCCATCGACCTCGAAGTAGGCCTCGATGTTGCCGGCGTGGGCGATGTGGACTTCCAGATCCGTCGGCTCAAGAACGACCGCCATCTTGGGCTTGTAGCGCTCCATGAAGAGGGCGCTTCCCCTTCCTCCCATTTCCTCGTCGCTGACGAAAACCACTCCAACGTTGAGGTCCTTTCCTTCCTTCTTCAGGTTCTCCATCATCAGGAGAATCGCGGCCGCGCCGCCCTTTATGTCGCTCGAACCTGTTCCGTAGACGATGTTCCCCCTCACGAAGGGCTCTGCCCTAACGGGTATCGTATCAACGTGGACTTCGTAGAAGAGGTCTGCATTGGGGTTCACAACGAGGTCTATTATCTCGCCGTCGCTCTCTATGTGGACGTCGTAGTCCAGCCTGTGGAGGAGCTCCATGATGTGAAGCATCACCCTGTCCTCGTGGCCCGAGGGGGAGGGTATTCTCAAAAGCCGAAGGAGTATCTCCTTCGCCCGTTCAGTCTTCATTTGGTTCACCTAATTAGTCTTCGCGGTTGAGTTTATAAACCTCCCTGCGTAATTTGGTAAGGGCGATGAAGAGATTCACCCCTCCCGACTGAAGATGGGGGGTAGTACTCCCTTGAGGCCCCTTGGGGGGTGGAAGGGTGAAGATAAGCTCCACCGAGGAGTTTCCGAGGGATATCGTTCCAATTGAGGTTCCCCCTCACGTTGTCATGCTCCGCGGGATAGGGTGGGACTCCAACATCTATTTAGTCACGGATGGGGGAGAAGCCCTCATAATCGACACTGGGACGGGTGTGAACTGGCATGTTTACACAGAAATCTGGGAGCGGGAGAATTATTTAGAGGGCGTGAGAAAAGTCATTATCTTTAACACCCACGAGCACTTCGACCATGTTGGCGGGAACGCGGTTTTGAAGGGCTGGCTCGAGAAAAGGGGAATCAGTGTTCTCTTTGCCGCCCACAGGGTAACGGCAGATGCCCTTGAGAGGGGAAACGACTACGTAATCCTTGCATGCCACTACGGGAGGAGGTTCGAGCCCCAGCCCGTCGACCTCAAGCTGGAAGAGGGGGACAAACTAAAAGTCGGCTCACTGGAGCTTGAACTCCTCCACACGCCCGGCCACACCGCCGGAAGCTCCTGTTTGTATCTCGACGACGGGAGGCATAAGCTCATGTTCACGGGAGATACAATCTTCAAGGGCACGGTTGGAAGGACTGACTTTCCAACAGGCAATGGCTGGGAGCTGAGGGAGAGCCTTGAGAGGCTCCTCCAGTCCGACGTTGACTTCGGCCTTCCAGGACACGGTGGGGTTATTAAGGTCTGGAAGAAGAACCTGATTGAGGTTCTGGGGTGGCTCCCATGAGGAATGGCTCCGTCAAGGAAGTGCTGGCGAAGATAAAGTACGACCCTCGGGAGAATGAGGAGGATTACTACATCCTCATCGAGCACAGGGGAGATTACGGTAGCGTCAAGAAAATCCCCATGGGATTAATAGAGCTCGGCCACGGGTACTTCTTCGTGGGCGAAGCCCAGATACCGTACCACAGGATTCTGAAGGTCGTTAGAAAGGATGGAAGGGTCATCTGGGAAACGAGAAAGGATAAGAGGGGAGTTACTCGATGAAGGTTAGCTCCGACTTCAACAGTTCCCATTCCTTTGCCTCCAAGGCATCTTCCTTCGCGTGGACGATGAGGTAGGAGCCAGCGCTTATAGCTATGTCACGGAGCTTGGAGATGCATTCGAATACCTCATTGAAGCCGGATATCGCGATAAGTCCTTCAAGGTTCTCAAGGAGAACCACGGTTTTTTCGTTTTCAAGGAGCTGACAGAGAGCGCTCTCAGAATCTACTAGCATTTTGGGTGGTATCCTTCCCTTTCCAGGAACGTTTGTTATCCAGATTACTTCTACGTCCTCACGTTTGAACCATTCTTTTGCCTTCTCGGGATGCTCCCTTGTGAAGACGTATCCCGTTCTGTTCTTAGTTATGAGGTCGAGGGAGAGGTACCTCGCCTTAGTGCGGTCGTCGAATATATAGCCGCCGGGCTCGATTTCCTCCGGGAGGATTTTCCTCTTCCTAAATCTAGCCAGAAGGTCATACAGCTTTTTAATGCGCCTGTAGTGGTCTGTCTCCATTTGGGCCAGCTGGGAGAACAAGACCTTTGACTCCTCGTTTAGGGCTTTAAGGGCCAGGATTTCATAGGTTTCCTTGGCAAATAGTTCGCTTTGCATACAGTACTCTAGAGCCTCGATGTAGTCATCGACAGTCTCAAATTTGGGATAAAAAGGAGCCACTTCCACGGGCGGGGCGTCTATTTTAACGGGTTCTTCATCAGGATAAAGCTCCTTGAACAGCTTGTAGAGCCTGTCGTGGTGCTCTTGGCTCTCGTCCGCCATCTGTATGAAAAGAACCTTAACGCTCTCCCTCCTCGCGTGTTCCGCGAGCTTGCGGTAGTATTCAACCTCGTCCGCCTCGTTGAAGATGGCATAACTCAATATCTCTTTTGGGGAGAGGTATTTGAGAGTATCGATAACCTTTTTCATATAAGCTTTAAGCTCGGATTTTGAATAGGCTACCATTTTTACCACTAGTCAGCACTACGGTTCAAAGCCAGAAAAACTTTTCTACTTACTGCTTTTCACTATATTGAGGGAGAACATGATAGACGCCCACTGCCACATCGAGATGTTCAAGAGCACTGCTGGAGAGGTAGCTGAGGAGAGCAGGAGGCACCTCAAGGCCGTAGTGGACTCAATAACCGAATACCGCAAGTTCCACGTCTGGAAGAGCTGGGAGCTTTTAAAGCCCCACTTCGGCTTCGTCTTTCCAACACTCGGCTACGCGCCGAACGAGGCGAGGAGGGGAAACTGGGAAAAAGTCAAGCGGGTGGAGGAGTTCATAAGGGAGCACGCCGACGAGATAGTGGCCGTTGGCGAGATAGGCCTGGACTTCTACTACGCCAAAACCGAGGAAGAAAGGAGGAATCAGCGGGAGATTTTCAACCACTTCCTAAATCTTGCCGTCGAGCTCGACAAGCCGGTCGTTCTCCATGCGCGCGACGCCGAGAGGGAGGTTTTCGAGGCCATTCAGAAAGCTGGAGTTAAAGCCTACTTCCACTCCTACAGCGGGCCGGCGGAGCTGGCACTGGAGATAACAGAGAACGGCCACATCATCGGGATAAACACAGGCATAGACTTTATCCCAGAGGTGAGGAAGGCCGCTGAAGTGCTTCCCCTTGAAAGCATCGTCGTTGAGACGGACGCTCCGTACATGAGCCCGTACAAGGGCGAGAAGAACTACCCATGGAACGTGGAGTACGCGGTAAGGAGGATAGCAGAGATAAAGGGGCTGGAGTTCGGAGAGGTTGAGAGAACAACGGAGAGGAACGCGGTTGAGTTCTTTAGGCTGAGATTGAAGGATTAGGAGGGAAGTGATATGGCCGTTGATGTTCCTGAGGTTGAGGAAGTCAGAGAGCTGCTCGAAGGGCTTGGGGAGAAAGAGCTTATCAAAAGGCTCGACTCATTCGTAGCGCTCAACGAAGGGCTGGAGAGCAAGAGGGGCAAGGACTTTATCAGAGTGTCGGTTCTGGGCTTCCTTGAGGGCCTTCTTGTAAGCCTGAGGAAGAAGTATTCTGGCGACACAAGAATTGAGAGTCTCTACGAGAAGGTGAGCGCGAGGAGACGGGAGCTGGACGAGCTCTTCAGGAAACCGGCGATGCAGAACCTTCAATGAATAGGTGGGGAAACAAGTAAGTCAAAGAATATAAAAGAAATGGGGGCTGGATTTCACCCCTCAAGCGCCGGGAAGTAGTCCGGCTCGTAGTCCTGGAGCTTTCCATCGAGGTAGTCTTCATAACCGCCGAGGTCGAGGAAGCCGTGTCCACTGAGGTTGAAGAGGATGACCTCCTCCCTGCCCTCTTTCTTTGCCTCTAGGGCGCGGTCTATAACTCCCTTGATTGCGTGGGCGCTCTCCGGAGCCGGGATTACCCCTTCCGTTTTAGCGAAGAGCTCCGCTGCCTGGAAGACCTCGTTCTGGTGATATGCTACGGGCTTCACTACCCCATGGTTTATCAGAACGCTCAGCGTTGGAGCTAAACCGTGGTAGCGCAAACCACCAGCGTGTATTGGTGGGACGTAGTAGGTGTGGCCGAGGGTGTGCATCTTCATCTTAGGTGTGTAGCCGCCTGAATCTCCGTAGTCGTACTTGTAAATTCCCCTCGTCATTGATGGAGCCGCTCTCGGCTCGACCGCTATGAACTCGTAGTCGGCTTTTCCGTTCAGGACGTCCCTTACGAAGGGGTAAGTCAGACCCGCGAAGTTGCTGCCGCCGCCGACGCAGCCGATTATTACGTCAGGCCCCTCAAACTCCCTCATCTGTTCCATCGCTTCAAGGCCTATCACCGTCTGGTGCATGAGCACATGATTTAGAACGCTTCCCAAGGCGTAGCGAGCCTTCTCGTCGCGAAGAACGTCCTCAACAGCCTCGCTTATCGCTATTCCAAGGCCTCCTGGGTGGTTTGGGTTCTCAGCCAGAAACTTCCGTCCAACTTCCGTCCTGTCGCTTGGACTCGGATAGATTTCGGCCCCGTAGAGGCGCATTATGGTCTTCCTGTAGGGCTTCTGCTGGTAGCTTGCCCTCGCCATGTAGACCCTCACCTTGAGGCCGAGAAGGGCTCCGGCAAGGCTCAAAGCGGTTCCCCACTGACCGGCTCCCGTCTCGGTGACGAGTCTCTCAACGCCCTGCTCCTTTGCATAGTAGGCCTGTGCCAATGCAGTGTTTATCTTGTGGCTCCCCGTTACGGTTGCCCCCTCATATTTGAAGTAAATCCTCGCCGGCGTACCAAGGGCTTTCTCAAGGTTTGTGGCGCGGAAGAGCGGGGTTGGGCGACCTATCTTTGCGTAGAGCTCACGGACTTTCTTCGGGATTTCGATGTACCTTTCGGTGCTCATTTCCTGCTTTACCAGCTCCCCAGCGAAAATCCTGAGGAGCTTCTCCGGCTCCATTGGCTCGTCGGTTTCCGGATCGAGCGGCGGTGCCAGCTGCTCCGGAAGGTCGGGCAGTATGTTGTACCACCTCTTTGGTATCTTCGAATCCGGCAGAACGGCTTTCATTCTAACACCTCCTTTGATACAAGCTTAAAATCTCCTCTAAGCTTCGATAGAAGTCCCAAAAGTGAGGGAATAACGAGCATGATGCCTGAATCCGAACTGGATTGATTTATCAGGACCAGGCCAGTTGTCAAATCACTAACGCAACAGCGGCCAAAAACGAGCCCCCCTTTCAATTATGCCAAAAACGATCCCGCCCTAAAATTGATGAACTAACCACACTATTCACGGAACTACCACAGAGGCCAAAAACACTCACTCCTGACTATCATTGGGCATCACTGTATGAGCGGCCCCGGCCCTTAAAGATTTTTCGGACGATTTTTCGTAGAAGTGACGAATTTCCGACTGATACCGGGGTGAGGTTTGTCATACTTTCTCCGTTTTGGTGTCCATGTAGAACTCCCCGAAAAGCTGGACCTCCTGGGTGTAGCTCCTCCTCAGCTTTAGAGCCGTATAAGCCCTCTCAAGCTCCCGGCCTAGGTAAAAGGCGTGCCTTGGACTTATCTCGAAGCGCTCAAGAATCGTGTCGATTATCGCGTTAGGCTCATCGCCGACTATCGTGAGAACCGTTTCAGTGCTCCTGTGGACATTTACCCATATCCTCCCGCCTTCCAGCCAGATGCGGAAGTAGACCGGCTCAAGCTCGACGGGCCTTTCTCGCGCCTTAACAACCTCTCCGGCTGGTTCGAAGCGCCACTCTGTCTCCCTCTTCTCCTTGAGGATTAGCAGGCCAAAACCAAGATCCTTGGGCAGGTCAAAGAGGTTCATGTCTATGGCTCTTCTAAGTTCTCTCACTGAGCCTTTAGCCTTAGCGCTGACCTCGGTTGTGAGGAGGAGGTTTATGGAGAGTTCCTTCGCAATTCCCGCGAGGAGGGCGTTCATCCCGGCGCTGTCGGCGTCGTAAAGCTCGACCACGTTCCCGACTCCTGCCAAAAGCACGTCATCCGGGTTTCTCTCGCGGTAGAGCTGGAAGGCCGTTACTGAGCGCGCTAAGTGGGGCACGTGTTCGAGAATAAGGTCGGGGATTACCCTCCTGTATCCGAGGTCGAGGGCTTTCTCTTTCAGTCTTCCAAGGAACTCGACCCTTTTGGCAGGCTTAGTGGGGAAGTAGCCCTCTCGCTGGTTTGTTGGTATCAAAACGACAGGTTTTTCCGTTACGAGGGCATTAAGGTTGCTCTCATCCACACTCAAAAAGAGGTCGGCATAGTCAAGTGCCCTCTCGATTTCGGACGTGTTTAGCGAGTCGAAGCTGATTGGGACGTCGAAACCAGCTTCCCCAATCCGCTCGCGGATTTCGGGAATCTCCTCGATAAAACCGAGGTTGGTCTCGCCGGCGACCATACCGATATCGATTATGTCGGCACCTTCATGAAGGTAGTAGAGAGCTTTCTCCACAGTCTTCTCAACGCCGAGCTTGGGAGCGTCCACGACCTCACCCAGAATCCTAGCCGGGAAGTCCCTTCCCGCTGGAAGGTCCCCAATGAGGACGTTCCAGGGCTTCTTCAGGGCTTCCTCAATGTAGTTCCTGTTCCTCGTCCTGTTCCTGATGTCCTCCACCCTCTTGAGCGCATCGAAGGAGAATAGGTCGTCCGCTGGAACTTCCCTGCTGAGCTTGAAGCCCTCCCCAAGGGCCTTCAAGACCTGTGGTAAATCCATCGCGTTCCTCGGGCCTTTGAAGGCAGGAATATCAAGCTCGTCCTCAATGAGTTGAGCAGAGCCCCTAACAAGGCCAGGAATCAGAATGAGGTCATAATCCTCGCTTTTTACTCCAGCTTTCTCCAGGTATCTCACGATTAGCTCTGGGGTGAGAAAAGCCGCAACGCTAACGGGGGTTACAAGGACGTCGCAGCCCTCACCGTACTTCCTCACGAGGGGTTCGGCGAGCCTGCCGGTTACGAGGAGAATTCTTCTGGGGTTCTCCATGGACGAAGGTTTGGGGGAACGGCTTTTAGGGGTTGCGGTTTGAGGCGAAAGGTTTTTGTTCCACCAGGGGAAATCAACTAAAGGTGGTAATATGGAGGCAGACGCCGTTGGAATCGTGTTCGGTGAATCCAGCACCGACCACTTCACGTTCATAGTGAACCCGAGGAACGAGCTCCCGCGCTTTGGGGAGTTCCTGATAGTCAAAAACAGGGACGGAGACGAGGTTCTGGCGCTTCTGAAGTCGATAAGAAACGTAAACTGGCTCATGGACGCCGGAAGGGGAAGCTACGACTACGTTGAGAAGACCGTTAACGTGTTCTCCAAGGGAGTTCTCGACAAGAGCGAGGAGATACTGGCTACTGCCAAGGTTCTCGGTGTGCTGAGGAGGCACGACGGCGAGTTTCTGCCGAAGCCGGCCCCCAATCGCGTCCCGATAAAACCTGGAGAAAAGGTCTACCTCGCGAGGGACGAGGATCTGGCGAGAATTTTCTCCAACGGGCACATAAGGCTTGGCAGGCTCATAGCGAGGAAGGACATCGAGGTAAAGCTCGACGCCAACAGGCTGGTTTCGAGGCACTTCGCGGTTCTGGCAGTTACTGGCGCCGGAAAGTCCAACACAATAGCAGTTCTCTCGAAGGAGATGGTGAGCAACGTCAACGCGACGGTCGTCCTTCTCGACCCGCACGGTGAGTACCAGAGGCTCAGCTGGCCTGGGGCGCGCGTGAACCCGATAAAGGCCACCATCGACCCGGGAAGGATAAGGCTGAGCGAGTTCGCGGCGCTCCTCGGGATAGCGGAGAACGCCAGCCTGCAGAGACGTTTCCTTGGACTGGTTTACCGGACGGTCAGAGAGGAGATGAGGAGGAACGGTAAGGTCATCGGGGGAATGGAGTTCATCCACGCCATGGAGGACAAGATAGAGGAGTGGATACGCGTTTACGAGAACACCGACGAGAAGGTGATTTATTATTACGACGAGAAAGGTGTAGAAGTGCCGAGGAAGATACAGGCAAAGGATCTCGACTCTCTGATAAGGCTGAAGGACTACCTGAGCGAGCTTAGGGCCAACTTCGGCGAGTTCATAAGCCCGATCGACGTTCTCGGCGAGATAAGGCCTGGAATGGTGAACGTGATCGACCTGAGTGGCATGGAAGAGGAGCAGATGATAACCTTGGCGAGCTTCGTTCTCAGGGGAATCCTCAAGAACAGGATAGACTACGTGAAGGGAGTGAGGACCAACGACAGAAACCTCGTCAGGGAAGTCGCCGAGGGGTATCCCACCCTCACAAGGCCGGTTCTGGTTATAGTTGAGGAGGCCCACATATTTGCGCCGCGCGGAGAGAAGAACCCGGCGACGCTCTGGCTCGGCAAGATAGCGCGCGAGGGAAGGAAGTTCGGCGTTGGCCTTGGTATAGTCTCCCAGAGGCCGAAGAAGCTCGACGACGACATACTGAGCCAGACGAACACAAAGATAATCCTCAAACTGGTTGAGCCCAACGACCAGCGCTACGTGCAGCAGGCGAGCGAGCAGATAAGCGAGGATCTGCTGGGCGACATTGCCTCACTCGGCGTGGGCGAAGCGGTCATAGTCGGCTACGCGATAACGATTCCAGCGATGGTGAAGATATACAGCTTCGAGAAGGACATGAACGGTCACTACGGCGGCGGGGATATCGACATCGTCGGAGAATGGCTCGAGGGGAGAGAGGACGAGGAAGATGTAACAGAGGAGGAGGCCATAGCGGAGCTCCCGCTGTGAGGTGTCTCTATGAAGTTCGCCCATATAGCCGATGTTCACCTTGGCAGGGAGCAGTTCAACCAGCCCTTCAGGTATTACGACTACCTCAAAGTCTTCCGTGAGGCGATTGAGAGGGCGGTAAAGGAGAGGGTTGACTTCATACTCATCGCCGGAGACCTCTTTCACGTGAGCAGACCCTCGCCGAAGACGATACGTGACGCGATAGAGGTTCTGGAGCTCCCGAAGAAGAGGGGCATCCCCGTCTTCGCGATAGAGGGCAACCACGACAAGACCATTAGGGAAACCTCCGTCTTCGACCTGCTCGAACACCTTGGGCTCCTCCACACCGTTGGCCTGAGAAAGGAGCCGGGTAAAGGAGAGTTCATCAGGAGCAAGAAGCTGTCCGAAAACCGTTACCTCGTCTGGGGCCAGGTTGGAGACCTTGAGATACACGGGCTGAGGCACCACACGCGCTGGCAGCTCATAAGGAACGATGGAGCCGTAAATGTCCTCAAGGCGCTCTTCAAGGGCAGGAAGGGGATCCTGATGCTCCACCAGGCGGTTGACTACCTCGCCAAGGATACCCCCTACCAGGACGCCTTCGACCTGAAGCTGAGCGAGCTCCCCGATGGTTTCTCATACTACGCCCTCGGCCACATCCACGTCCGCAGAATCGCCGACCCTTCCCAGACGGGCTTGAGCGGGCCGATAGTCTACCCTGGCTCACTGGAGAGGACGGAGGTTAGAGAGGCTAGTCATATAATTCGCTACTCACTCAGGGACAAAAAGCCCAAGGTCACAGCCAACCGCGATGGCCCGAAGGGCTTCTACATCGTGGAGGACTTCCAGCCGGAGTTCGTTGAGGTCGATGCGAGGCCTTTCTACTCCGTCAGGGTCGAGGGAGAGAGCAAGGCCGAGCTCAGGAAAAAGGTCGAGGAAGCTGCTTCCCTCATCCCGAAGGACGCCATAGCGGTCATAACGCTCGAAGGGACGATAAAAGGCGGAATTGCTCTGGCGGAGTTCAATGACCTCCTGAAGGACTCTGGATTAAGGTACTACACTTTCAGGAGCAGGGTCGTTGGAGCGGCCGTTGTATCCAGGGAGAGACTGAGCGAGGAAGAGCTCTTCACCGACTGGGAGCGGGAGCTTCTCCTGCACCTCCGCGTTCCTCCTAAGGAGTTCTCGGAAAGTCTTACAGAGTTCATCTCCTGGCTGATGGAGAGGTACGAGAAGGACATCCCGGAGGGCACCCCAAAGAAAGCTCAAGAGCTTCATAAGGGAGAGAAAAAAGGAGAACCTGAAAAGAGCAGGGAGGAAGGAGCCGAAAGGCCAAAGACCAAGGAGAAGCCTGCAAAGGGGGAGAAACCCAGGAAAACGGAGAAGGAAAAACCTAAACCCACTGCGGGAAAAGAGCCCAAAAAGCCCAAATCGATTCCCAAACCCAGGAACCCGTCGAGCCTCGACGCCTGGCTTAGGAGGGGTAGGCCGTGAGGATAAGGAGGTTGAAGATTAGAAACTTCAGGGCGCACGAGAAGAGCGAGGTCGAGTTCAGCGACGGCATAAACCTGCTGATAGGTCAGAACGGGGCTGGAAAGAGCTCGATCCTCGAGGCGATATTCGCGGCGCTCTATATGGGGCACCCGAGCTTTCCGAGGGGCTACCTCCAGGCGAACACGCGCGTCGGCGCGAAGGGCGGCATGGGGTTGACCCTTGAGTTCGAGCACGACGGGAAGAGCTACAAAATCCACAGGGACGACAAGAAAAGCGAGCTGATTGAAGATGGAGCTTTGATAGTGGAGAAGAGCTCGGACATAGCGCGCTGGGTGGAGAGAAACGTCTACCCTATACAGGTCTTCACGAATGCCCTCTACATAAGGCAGGGTGAGATAGAGGGCATAATCACGAACCGCGAGATAATGGAGAAGGTCCTGAGGAAGGTCCTAGGCATAGAGGACTACGAGAACGCTGAGAAGAACGCCGCCGATGTAATAAGGGAACTGAAGAGAAAGAAGGACTACCTCAAAAAGCTTATCGAGAGGAAGGCCGAGGTCGAGGAGAGCCTCCGCGAGGCCGAGAAGCGCTTCTCCGAGACGCTGAGGAGGATAAGCGAGCTGCGCGAGAGGGAGAGAAAGCTCCAGGAAGAGTTTGAGGAGGCCGAGAAGGAGTACTCAAAGCTCAAGGGCCTGAAAGAGGAGCTGGACAACCGTGAGAAGGAGAAGGCAGTCATCGAGCAGAGGATAAAGGCAGAGAAGGGGAGGATAGAAGATTACGAAACCCAGATTGGGGAAGTGAAGAAGGAGATAACTGAGCTCGAAGAGAAAGCAGAACGGCTTAAGGAGCTCGAACCCGTTGAGAAGGAGTACTTAAAGCTGAAATCCCTCCTCTCGCTCAAGGACGAGCTCTCGAAGCTCAGCCTCTCAGAGGCGAAGCTGGTCGAGAAGAAGCGTTCCCTTGAGGAGAAGACTACCAGGATCGCTGAAATCTTAGAAAAGATTAGAAAACTGGAAAGGGAAGAGAAAGCCCTCAGAGAGACCTACGAGGAGCTTAAGAGGAAAAACGGCCTCTACCAGCGTGCCCTCCAGCTGAAGGCCGAGGCGGGGAGGTACAGGAGCGAGCTTGAAAAGGGCGGAACCACGCCGGAAGAGCTTGAGAAGGAGCTTGAAGCTGTTGAGAGCGCGAAGGAGAGACTTGAAGACCTCCGCGAGGAGACTACGAGGATAAGGGAAGAGATAGCGAGCTTAACGGGGCAGAAGGAGAGCCTCCTGGAGAACCTCTCGAAGCTCGAGGGTGCCAAGGTCTGCCCGCTCTGCAAGAGGCCCATCGAGGAGCACGAGGAAGGGGAGATAAAGGCGGAGTACGATGCCGAGATAGGCTCCATCGAGAAAAAGCTGGAAAAGCTCTCAAAGAAACTCGAGAGGCTTAGGAAGGAGGAGCTCAAGCTCAAGGAGGTTATCAAGAAAGAGCCGAAGCTCATAAGGCTGAAGAAGACGGCCGACCTCCTGAGGGAGGTCGAGGAGAAGCTGGGCAAGTACGACGTGGAAGAGCTTGAGAAAGCCGCCGAAGAGTTCGAGAACACGAAAGCCAGGCTCATCGAGATAAAGAGGGAGCTGAGGCACCTCGGGGAAGAGCTGGAGGAGCTTGAGAAGGCTAAGGGAGAACTGGAAAGGGTGGAAAAGAGGCTCGCGGAGATCGAGAGGGAAAAGATGGAAATTGAGAAGAAGGTCCAGGCTGAGGGCTTCGGCTCCTTTGAGGATGTCGAGGGCAGGATTAAGGAGCTTGAGCCCGCCTATCGGGAGTACCTCTCGCTCAAGAACGTTCCTTCCCAGCTCGAACGGGCGAGAAAGAGGCTGGCCAGCTTGGAGGAGAAGCGTCAGGAATCCCTTGATAGCGTTAAGAGAATGGAAGCCGAGCTTGAGAACCTGCTGAAGAGAATAACGAAGCTCTCTGAAGAGTTCTCCCCGGAGGCTTACAATGAAGCGGAGAAGTGGTACATGGAGAGCGCCAGGGAGCTCGAGAAAGCTAAAGCGGAACTGAAAGGAGTGGAGGAGCTGAGAGACGAGGTTATGAAGCTTCTGGACGAGCTTAAGGCCAAGAAGAAGGAGATAGAGGAAGCGGAGAAAGAAATAGAGACCGTCGAGAAGACCATAGCGGACATGACTGCCTTCAAAGAGAAGGTCGCCAGGCTCAAGGCGGAGGAGGAGCTGAGGGGCCTTGAAGAGGTGCAGAAGCTCGCCGGCGAGACCTTCTCGGAGATGACGGAGGGCAAATACCAGGGGGTAAAGCTCAAGCGGGAGAAGAAGTACGGGAAGGAGAGGATAGATCTGAAGGTGCTCTACGCGGGCAGCGAGGTTGGCCTGGAGTTCCTCAGCGGCGGCGAGAGGATAGCCCTAGGTTTAGCTTTCCGCCTGGCGCTCTCGTTGTATAAAGTGAGAAACCTCGAGCTGCTCATCCTGGACGAGCCGACGCCGTTCCTCGACGAGGAGCGCAGGAAGAAGCTCGTTGAGATAATATCGAGCCAGTTGAGGAAGATACCGCAGGTTATCATAGTTTCGCACGACGAGGAGCTGAAGGACGCGGCAGATTACGTGATAAGGGTGGAGAACGTAGGTGGAAAGAGCAGGATAGAGGTGGAGAGCCTTGGAGCGTATTAGCGATGTCCACGTCAGGGAGATCAGGGACTTCCTGCTGAAGAGCCTTAAGGACGTTGAGAGGCTCAGAAAAGCGGTGGGAAAGTACTTCTCCTGGAAGCCGCTTCCCGCTCCCAGGAAGGCGAGCGTTTACGCCGTCGATGGCAGCAGGATGACGAAGAGACTCAGCGGGGCGATAGTCTACGCAGTCTCCGCTTCGGCCATAGGGGAGAGACTCTACTACTGGAACGACATCGGCATGGTCTTTCCGTACAAGAGCGTAGATGATAGGGTTGCCCTCCACATGGACATCCTAGAGAAGAGGATGGGCACGATGGCCCTTGAGCTCGGCGCCGATTTGGTTCTCATGGACGGCACGATAAGCAGCGCCATAATCACGCCGCCAACTTACGTAACATCGACGACGAGAGAACTCTACAGCAGGCACGGGGACAAACTGCTTAACGCGGCGCTGGAGTTTCTGGACTTCCTCGACGAGCAATGGGTCGAGTGGAGGGAGAAACTCAAGGAGGAAGGGGTTCTCAACGGCTTTTCACTCCCCTCCAGGGGCTGGAACGGGGAGGAGATATTCTCGATGCTGATGAAGCGGGGGGCAAAGAGCATAAAGGGCAGCTTCTGGTGGGTCAACGACAAGGAAGACCTGATAGTTCTCTTCGAGTATCTCGAATACCTCCACGCACTGGACAGGCTTCTCGGCGGAAGGGTCGCGGCGATAGCGAAGACCTTCTACAAGTCGGACATCGTAAAGACAGTCAAAGCGAGGGAGGGGGAGAAACTCAAAGGCACACCAATGATAATCGACACTCCCGTCGTTGCTTCCCTCTCCGGGGAGAGCGGCTATTTGCCTTTTAGTTACGTCAAAAGTCCAAAGGGAGGCTTCCCAAGGCTGGTGGCTGAACTGATGGTCCGCGGAAGGTTCCAGAACCTTCGGAAAACCCTAATAATGGATGGCGGTCAGATAGTCGGGGCAAGGATACGGCCTGCTTATGTTCGTTTTGCCGAGGGCGGACTGATATACCTCCTTGAGGTTCCCGAAAAGCAGGACTTCGAGAGAACCCTCGCGGAGATTCTGTCGGTTGCGGAGGACGAATACGTTGTCCCGCTCGAGTACGCCCACCACTCGGTTGTGATAAAGAAGAAGGAGTTCGACGCCTACGTCAACGCGGTGCTGAGCGCACTGGTTGGGGAGGACGAGCGCTTTATAGACTTCCTGCGCTACGGGAGGGAGCCGCTGGAGTGAGGGCGATGATAGCGGTCGGAACCTGCGGCTTCTGCGAGGGGCACGCGAAGTATTACCGGGACTTCGACGCGATAGAAGTACAGGGGACGTTTTACCGCCTTATTCAGGAGAAGACCCTGAGGAGATGGAGGGAAGAGGCCCCCGAGGGATTCACCTTTTCAATAAAAGCCTTCCAAGGGGTAACGCATCCCCCGAACAGCCCCACCTGGCGGAGGAGCAACGTCAGGCCGCCGAGGGATGTGGGCCTTCTTAGGCCGAACGCTGACGTGTTTCACTTCTGGAGGCTGACACTGAAGGAAGCTGAGATTCTGAAGGCTCGCTTCATACTCATCCAGCTGCCCAGGAGCTTTAAAGAGAGCGAGGAGAGCTTCGCCGATGCGGAGAAGTTCTTTGAGCTGATCGACAGAGGCGACTTCGAGATAGCCGTCGAGCTGAGGGGCTGGAGCGAGAAAGGCGTTAGACGCTTCGTTCGGGAGTTCGACGTGATAGATGTTACAGACCCGCTGGTCAGGATTCCGCTGCATAACGGCAGCACTAACTACTACCGCCTTCACGGGAGATACGAGAACGCAAGGATAGTTTACAACCACACCTACAGCGATGAGGAGCTTGAAAAGATCAGGAAGAGGGTTCTCGGCTGGAACAGGGAGGAAAGCTTCGTCTTCTTCAACAACTCGGCCATGTGCAATGATGCGAAGAGGTTCAAAATCCTCCTACAAAGTTAGCATTGCTTTCATAGCATTACAATAAATCTTGCTGCAATGCAGAGAAGAGTAGAAAAGAAAAAATCAGTACTTGAGGTTCCTCTTCTTCTTCCACTTGTGGGACCAGCTGTACTTTCTCATGCGCTTGCTCCTGCCGAACCCACAGGCGGCACAGTAGCCCTTCTCGACGTTAAAGGCGCGCCTTCCGCAACGCCTGCACCTGATGTGGGTCGGGGTGTGGTTCCTCCTGCCCTTTGGCTCTGTTCCGGCTCCCATGCTATCACCCCGCTGCTTCACTCAATCTCGACCGGCGAGATGGCGAGGACGTTGTCCCCACGGACAACGATTTTACCGTAGCTCTTCACGACCTCGTTGTCCTGAATGAGGTCTGCATCGGCGAGGACAACGTTCAGGTGGATATCATAACCGATGAGCTTGCCCCTTATCTCCCCTCCCCTCTTGAGGAGTACGAGGACATCCTTCTCAAGGGACTTGTGGATAACATCGAGTGGTCTTTCCGCCATTTTCACGCACCTCCAAATAATCAAAGCTCATAGCCTACACGGGGGAAACGGTTTATAACTCTTTCTCTATTCATCGGCAGGGAGAATAAAAATTGCGAAGTCTTTTCTCAGAATGCCTTAATCAACCCCATCTTTATTAACTGAAAATAATGAGATCCGCCCCGGGGCTGAGAAAAGTAGGTTTTCCACTTTTTATTTCTTCTCTTTTTAGTGATTTTAATTCAATGTATATCTTTCCAATTGTTAATCTAAGGAGACAAAAAGCTTAAATACTATGGGTGCACTAATTACATTGACAACCCTATTGGGGGGGGCAGATGCGACAAAAAATGGTGTGGTTCATACTTGGAGTCCTGATTGGAAGCCTGTTCTTAGTAGCGGCGTATCCCCAGGGAAGCAGTCCTAAGAAGTATACACCTCCTTTCCAAAAGATTGACAACAGCATCCCAGTTTACTACATCGGCAATGAAACTCCAAAGTATTTTGTAAGGGCAGTAAGAGTCACAGAATTCAAAAAGATCAACAAACCCCACATTTTAGTGATCGAAGGTCTGAAAGTGAAGGATACTCCACAGTTCAGAAGATTCCTTAAGGAAGAAGTTCTCTCAGACACTCCTGTGATAGTAAATGGCAATACTGATCTTATTAAGGGAATTTTCAAGGGACAGTTGAATGCGAGGATCGTAGGAGGGCGGAATCCAGACGGAACCACTCCCAAGGAGCAGGTGTATGGGTATATAGCTTACCGGCTTCCGGATGGCACACTGAGATCCAAAGTCTTCATTTCGATTGACTCTAGTCCAGAGGCAATGAAAGATGCTTATTATTGGGTTGCTAAGAACTTTCAACCAGAAGCAACATCTCCTTCCATTGAGTCATTGTCACCTGGATATCCTGGTAGTGAGGACTCTACTCCCTATTGGAGCCAAATAGGTCAACTAGACATCTCAACTGGAGATAATTGGAAGCCATATGGTAGGCTTAACCTCAGAACTCTATACTACCAACTTGTGAACGACGGCTCCTTAGACTATAATTGGTTCGATATTCATGTAAGGCAACAGTCTGTTCCAGGAAAGGAACTAGGATGGTCCGACTGGAGAACTGCAGATATGTTTACTTGGATTGATGCCGATTACTACGAGGCAGATGGCTTTCTCTCTGATTACTCCCCAACTACAACATCTGGGTCTAAAACATCAACTGTTACAATAGGTGTTTCTGCAGGTGATAAAGGGGCCCAAGTTAGCGCCTCTCAGTCCTGGAGCTATACCATTTCAGATGTTGTAATTAAAGATCAAAGTGATTTCTCTCAAGAACTCGCAAAATGGTGGCATGATATTGCAGAAGATAAAGCAGTTGGTGAAAACACCTATATGGTAGAGCCTGGAGCGACTCTAAGGTTTCCAGAATCAGAATCCAGGGAATGGAGAGAGCACTATGGGGTCAGATACGAACATCCCCCTGAATGGTGGGAGCCTGGGTGGTATTGGCATTCCTTCGAGGGTTGGGTCGAGTTTTACATTGGATTTATCCTAACCGGATGATTTAAAGGCTTTATTTTTTATTGTTCTCCTTTCTTCTGAATGAAATTATCATCCATTTAATTTGTTTGACACACTGCTAAGGAACACCCCAAAAGCTTTTTATGAAAATCCCCGACCCACTCTCCAGGTGGTGAGCGATGGGAGAAAAGCCCGATAAGTACGAGGTTCTTCAGGACTTGATGAGGAGGAGAGGCTTTGCCTGGGGCAGCTTTGAAATCTATGGCGGCTCACGAGGATTCTACGACTACGGCCCGCTCGGAGCGACCATTAAGCGTAAAATCGAGCGGAAGATAAGGAAGGCCTTCCAGAGGGAGGGCTTCTTCGAGCTTGAAACTCCCAACATAACGCCGGAGAAGGTCTTCATAGCGAGCGGCCACGTTGAGAAGTTCGTCGACCCGCTGGTGGAGTGCAAGAAGTGCGGCGCTCGCTTTAGGGCAGACCACCTCGTCGAGGAGGCCCTTGGGATAGACACCGAGGGAATGAGCGCCGAACACCTCACAGAACTCATAAAGGAGCACGATATTCGTTGCCCTGAGTGCGGCGGCGAGCTCGGCGAGGTCTGGTACTTCAACCTCATGTTCGAGACGAAGATCGGGCCCTACGGCGACCAGAAGGGCTATTTAAGGCCTGAGACGGCCCAGGGCATCTTCGTGAACTTCAGGAGGTTGAACGCCTTCGCGAGGAACAGGCTCCCCTTCGGTGTCTTCCAGATAGGGAAGGCCTACCGCAACGAGATTTCGCCGAGGCAGGGCATGCTCCGCCTCAGGGAGTTCACACAGGCTGAAGCGGAGATATTCTTCAACCCCAAGGAAACCGAGCACCCGCACTTTGACGAAGTTAAGGACGAGGTTCTCAGGCTCTACCCGATAGAGCACCAGCTCAAGAACCTCGGAATGGTTGAGATGACAGCTGAGGAGGGCGTTGAGAAGGGCTACGTAATGAACACCTTCTTCGCCTACTACATGGTCATGGTCAAGAGGACTCTCCTTGACATTGGCATTCCCGAGGGCAAAATCCGCTTCAGGCAGCAACTCCCAGAGGAGAGGGCCCACTACTCGCGCGACACATGGGACGCTGAAATACACAGCGAGCGCTTCGGCTGGGTGGAGTGCGTTGGAGTGGCGAGCAGGGGCGACTACGACCTGAGCAAGCACCTGAAGATGAGTGGTGCAGACTTGACCGTCCTCATCCACTACGACGAGCCCAAGATAGTTAAGCACCTCAAAGTGAGCCTCAACATGAAGCGCGTCGGGCCGAAGCTCAAGAAGGATGCCAAGAGGATAAACGATATCGTACAGGACTGGGACGAGAAGAAGAAGCGCGAGCTGGTTGAGCTCCTTGAAAAGGACGGGATGGTTACAGTCGAGGGCTACGAGCTCGAGAAGGACGACTTCATAATCAAAGAGGTTGAGGAGAAGATAATGGGCGAGAAGATAGTGCCTCATGTCCTCGAGCCGAGCTTTGGTATAGACAGGCCGTTCTACCTCCTCCTTGAGAACTCATTGGTTATCGATGAGGACAGGACGTACCTTAAGATAAAGAAGGACATGGCGCCGATAGAGGTGGCGGTGCTTCCCCTCGTGGCCAAAGAACCCCTCACGGACATAGCCTACGATATCTTCAGAACCCTTCAGAAGACAGGTTTCATAGTCGTCTACGACGAGAAGGACACCGTCGGGAAGAGATACCTCCGCTACGACGAGATTGGGACTCCCTACTGCGTAACCGTTGACAACCAGACGCCTGAGGACGGTACTGTGACCATCAGAGACCGCGACACGAGGGAGCAGATGAGGGTGAAGATCGAGGAGTTGCCGGAGAAGCTGAGGGAGCTGATTTTCGAAGGTTAGCATTCCTGTAGGAGTACCTGTTCTATCTCTTCTTTTAGTTCCTCAACTTGAGAGCTGACGATAACCCACACCACAGAGAGGTCAACACCAAAATAGTGATGAACAACAACGTTTCTCAGGCCCACAACCCTTCTCCAGGGAATGGACGAATACTTTTCCCGGATATCCTCCGGCACGTTTTTCGCGGCCTCTCCAATAATTTCAAGGTTTCTTAGAACTGCGTCAACGGTTTTTCTATCCTTTACGAAGGTTTCAAAGTCATGGCCCTCGATGTATTCTTCGATTCTTTCGATGGCTTTCAGGATATCATTGAGAAAGAGACACGGATCGCGCTTAGACATACACCAGCTCACCCTTTATGTGCTCCCAAAACCTTTTCCGGCTCATTGCGGCGTTCTTTGTGACGAGGTCTATCTCTACTCCCAACAGGAACTCAAGGTAGTCCTTTAGGTCCACTATCTCCCAACCTACTGGTCTCTCAAATTCAACGAGGATATCAAGGTCACTAAGCTCGCCCTCCTCGCCCCGCGCGTAGGAGCCGAATATGGCCATAGTCCTAACCCCAAAGCGTGCGCGGAGCTCATGTTTGTGTTCTTCCAAAATCCTCTTGATATCCTCCAATTTCCGCGTCATCAATACATAGTATAACCTCAAAAAAATAAAAATGCTTTGGTAACTCGTCCATATCACAGGCCGTCAAAACCACCTTATCAACACCGATTTAAGGACTTCCACCAACTCAGACACGTGCAGACCGTACCCCTCTCCATCATCTCCCTCTCATCCGGCTTCATCGGTTCCCTCATGAGCGGCGGGAGCATCGTGATATTCTCCCTGCTGACCTTCCTCGGGATTCCCGTGCAGAGTGCCGTTGGGACGTTAAAGGTGGCCATAGCGGCGCTGACCATCGTCTCGGCAATAACTTACTACCGCGGCGGTGCCGTTGAGGTGAGAACCGCTCCGTATCTGACCACCTTCTCCGTCCTCGGGGCCCTGTGGGGCAGCTACTTCTTCTCATCTCTCCCCGAGGGGTCGGCCGGTGCCCTGTCGCTGGTTCTGCTTCTCATGGGATTGTACTTCTCGATCCGGCCTGGCTCGGAGATGAGTGGAGCGAGAGTGAAGAAGGCCAGTTCCGCCTGGATCTCCGGGGTGGGGCTCCTCATCGGTGCCTACATCGGAATCCGGGGGATAGCGTCAACGCTCATAGTAATAGCCGCATTGAGGGCCTTTTTTGGAATGGACATGCTGAAGGCCAACGGCACGGCGAAGGCCCTCATCTTCTTCAACAACCTTGTCGCGGCCGGGGTGTACGGGCTCGGCGGGCAGATAGAATACTCCCTGCTTCTTCCGGTCGTCGTTCCGGTCTGCGTTGGGGCGTGGCTCGGTGTGAAGGCCGGTTTGAAACTGGGAAGCGAGGGGCTCAGGTGGTTTTACATTCTTATAGGTGCCGCAACTGCCTTAAAGCTTCTGAGCGAGCTGGTATGGGGGACAAGATGAAGAGAATCCACTTAATCTACAAACGCATTCCGAACAGGGTTCTTGAGAGGGAAGACGAGGTAGTTGCGGATTTAGGGGACGTTATAGTTGCCAAAGCCCGCTTCTCCGGCATGCTGGCCCCGCTCAAAGTTAACGGCGTTAAGGTTATAGACAACGGTTACAACATGCTCTACTTCGCCTTCACCGGAGAGAACTGCGACATCCTCAAGGTCTACGACGAAGAGGGGAACTTTAAAGGGCTCTACATCGACGTTCTGGCCTACACGAAGCGTGATGGAGATAATCTTGAGATGCTTGACCTGTTTCTGGATGTTTTTGTCTTCCCCAACGGGGAAGCCTTTCTCCTCGATGAAGACGAGCTTGAGATGGCTCTCAACTATGGATTTATAGATAAGAAAACCTTCGACTTCGCCTATTCGGTAGCGAGAGAGATACTCGAAAAGCTTAAGCGGAAGGAGTTCCCGCCGGAGATCGTGTGGAAGTACGACTGGGGGGATTGAGATGAAGTTCCTTAAGGAGACCAAGGACGGTGTTCTACTCTTCATCCACGTCCAGCCCAAAGCGAAGAAGAACGCGATTGAAGGGGTGGATGAGTGGCGTGGAAGGCTGAAAGTCAGGGTATCGGCACCGCCCGTTGAAGGCAAAGCGAACAAGGAGGTCGTCATGTTCTTCTCAAAGCTCCTTGGAGCTGAAGTCAGTATTCTTCGCGGAGAAACGGGCAGGGAGAAGGACATTCTGGTGAAGGGGCTGAGCGCGGAGGAAGTGAAGAAAAAGCTGGGGATTTAGCCTTTCTTGGCCCTCAGCTTTCCCTTAAGGCGGGGGTACTCCTCCCTCGACAGTGGAAAGCTCTTCGACGACTTGAGGAGGGAGTTGATGAGCTTAACCTGCTCTCTGAAAACCTCGTCCGGGTTCTGCTTAAGCCTGGAGACGTAGAAGCGAATGAAATCTAGCCTCTCTTTTAGATCACGCTTTGAAGGGAATGCTGACGCCCATTCTTCTGGCGTACTCATGCTGCTCCCCTTTGCTCTCTTCGTGGCTTTAGTATTTATTGTTTTCCCGGGCAGGCAACTATGAGAGAACAGCACAAAAATCAAGAAAATGAATGCTCATTACTCCAGAATCCTCAGGCTCTTATTTGTCTTCCTCATATTCCCTTTTGGGATGTTAAACGTTGGTGCCAATATTGTGAGAGAAACCATGTTCTTATCAAAAACCATCGTTGTAACTAATTACTACGGCTCTTCTATGGTTTTATATAAGTCAAGTATCTTTAGTACTAATATAAAGAGAAAAGCTTATAAGTTTAATGCACAATAACTCCATGCCCATCCACTGTAATGGGGGGGGCAAATGAGAAGATATGGAAAATACTTGGCAGGATTGTTTGTTGGGCTTGCCGTACTGGGGCTTTTGAGCCCGGCAGTCTCTGCAGGGACCCCCGGAAGTGTGACTCTGAAGATACAGCAGAAAACATGGTATGCTGAGGCGGATGTGTACGCTACCATATACTACACAGTCCAGACTGAACCCTATGGATTTATCGAATTTTCTCCTTTAGGAGAACCATACAACTATATCCACTTTGGGAGCCATTCAGGAACCAGTAGCAATGCATACTGGAAGTCAATGGATTCATCCACCTCAGAATATAAGCATCATGCATCGGGCTGGTGGCATTTAGACACATTGTGGGATTCCACAGACGGAACAATGGACATGTGGCTTTATATAGAGTACTCAGGCTCGTCTTTTATGAGTACAAAGAATATCCATGTGAACTCTATTGGAACACCTTACATTATGGTGAGGTATAACGTTGATGACAGTGGAGGCAATACTATAGCAGATAAGGCATATGACATTGCAGTGGGTGCAGTTGTTGACTATGTAGTTTCAGCTTAAAGTGATTAAGAATTTTTTATTTTTAAATTTTCTAGCGTAATCAAGGAGGTGGAAAGATGAATAAAAGAAAGGTTTACACCTTAACTGCCCTCATCTTCATTCTGCTAGCTACTGTGATTGTGGCGTACCCTGTAGTTGGGTATTACTTCGGCCAATACCGTGGCTCAAATCACAATCCCTATAAGCCCGGTTCCAGTTTTACATACGTTGGAGAACTTGTTACACGCACGTATGTTTATCACTTTGAGGTACTCCAAAATGGGAGCTACAACTTCACGGCGATACTTTACAGAGGAACCCCAAGTTATGGATACAGCTCAACTAAGAACCCTCCAAAGGACTGGAGATGGCCGTTTTTCACAACCAGGAGTAATGGTGAAATCAGAAAAATCTGTCAGGTCAACATGGTTCTGTCAAGAAATGACTCTCTTGTCAGGCTCTTCTTCCCCAGGGAAAATGTTTACATCCTCAACAAAACTCGCCCCATTGTGAAGCTTCCACCTCTGGGGGATAATGGGTATATAAACTGGTATTTCCTACCGCATTATGTGGGTTTTCCGAGGCTTTATGCTCCCTTAGGGCTTGAGCGTTTCAACAAGAGCCTCGCTATTAAGCTCAATTCATCTTTTTACTTCCCGATTGTGAGATATTTAAAAGGTGATGGGGGATATTATGCTCTCGGAGTCAGGCCTAGGGTTCCGCAGACGTTTGAACTCCTCCAGATAGGTAGAGTCTTTGGAAACTGCATAAACACTACCCCCCTTATATGGATGTACAAGGGGGATTTTCCGAATGTTCTCTTGGTCCGCACTAACGTTCAGCCGCTCTCCCAAGACTGGGTGAAGGCCTTTAAGTACAGCTTCACAAGCTATGTGGCCCCGGTGGACTACGTGCTTCTCCTTGCCGGCATAGTTCTCCTCATCCTCGCCGGGAGGGCGAAAGGATGAAGGTGGAAGTGGAGAACCTTGGGGTGAACTATGGGCCGGTTTGGGGTATAAGGGGCGTCAGCTTCAACGTGGAAGCGGACAGGCTCGCCATTGTCGGGCACAACGGGAGCGGCAAAACGACGCTCCTCTCCATTCTTTCCGGCTTGAGGAAGCCGACCGAGGGAAAGGCAACGATAAACGGCACTGAGCCCTACCTTCGGAAGGACAAATGGGTCGTCATCCGCTATTCCTTCGAAAAGCCCCAGTTCTCAATACCTGTGAGGGTTAGGGACCTCGTTGAGACGCTCATGGTTAACAGCAGGTGCCCCCACGTTGGCGACCTTGTTGATGCCCTGGGGATCGGCGAGTTCATGGATCACCGCCTTGATGGCCTCTCCAGCGGCCAAGCACAGCTTTGCAACCTTCTAATGGCCCTCTCCTGTGATGCCGATGTGGTGGTCCTCGACGAGCCCACTGCGCACCTCGACTCTTACAGGGCTGGCATCATCGATGACCTGCTCTCTAAGAGGAAGGGCCTTATACTGGCAACCCACGACCCGGAGGAGGGGGAGGCGGTGGCTGATCACTTCATCATTATGAAGGAGGGGAAACTTGTGTGGCAGGGAGACAGGAAGGACCTGTTCGCGGAGGGAATCTACGAGATAACGTTAACTGAGAAAGAGCTGGGGCTTCCTAAGGGTATACAAGTGGTTCACAGCTTTGGGGCAATAGTTGTTGCCAGAGCCGATGAGGAGCTTTTGAACGACCTCTTTAGAAAAGGAGTGATCGCGGGGTTTAAAAGGGCGGGGTTGCGCTATGCTTACGCGGAAAGCCGTTAGATGGTATATACGGGGCCTCTTCCCCCCTGCCGCGACGACTGTTCTTCTGCTCCTAATGTTCTTGGCTGCGGATTCATCGCTGAAGGCCATAAAGACGGACGGTATGGGTCAGTTCATAGCCCTTATGGAGTACATATTCCTTCCCATCTACGCCATCCTAATTGGTTCCCACGTGTTCAGGGATTCTAGAACCACGGTCTTTGAGCTCTCCATCTTCAACGGACCCCAGAGAGTCTTCCTTGGGCGCCTAGTTGTTGCCACCCTCGGTCTTCTCCCTGGAATCGTTGGCGTGGCCCTCCTAACTTGGTGGAGGGGTTACCCTCAGTTCCTCTCTCCCCTGCTCCTTAAGATCCCGGTCTACGTAGCCTTTATAGTGATCCTCATGGCTTATCTGGATTCCCTCGCTGGAACGCTGACTCTTTTCGTCCTCACGTCTGCCATACCAATGTCCTTCAGTGTCCTCCTAGGAAAACCCGGCGGTGGCAGTATTGATGCCCTGATGAGTAGCTTTGCCTATCTCTTTGCCACACTGACAACGGTAAAATACAGGGGTGCCCTCTCCATTGGGAGCATCACGGGCTACAGCCTGACCCTAGCAGTCTCAACGTTGCTTATATTGTGGGGATATTTCGCTTTCTCAAGGAAGGAGTTCGCGCCCTGAGCTTTTCTTTTTATAACTTCAAAAGGCGAACTCATCTGTACTTCAGAAAGGCCATGTAGAAGAAGGCCCCACCAGCGAGGGCAAGCCCGCCGGCGAAAACGTAGAGAAAAGCCTGCCCCTTATATCTGATTTTGACGTTGTAGCACCCGCTGTCAGGCAAATACGAGTAATCAAGGGGGATCCTGCGCAGGATAACGTTCTTACCGTAGGCAACGAAGGCATCGCCGCCCTCCCCAGAAACCCGGAGGAAACCGTCAGAGACGCTGACGTAGTAGTCGCCCAGCTTTCCGTGGGACCCCTCGCAGAATTTCCCACTGAGTGTCTGCCCGGGATAAACGAGGGCAAGAACCGCCAGCGCCAGTCCAAGCAGGAGAAGGTACTCTTCAGCTTCCATCTTCTATCAAAAAAGAAATTGGAAATGGGTTTAAAGACGTTTCTGAACTCACTTCAGAATCCCAAGGCTCCTGTTCGTCTTCCTTATGCTCTCCCACTTGTCGGCGAGCTCGAACATGGCCCTTATTGCGTCGACGTTCTCCGGAACGACATCGCTCTCCTGGTGGACGGCCTGGATGTAGAAGAGCCTGTTGCCCTTCACGCTTACGCTCTCCTTCCAGACAGCTATCTCGTAGAGGTTGTTCCACTCGCGGTGGAGGTCGCGGGCGAACTCTATGAGCTGGGCCGTGCTCTCGAAGCCCTTTTCCTTTTCGAAGAGGAGAACTCTGGTGGTGTTCTCGAAGATATCTATCACGTCTTCTCTCGTTATCGGCTTCTTGAGCTCGATCATAATGCTGTGGACGTGCATGAGGGTGGTGGGCACAGTGAAGGCCATCGTCTCGATGTTTATCGGGATAACCGTCTGCACGTCAGGCCCATGGTGGGAGGGAACGGTTACGCTGGGCGTTATAGCGTTGACCGGGCCGCGTTTGGAGTCGTTTGGGTCTGCGGCCCTTCTAATCATTACGGCGTAGACGTAGTCGATGTACTCCTGAAGGGCAGAGAGCGTCCTAGTCAAACCTGTCGTGTTGCAGGAAACCACCCTCACGTAGTCCTTTCCCAGGGCCTTTTCGTAGTTGGCCTGGGCCACGAAGGAGACCTCTGCCGTTGAAGCCTTCTCCCCACCCTCAAAAACCGCCTTAACGCCGGCTTTTTCGTAGAGGGCCTTGTTTTTGGCCCCCATTCCTCCAGGGGTGGCGTCAACGATGACGTCGACCTTCTCTAAGAGGTCATTAAGCGTTCCGGCCACTTCGAAGCCGGTCTTTTCAAAACGCGGGAGGAACTCCTCGCTCGCGGCGTAGACTGGAATTCCGAGCTCCTTAGCTCGGTAAGCCTCGAAGTCAGGTTTCGTCTTTGTTACCCCGATGAGCTCCATATCGTCCTGCCTTGAGACCGCGTAGGCCACGCGCTTTCCAATCGTGCCATAACCGTTGACACCGACCTTGACCTTCATGGAATCACCGGGAATTTTACAGCGATAAAATACTTAAGCCTTGTTTTCACTGAGGGTGAAAAAGGGAAGGTTTTTATGAAGTTTGCCCTAAATATAAAATGGGGGTGAAGCCCGTGAAGAAAAAGAGGTATCTCACCCGCCCCCTGATTCTGCCCGGTGAGGTAGTGTCCCAGCTGGATCCTTTCAACAGGCAGTTCTTCGAGTGGGATGAGCTTAAGAAGGTCCGGAAGAGGGGCCTGAAGTCTTCTCTGTGACCGTCATCTTCTCATCTGTTGACCGCGAAAGCTTCCCTTGTTTCAGTCAGTCCGGATGCTCGTGCTGACGTGGCGAAAGAGTGATAAAGGGGAGCCATCTTGGATTATTGGGCTCTAATTAAGGTGTGTGGTGTTGGTCATGCTTCCACGGGAAGTCCTTTCGGTACTAGAGGAGATGCGCTCAGAGCGCATAAGGGGAGCGAGCTGGCTCGCAATGAAAGGCGCGGAGGCGTACATAGCCCTCGCGGAGACTTTTGAAGGAGAGGAGCTGGAAGAGGCAGTCAAGGAGATGAAAACAGAGGTTCCCTCTGTTAACAGGACGATGGCCTCCCTCTACAACCTCGCTCGATTTATCCCGGTAACCGGAGACCCTGCGGTGGTGCGGGCGAAGGCGGAGGAGTTCATAAAACTGGCCGAGGAGGCCAAAAGGGAAATCGGAAACATTGGAAGCGAGCTCATAGACGAAAACGAGGTAGTGATAACCCACTCCTTCTCCTCGGCCGTTCTTGAGGTCTTTAAATCCGCCCGGAGGAATGGAAAGAGGTTCAGAGTCATCCTAACCGAGAGTGCTCCCGACTATGAGGGGATAGCCCTGGCAAACGAGCTCCACTCCCTGGGCATACCCCACGAGGTCATCACAGACGCTCAGCTCGGTCTCTTTGCCAAAAATGCAACCCTAGCCCTCGTTGGGGCCGATAATATAGCCCGAGATGGGGCTATCTTTAACAAGGCGGGAACGTACCCTCTAGCCCTCGCCTGTCACGACGTCGGGGTACCTTTCTATGCCGCCGCGGAGAGCTTCAAACTTCACCCTGAGCTCACGAGTGATGAGGTTGAGATAGTTGAGAGGCCGTACACGAGGCAGGGTTACAAGATAAGGAACTTCATCTTCGACGTGACTCCTTGGAGGTACGTCCGCGGGATAATCACGGAGTTTGGAGTGCTCGTCCCACCCAAGGAGATTTGACCGGTTTGCAGTACTTGTCTGCTTCACTTCATGTCGAGAGAGCCCATCTTAGGAAACCAATTGGAGAAATTAAGAGAAACCTAGAATAAAGTCGAGCCTCATTCCGCAGCGAGTTCGATGAGCTTCCTCATGTGGATCGCGGCAGTGTCAAAGACCTCAACTGAGACATCTCCAGGCTTGATAGCAAGCGGTAGCTCTGTGCAGCCGAGGATGACTCCCTCTATCCCATTCTCCCTCGCATACTTCTCAACGAGTTCTACGAGGTAGGGCTTACTCTCCAGGTTCTCAAAGGAAAGCTCGCTGAAGATGATTCCGTCAACCCTTTCAATCTCTTCCTCGTTCGGAACGATGACCTCAAAGCCCGCCTCTTTGAGGGCATTCTTGTAAAAGTCGGCGGTCATGGTCGTCTTGGTTCCAAGGAGAAGAACCTTCTTAACACCTCTGTGCCTCATCTCCTCGATCAGGGCGTCGATTATACTCACCATCTGCACGTTTACAGCTTTCTGGACCTGGGGGAAGACTATATGCGGTGTGTTGGCGGACATGGCTATTAGCTCTGCCCCAGCTCTCTCAAGGGCCTTTGCCGCGTTTATGAGGATTTCCGTTCTGCCCTCCCAGCCGCGCGGGTTGTTCTGGAACTCCTTGAAGTTAATTGAGTATATTATCAGCTCCGGGAACGTGAAGGGACCGAACTTCTCCCTGCTGATCTTGATGTAGTTCTGATAGTAGTAGCAGGTGGATTCCGGGGTGGTTCCGCCGATTATTCCTATCTTCTTCACAGAGAATCACCGAAGGTTGATAAACCCCGGAAATTATGAAGCTTTCGGAAATTTGAAATTTAAAGGTAAGAACGGTTCACGATAGAAGTGGGATTATCTCATCCCACAATCGTTCGGCCAGCTCTCTTTTCTCCATCCTTGGGAGTTTTTTCACAGAAGCCCTGCCCACGAGCATAACCTCGTTCTCCTCGCTTCCAAAGGCACTAAGAGTGTTGGCGACTACCAAATCGCTCCCGGCGCGCTCTATCTGCTTCCTGGCCGCTTTGAGAAGCTCCTCCTCGCTCAGCCCGGTCTCTGCCTTGAAGCCAACGAGGAAGACGGCGGGCTGGAGAGCCTTCACGCGGTCAATTATCTTCGGGGTCGGCTCGAGCTCGAGGGTTAACGGCTTTCCGCTCTTTATCTTGGCGGCTGCCTTATCCTTAACGCGGAAGTCACTGACGGCAGCCGCTAGGATAACGATATCGTATTTTTTGCTTTTCAGTTCGTTCTCTATCGCTTCCAGCATCTCCTCGACGGTCTCGACTTCAATCTGGTTCTCCACAAGGCTCGGCACGCTTCCCTTAGTTTTGATGAGGGTTACCTCTGCCCCTCTGAGTTCGGCCTCCTCAGCTATGGCAACGCCCATCTTCCCGCTGCTTGCGTTGGTTATGTAGCGTATCGGGTCTATGTACTCTCTTGTTGCGCCGGCCGTGACGAGAATGTGCTTCCCGGCAAGGTCCTTCTTGTGGAGCTTCCGTATAACATGGTAGGTTATCTCCTCGATTGAGGCCACTTTTGCCTTGCCCTCCTCAAATCTCGGCTGGATGAACTCTACACCCAGTTTCTTCAGCTTCTCAATGTTCTCTTTCACAATAGGGTGGTCGTACATCGTTGAATGCATCGCTGGGGCTATCATTATTGGAGTGTGAGCGAAGGCTGTCGTAACAACGGTTGTAACTGGCGTATCGTCGATTCCACAGGCGATTTTTGAGATGGTGTTTGCCGTCGCTGGGCAGACTAGGACGAGGTCAGCTTTGTTCTCGTGCTCTCCCGCGAGCTCGACGTGTTCGATGAAGCCCGTGATTTCTGTAACGATGGGGTTTCCGGTGGCGAACTCCATAGCGTACGGATGGATTATCTTTTGTGCGTTCTCGCTCATCACCGCGTGAACCTCGGCACCGTGCCGTATCAACTCCCTCGCGAGCTTGACGCATTCGACCGCGGCTATACTTCCAGGAATGGCTAGAACGATTTTTTTGCCAACGAGCTTCCTGCTTTTGGTCGCGTAGATGAGTTTAACGTGGTGGAGCATGATATCACCAGAAGAGAATAGTGTAAAAAGATTTTAAGGTTACCTAAAAGGTCATTCTAAAGTCGCTTAGACTGCAGTGGTCAGCATTATCTTTGTCATTTTGTTGCTCTGGAGGATTTTCGTCTTCATAGGGTCTCTGAAATCAAAGGGGCCGAGCTTTGTGTGCAATATTGCGCTGATTACTTCCTCAGGGCAGTCCTTTTCGGTTATAAGCTCTATTCTGGAAGGAACATGGGCGTTGAAATCGAACTCCATTATGAGGGCTAATGGGTAAACGACACCATCTACATTTATAACGTTGATGAAGGCCTGATCCACCTTTATCTCCGCAAGACCGTCTTTTACGATGCTTATTTCAAGCGGTCCCCTGACTACTTCTGCAATATCCAGAATGACCTGCTCCATCTCAAAGTCCGGGACCACGACGCGGAGGGCTACAGTACCCCTGTCCTCATTGTAGAGGACCCACTTTGTGAATAATTCCGCGGACATGAATCTCTCCATCACACCATTGAGTTCCTTTAAAGGTAACTCGAAGTCGAGCTCGACCATCGAGATCACCGCATTTTGCACGCTTATTCACTCATCTAGAAACAGATTTGCATATCAGTCTTATTAGGTTTTCGGCATGGTTTCAATTGGGTACGGGTCAAGTTAAAAATAAAACTGCAAACAATTTGAGGGGTTATTCCATCCCGGAGGGTCGGTGATTACAGCTCTGATTCTATCCCTTATTGTACAACCGGGGTGCCGCCCGCTTGTTATATTCTAGGCCCCTCATGATATATAAACTTTTCGCAAAAAATTGTGGTTGATACAATAGAATACTGGAAAATCTATATCTAAATAGAAAATTTACAACAAAATCATTCCTCCTCCCTGACGGCGTCTTCCTCGAACTTCTTGACCTCCTCCTGCGTTCCGACCCACACCACGATGACGGGCTCAACCGTGATGAGTCCGTCTCTTATCATAGGTTTTATCTCACAGATGGCTTTCTCTATCTTGTAGCCCCTATCAACGACCTCTATCACAACAGGCAGGTCTGTGGAGAGCCTCATCACATCGCTGGAGTGAACACGGCTCTTCTTCCCGAAGCCGTAGATGCCACGGTAAACGGTCACTCCGGCCATTCCTATCTCACGGAGCTTTTCAACTATCGCCTTGTAAAGGGGCTTTCCATCACAGCGGTCGTTCTCGCCGATGTATATTTTCAGCCGGAGCGTGTTCCAGTGCTCGACCTCAACCATGGTTTCACCTCCGGGCCAGCATGAAGCCCGCGAATACTAGGAGGATCGTGATTATAACGTTTGCTAGGATGTTAAGGGTGGCCATCAGATACTCCCTCTCGAGGAGGAGAGAGAAAGTTTCATAGGAGAAAGTTGAAAACGTGCTCAAAGCGCCACAGAATCCCGTCCCGAAAAAGGCCCTCCAGTCTGGGGGAACGTCAAAGCCCCAGAAGAGGAGGCCGTAGATGTAGCCCAGGATTAGGCTGGCTATACTGTTCACCATTAAAGTTCCAACAGGGAATTCACCGTAGACCGGAAGCAGGCCGGAGATATAAAATCTAAAAAGGGCCCCCAATGCACCGCCCAGTGCTATTGCGAGTGCTATCCTGCCGTTCACCCTACCACCATCGGAGCCCGGTTTGTTTTCTTTTTAATCCTTGCCCTCGAATGATAAGTAGTAATGGATGAGCCGCTCAATTTCGGAGAAGTCCCTCTCTGGCTTTCCAAGCATTTTTCTCAAGCGTTTGTTCTCGGCGATCATCCCCGAAAGCTGGATTGCGAGGTTCTGGTTGTCCATCGCGAGGTAGTATGTTGTGAATTTCAATGGCGACCACTTTCCTTCGAGTTCGTAGAGCTCCCGTTCCAGCGCGGATATTTCTTCCTCAAGTTCCTTGAATTCCTCCGCGCTTTCCTCTCTTTTCTCGATGTAACCGTGGAGGAGGATTATCCTGAGAGTTTCATCAACTCTAAACCCATAGCGCTTTGATAGCTCTTCGATTCTCTCGAACGTTTCGTCTGGTATTTTGAACGTTACTTTCCTCCAACTCCCCTTTGACCTGAGGGTTATTTTCATATCCTGTCCCCCAGCTCTTTTCTTAGCTTCCGATTCTCCTCGCTTAGCTCTTTTCTAAAGACCATCAGAAGTTCCTTGTCACGTCTGGCCTTTCTCTCGAACTCGGTCATCTCCTCGTACAGCTTCCTCATTTCCTCTAGCTTCTTCTTCAGTCTGTCCCTGTGCTCCCGCAGGTATTCGAGCTTGAGCTCCTTTAAAGTCCTCTCTAGTCCTTTCAGGTCGTTGAACCTCCTCTCGATTTCGCGCTTATTCCTCTTCACTGCTTCAAGATCCTCCGGCGACAGAGTTATCTCCACGGTAAGAACCCCCTCTTTTTCTCCTGGTGCTCCCGAATGGTTGCCCCAGTTTCAAGGCCTTTCAGGGCTTCTACCGTCAGGGGTAGGGAGGATGCCTCTTCCTTCGTTGGCTCCTTCTCTGCCCTGTAATCGAACTTGTTTATGAAGGAATTTATCCGTTTCTGGAGGCCTTTTAGTTTTTCTATTTGGATTTTCCGGAGTCTGTCCGCGGTTTCTGGGTCTCTCTGGCCGACCTCCCGGAGAAGCATCTCGTAGTGCCTCTTACAGAGGATTGAGCTCGATTTCTCGTACTCTGGGAGCAGCTCTTCAATCCTCTCCGCAAACGCCTCTACCGTGTCCTTCTCCTTCTGCTGAACGAGGTCGCAGAGGAAACACTCTCCCTCGTCCAGGGGCTTTCTCTCCTCCAGGGAGGTGATGTAGCGTGAGAGGATGCTCTCGTAGATTATCGCTACCCCAAGGGGTCCGAGGAGGGGCTCCGAGTACGCTTTTTTGAGCGTCTTCCAGGCGTGGTACGTGCAGAGGCCCAGGCTCTCCTGGAATTTTTTCCTGACCTCCGGGTCGTTCACGTGCTCGTAGAGGATGGTGTCTATCTGCGATTCCTCGTAGGAGCGCAGGATCCTGCACACCGGGCATCCTTCGTTCATGGCTTCCTTCAAATAGATTCCTATTAAGTCCATAGGGATCACTCAGAGGTGCCTCATCATTGATTCAATCACTGCGAGTGCCCTATACGTGTTCTGGAAGTTGGATATTCCCAGCTCAAGGCTCCTCCTGAAACCGCCGTTTGAGTTCTGAAGCTGGCGGATGAACCAGATGTGCCTTTTCGGGCAGGTTGGCCTCTCATCCTGAAGTTCAAGCCCCCTGGTAGCGTAGAAGGTCGGCTCAAGATACGGCGGGAGGCTGTATGGAACTTCCGTGAAGCCGCCCCAGTCGCCGCAGAGCTCGCAGTTCCTGAAGTGGGGGCTCTTGGGTGGACGGTAACCGAGCGTGTGGAGCGTGAAAAGTGCCTGGTACGTCATAGTGGTCGTTGGGTGTTTTACACCGTATCCGGTTCCCATCCTGAACTTCATAACGAAGGCTCGTATTTTCTCCTTCTCTTCTTCACTTATCGGCTGGCCGATGGCCTTGAACGCCTTGACGACCCAGTATGTGGCCTCCAGCGGTGTTGCAGTGCCGAACTCCTCGCTCCCCCCGAGGCCGACTGCGAACTTGCCCTCAAGGGGGTTGTACTTTGTGTAGACTATGTCCACGTGCTCCCTGGCAACGTCATCTGCCCCCAGTATTGCAAGGGCCTCAAGGGCCATCGCTATTGCAACAACGGCTGTCTGTGGCTGAATTGTTCCTTCGAGGAACTCTATTGTCTTCTCCTTCTCAGGAACTTCGAGCCCCAAGAGGTCGTGGATTTTGACGGCGTAGTAGGTGTCGTTAACGTTGGTGTCATCCAAAACACTGACGAAGCAGTATCCACCGTCCTCGTGGCGGCGCTTCTCAACGTAATCGAGAACCCTATCTATATTCACAAAGCGTCCGAACTCTCCAAGCTTCGAGCCCATTCTACCGCCTCCATCAGCTGTAGAACAGGCGTCATCAGCCATTAAGGCGATTTGGCCGGAGCCAGGCGGACGCCATCGCCCTTTTTAGTTGATTGGTCTGCTTTAAAAATATTCCCGTTCAAAAAGTTCCATCGATGCTCAGCCCCATAAGGATTTTAAAATCCCTCAACTATGACATTCCGGTGATAAAATGGTAACTCTCATCCCGTTCGGCGAGAAACCAAACCGCGAGGGTGTCCACTACGCCAGAAAGCTGCTTGAAAAGGAAGGGCTTTTAGGGGAGGACGTTAATATAGTGGATGCTAGGAACCCTGAGACCCTCAGTAGACTGGTCCCCTCTGACTGCTGCTACGTAATCGGGGAACATCTGGCTACATACTCCATAGTCGGAAAGCTCCGGCCCGCGTCCCTCATCAGCGTTGATGCTCACACGGATTTGATGCACGACTACCTCGATCACGGCTCGTGGCTTGCCTACTCACTTGAGGAGCACAGGGTTGAAAGGGCGGCAGTCATTGCCCCCGTCCTCATGATACCCACCACGAAGAGGACGGAGCTCTGGACGAGACGAGTGCGTATTTATCCCGCCCTCCCAAGAACAAGGAAGACCCCTCGCGGATGGAAATCTTATCTCAACCTTGCCAATCACGGCGTTGACGGCGTCGTTGAGGATGCGAGGGAATACCTTGGAGGGGATGTGTACCTGACTGTTGACCTGGACGTTCTCAGGCCGGAGTACAGGATTGCTAGGTTTCAGCACGGTGAATTGACCCTTGATGAACTTTTGGAGCTCCTTGAGAGGGTTACGAAAGCGTTCAACGTGGTGGCCTTCGATGTGGCGGAGGTTTCGGACAGGATAAAGCGCTCCAGACTTGGGAAGGAAGCGCTGATTGAGGTTTTCCGGCTTCTGATGGAGGGATGAACGTGAAAGGGCCCACCGACGAGGAGATAAGGAACGTCATAACGCCCCTAATGCTCTCCGGAGCCAAGATGCTGGACAGGCACTGCCCTGTATGCGGCTCACCCCTCTTCGAAAAGGACGGGAAGGTTTTCTGCCCAGTCTGCGAGTACAGGGCCAAGAATAAGCGCGACTCCATTGCAGATAGGAACGTTGATGTAGAGGCAGCCCTCTGGGCGAAACTGGCGGAGCTGGCATCGGCCCTTCCGAGTGATGTGAATGCCCTTGAGAAACACTTAAGTGCAATGGAGAAGATAATAGAACTGATATTGAAGTATCGGGCATTGGAGGGAGGAGAATGAAGAACGTCAAGGTTTTGGAGGCACTTGAGGATGGGGAGAAGACCATTGAGGAGATAGCTGAAAAGACAGGGATCGACCCCATGGAAGTCAGGAGGTACCTGCTCCGTTTCTCCGAGCAGGGAAAGGTGGAGAGCTTTGAAAAAGAGGACAAAATCTACTGGAAGATAAAGGAGAAGAAGCCAGAGGAAGACGAGTTCAAGTACGTCTGATTTCTTCCCTTTGAATTTTCTATGCTTTTGTTCGTAATGGTCAAAGCTCGCGGGGTTCTAATTGCCGTTAAAGATGTTAAATTGGTTCGAGGAACCAATAAGCGCTTTGAAGCCTTTCGGAAGAATTTTGTAGAACGGAATGGAAAACAGAAGGGACAACAAAAAGAGAAGGTCAGAGCTTCTTGGCCTTCTCCCAGTACTCATTGAACTTGCCCTCAAAGAGGTTCCTGACCCTGAAGTCCCTTATCCATATCTGGGTCTCGTAGTTGAAGTAGCGAGCGGCCATGTCCTCGAGGGCAAAGAATACCTCGTCGTCGCAAATGAGCATCGGAAGCTCGAACTTGTCGAGAACCTTGAGCTCGATCTTGCCCTTCTTGCCGTAGTCGATGAGCTTCGAGGTCTTTATCCTCGGAAGGAGGTTCTCGGCCACTATTATCTTAACGGCGACGCCCCTGTCGGCGGCTGAGATTATCTCCTTCTCCAGGTTAGCTGCTATGTAACCATCGTCGGCGAGGAGTATCTTCTCCTTGACGTCTTCGAACATCTCCCTGGTCTTGAGAGTGGCGTTCCTTATTCCGCGGACGACCCATACCCTCTCGACACCGTACTTCGGAATCTCGGTCTCGATGAGCGGGTTCATGAGCTCAAGGAGCTCTTCCTTGGCCTTCTTCTTGAGTTCAAGCTCTTCCTTGATGCGCTCCTGCCACTCCTCGATGAACTTCTCGAGGATGTTCTCCGGGTGGACGGGCCTGTACTTGTTGACCTTACCGGGCTGGCTAATGGCGAATCCTTTCTTCTCGAGGCTCCTGAGAACGTCGTAGGTTCTCGGCGCCGGAACCTCAGAGACGCTGGCCAGTTCTGCCGGTGTCAGAACTCCGAACCCCACGAGTGCCACGTACGCCCTTGCCTCGTAGAGGTTCAACTCAAAGTGCTCCTGGAGGAGCTCCACCATCCTATCCTTCACCATATTACCACCACCATGTCCTTCTTACTATCTTATCTGCTAAAGGGCATATAAGTTTTTTCCTTCAGACGAAGGGTGTGTCTCCCGACACGTGCACAATAAATTCAATAACTTCTGAACCTCCTACTGGAAGTGCATGTGTATACAACACCCTTACCACCAGCTGAATTTTAAACCTTTCGATGGATGTTAAAACCGCCCGTCCATATCCACAAATACCTATGTAAGGTGGTGATAGGAGTAACTGGGAGTTGCTCAATACGCGGGCATATCCGCTAACGTCGCTTCCCTGCGAAATCGAAGGTAAACAAGCATGTAGAAATGGGGTCAGGAGGGGCCGCCGAACTCCTTCTTGAGCTCGGCGTAGAGTTCCCTCAGAACCTCCGTGTAGTCCAGTTTCCCGTTCTCTATGAGGTCCATCTTCTCCTCAAGCTCTCTTGTCTTTTCTTCACTCACCATATCACGGTATTTGCTCATCAGGTAGTGGTAGACCCTTATACCCTTCTCCGTCGGGAACAGCTTCTTTCTTCCCCTGCTCTCCATGACGTAGAAGCGCTGCAGGAGGGTCTGAACTATCTTGGAGTAGGTTGACGGTCTTCCTATCTTCCTCTCCTTCATCAGAGAGATTATGTCGCCCTGGGTGTAGAGGGAAACCTTCGGCGCCTTCCACTTCTTAGTATCGACAACCCTGAGTTTTGCCCCCTCTTCAAGGCGCGGGAGCTGCCTCATGGGTGGGGAGCGCAGCCTCGTCCATCCATCCTTGAGGATTTCCACGTAACCCTCTATCTCCGTGGACGCGACGATCGCATCTATCACTGCCCTCTCGTAGAGCACCTCCGCAGGTGGCATCTGACTCGTCATGAACCTGCGGAATATCATGTCGTACAGACGGTAGTGGTTCCTGGTCAAGTTCTTGGAGAGCTGGATTACTCCATCCCTGACCAGCTGCATGAGCCTTCCAGTATCTATCGGCCTTGTCGGCCTTATGGCCTCGTGGGCGCCTTCCTCTCCCCAGGGGCGGGGTTTGAAGTACTCCTCCCCAATCTCCTGGGTGATGTACTCCTTGGCGACCTCGATTCCCGTGTTGCTGACGTGAGTCGAATCGGTGCGGTGGTATGAGATCAGGCCCATTTCGAAGAGGTCTTGGGCTAATCTCATCGTTTCCGGTGCCGAAAGCTTCAGGAACGTGGAAGCGTCCCGCAGCATAGTGTCCGTTGTGTACGGCGGGTTCGGCTTGAGCTCCCTTTCCTCAAGGGAGACTTCCTTCACCACAACGTACTCTGGGGGCTCCACTTTTTTGCCGTCCTTCCCTACATCGAGCGTTACCCTGAGGTCGTTCTCAAGCGTCAGGCCGAGGTAGTAGGTCTCGCTGTCCACGAACTCCTGATAGCGCTGGATTATCCACCCCAGAACCGGCGTTTGGACCCTGCCAGCTGAGAAGTTCCTATCCTCAAAAACGCGCTGGAGTTCCTGGCTGAGTTCGAAGCCTATCCAGCGGTCTTCTATCCTTCTCACAATTTGGGCGTCTACCCTGCCCTCGTTTATGTCCCTCGCTTCCCTTATGGCCTTCATTATCGCGGGCCTCGTGACCTCGTGGAACTCTATCCTCTTGATGTTGGGGGTGTACGGTGAGAGGACGTTCCTTATGTCCCAGGCTATCTTTTCACCCTCCGTGTCCGGGTCGGTGGCTATTAGAATCTCGTCGACCTCCTGGGCCAGCTCGCGCATCGCCCTGACGTTGTCTATGGCGTCGCGGACGTTCGTGCTTCCGCAGCGCGGGCAGACACCTTTATTCTCCCAGTCAACAAACTGATGTCCGCAGTCCCTGCACCTCTTTATCGTGCCGTATATCGGGATGAACCTTATTGAACTGTCCTCTTCCTCGACTTTCACACCGTGATAGCCCTCACTGGTCACCAGGTCGAACATGTGTCCGCCGCTCGCCAGAATCGTCAACATCCTGTCTCCAACGCTCACCTCGTACGCCACCAGCTCCCCTATTCTCGTCTTGCTTGGCTGGCCGAAGAAGTTGGCTATCGTCCTTGCCTTGTTCGGACTCTCGACTATCATGAGGGCAGATTTGACGAGGTCTTTGACCTTCGCGCTTATCTTGCCCTCCATGACGAGGCGAACCTTCTCCCTGTCCTCATCTATCCCCCTCAGGAGCTTCTCAAGGTCGAGTTCATCGAATGGAATCATCTTAAACTCTTGGAAGCGCCAGCGCATCTGCCTGACGAGGCCGTTGAAGACCTTCTCGTTGTCCACCATCAGGACGCTGAGGCCCTTTGTTATTCCGCCCGCGAAGAGCCTGCTCGTTCTCCCCGTTGCCTGGATGTACGTCCTCACGTCGGGGATTTCTATGTACCACTTCCCTTCCTCTTCCTTCAGGCTGATGAAGGGGTCTTCCGCGAGTTTCTTGAGGACTTCCTCATCCTTGAGGGAGCTGCGCAGGAACTCCACGAGCTCGCGGAAGACGTCCAGAACGTGGTTGTGGAACTCGTTCTCTATTGGAAGGCCCTCAGCGAGGGCTTCCTCTATCTTCATGAGCTCGAACTGGGGTATGTTCCGGATAAGCCTCCTCAACCTTGCGTGGAGCTTTTCGGCCTTCTTCCTGTCCTCGTCGCTCAGGAAGTCCATTATCTCGCTCAACAATCCAAGAGCGCGGTAGATAGTGGGTCTCTCAAGGTCTATAGAAAACCTGAACTTTGGAACGCCTGTGAAGACGGCGTAGCGTATCAAATGTGGCATGTCAAGCCCCCTGACAAGGGAGCCGTAGTACGTGGCAGAGCCGATGAGGTAGTCTGCTTCACCGCTCTCAAACCTCTCAAAGGACTTCTTGTTCTTTGAACTTACGAGTTCAATCCTAAAACCGCGCTCGCGGAGATAGTTTGCGAGCTCCTCGGCGAACGCCAGCCCTTGGTCTATTGGGGTGAATATTATTCCTCCCTTTCCAAGTTTGAGGAGCAGGGACTCAAGGGTTTCTTTTATGTCTCCTTCGAGCTTTACGTAGCTGTCAACCACGTTTCTCAGGGCGTTTCTACCGCTCCCAACCTCAAAGCCGAGTAACTCGCGGTAGAGCTTTATCCTGTCGCCCCTCGCGCTCCCGGTTGCGGAGGCTATGATCATGATTCCAAGGTCGTTCTCGCGCTTGAACTTCTCTATCTCGCGCTGGAGCTCCGCTATCTTGACGTTGAGCTCCTTCAGCTTCTCGTCCCTGTCCTGGGCGCGGCCGTTCAGATAGCGCGACATCTCACGCTTGAGCTTGATTATCTCCCAGGCCTTGCCTATTACCTCATCGTTGAAGCCCAGGAGGTAGAGCGAGCGGTCTATGTTCTTACTCGCCTTGAGGAACGCATCAACGTCGTCAACGAATATGAAATCGAAGTGCTTCCCCTTCAGCTTCTCCTCAAAGTTCCGAGCCATCCACTGGGCGCTGGTTACCAGCATTGAGTAGTCGCTGGAGTCGATTTTGGCGAGCATCTCCTCCTTCTCCTTCTTCCGGAGGTTTCCATGGTAGTAGGCCAGGTTTATCTCGATGCCAGCCCTCTCAGCCAGCTTCTGGATTTTCTTAACTGTCTGGATAACGAGCTGGGTCGTTGGGACAACGAGGTAGCTCTTCTTCCCGTTGAGGGCGTGCCAGACGGCCATAAATGCTCCAAACGTGCTCTTTCCCATTCCAGTGGGGGCTATGATAGAAAAGCTCCTCCCTTTTAGAAGCCTTTTTACCCACGTTCTCTGGGCACTCCAGAACCTGAAGCCGGTCGCCTCCTCAAAAAACTCCTCGACGTCCCTCAAGCCTTTCTCTATCGAATATAATCTCTCCCACTCCTTTAACCTGCCCTCCCTCTTCAGGGCTTCCCTCACCGCAGAAACGAGCTCAAAATAGCCGTCCATGATGACCGGTTCCTTCAGACAGTCATCGCAGGGATTCTTCATATAGAGCCTCTCATCGGGTACCCTTTCGCCGCAGTTGGGACACATCTCCAGGTAGATTGCCTTCATCCCGCTCACCCTTCCTCTCTAGAGCGTTTATTTAGAAGGAGGTTAATTCTTGATTTAAGCCTTTCCGTGAGGTTGTAATCAGGAAAGAGAGAGGAGTATTCTTCCATTGCGTCCTCTAGAACGGGGATTTTTCTCCAGGATTTGGTCCGCTCCACGAGGTCGGTGGCTCGTAGCAAGAGCATGGCCGCGGTGCTCCCGCTCTCGTCAGTTTCCAGAGCGTGTCTAAGCTCCTTCAGGGTAACTTCCAGCCCCAGCTCCGGGACTTCGTTGAGCATAGAAAGCGCACACGCCTCCGGAAACATCCCGCCATCGGGACAGTCGAAGTAAAAACCGCGCTCGTATGCGAGCTTTGTAGCTTTTACATGTTCGCAGTTGCCCCCCGAAGGGCAGGTGCAGATGTTTTCACCGGTTTTGAGGTTAATCCGAACGTAATATGGATAATCGTTCAGAACCTTGGCGTGGAGTTCTTCCCCGCTCTTAACCACCCAGAGAACCCTTCCAGAAAGGTAAAGGGCTTCGCCGTCCATCTTATCCACGGTCCCGCCGGCTAATGAACATGAAAAGGAAAATGCTCAGAGCTCAAGGCTGAGCTTCCTAACGACGGGATCCTGGGCATCTTCTGGCTTTATCTCCTCGATGCTCTCAATCCAGACCTTGGTTCTTGGAACCCTGTGCTTGCTCCCGACTTCCGAGTAAACGAGCTCCTTCACGTGCTCCTCCTTGAGAGCGCGGTACTCTTTGGTGAACTTCTCAACCTTGCCGTTCCTCTCGAAAGTTCCCTTGACGCGGAAAACCTTAACCTCCATGCCTCACACCTCCTCAGTCTAGGAATCCAAGTGCCTCCTCAATCTTGACGATTTCGGGACCTGTTGTCAGGTGTCCAACAACAACTCCATTTGAGTTCGCGAGCATGCACGAACCCACGAAGGGCACACCCATGTTGGCGGTTCCAACGTAGACGTCCACCTTAAAAAGGTCGCGGAGCCATTCGAGCTCCTCATCGCTTGCCTCCGGGTGAACGAGCCCGCCTCTGTTCGTCACTACGCCGGCGCTCCCAACTGCGTGGTAGTCCCCTATCATACCCCTCTCGACCTCCACGCCGAGCGCGTCCTCGATGGCCTTCACGTCCTCCCTCTTGAACTTGGCGCTCACAAGGGCGGCCTTATCGTTGGCCAGTATGAGGTTGCCGAGGGCGGTCAGTGTGTTCCTGAAGGGGATAACTTCCATGTCTACTCCCTGCTCTTTAAGGGAGGCGTTTATGTGGTCCAGCTCCGAGTCCCAGATGTACCAGGGGACCAGGATGGCGTTGGAGTTGCCGGCGGCGAATATCCCGACTATCCGGGACTTCATAATGCTGGTCTCTATCAGGGGGACCTTCAGAACGTCCCGGAGAACCTCAAGCTTTTTCTCCCCGAGACCCTCCCTAACTAGGACTACCCTGTCCGTGGCGAGACCATAAACGCCGAGGTACGGTGAGTTCTCAAAATCGAGTCTCTCTATGTGCATACCAATCCCTCGCGGTAAAAGTAAAGGTGTCAAGCGAGGGAGACCTTGGCGGTCCTCTTGCCGTCCTCTTCCTCAACGACGACCTTAACGCGGAGCTTGCTCGGCGGCTTCTTGATTCCCCTCTCCCAGATCTTCTCGTTGACGTCGGTGCCGATGATGACCTCGTCTGCCTTGGCATGCCTAGCTATCCACTCGCGGACGAAGCGAGCGGCCCTGGGGGCCCTCTTCCAGCGCGGAACCCTCTTCTTAATCTTGTTTATCGGAACGACGAATATAACTTCCTCTCCAGCTTTAATCGGCATTTACCTCACCCCTCTCACTCCTTAAGTTTGGTCCTTCTCCACATTCTCCTCTTTGGATGGGTCATGACCTTCCTGTTGGTTTTGACGATGACCCATACGGGAATGCGCCTGTTCTGTTTGGCGGCCTTGGCAAGCCTGAGCTTCTTCGCAAGCGGTTTGTTCCTCGCCATAACTACACCTCCCAATTATCGTGAATGCCTAACCTTCCTTCCGCCACCCGTTTTTAAGCTTTTTTGTAAGTACCGCTGCATGGATTTTGTGGCGTGTGCTCACAACGCTAACTATCAGGAATTCTATGTATCATGTGGTATTCACATGATGATGTTATTATCCTTTGAGTCATGCCTTTATTAGTATCATCTTTGTCCTCTTACCGTTTTAGTACGATTATATTGTTAATTATTAATTAAAATAATTTGATATAAAATTTAAATTATATAGAAAATTTTATAAATAAACTATCATGTATAGGTAGCGGTGATGTCTTATGAAAGGCTCGCCATTAAGAATTAGCATAGTGGCAATATTAATGGCCATAGCAGTAGTTAAGATAGCAGGTGCTGCAATAGCAGCCTCTTCGACCACAGTAGGGTTTAATGCAATAGGTACCGACGTGGGATGGGAAAGAAATGATATCGGTGGATTTTCAGCGACTGCTAAATATCTCCCAGGGTTTGCTTACCATGATCCCGCAGGCTACTATACTTCAACCGTCTCTAATTTGATGTACTTTAGTCTTGGGAGTCCAGATAGTCTGAACAATATTCCCCTTAAGAACTACACAGTCTATCTTTGGTACAGTTACCGTCTCAACAGCCATACAACACCCCTATACAATTTACTTCAGTTATATGGCACTCTTCCTGAGTCTGGTCCTGTTGATACTGGAAGAGTCTATTCGGCTTCTATTAGTCGTACTGTATCTTCAGAAATATCATTTGGGACAGAAGAACTTGGGTTAAAAGCTGGTCAAAGTGTTACTGTGGAGGCGGGTGTTTCAGATCCTGCGAGAGTTCTTGTATCTGTATATCAATCAGTAGATCAACCTTCAGTTACTGCAAGTGACATAAATAATCTGCAGAGCATGATGCTCACCAGTAGAAAAATATCTGATGTGTTGTCCATAGATACCAAAGGATCTAATGCTATTACCCTAGCTCCAGATAGTAACTGGAAGTTCCGCTATCTGGGTAAAATAACAGTAACTCCTTACACGGATAGAGTCCCTAGATTTATGGACTTGGGAGCTCTTATAGCATCAGGTGATGATGAAGCAAATTATGTTGATAACACACTACACGATGGAGTTTATGTAGTCGCGGTGGTTGTTGCTAACTACTACAAAGCAGAAACATCTTGGGATCATGGATGGAGATGGCCCCCAATATATCGCCATACAACCTTGAATGAGCCAAAGAATATGATCACATTTATTTTTGGAGATAATAGCCAGAGAATCGGGGACGACGGTTACCTGTGGTTTTACAAGGTAATAAATTGAAGCAAAGAGGGATAACCAATGAAATTCCTTAAATGGTATCTAAAGGTTTTTGCTTCTTTCCTTTTCCTCCTCCTTTTGATTTCGACACTTCCGGTAGCCACGGTTTCCGTTCTCACCCACATGAATGAGCGAACTTTGGGCAAATCCACGGCCAGTTACGTCTATGTTACGTTTTATACTCGCCCCGTTAAGGCCCCCGTCGTGTACCTCAACAGCCCTGACCTTCCGTATGGATATGGTGGAATTAAATCGTATCTAGGTGAGAGCTACTCGTATTGGTACAAACCCGAGTTTCTGATGAAGGATGCGGAAAGGGCACTGGCAAGGGCAGAGTACAACGGCTCCATATATGTTCCCGTTGAAGTGGGTTCTCTTGGTGGGGTTCTCCTTCCCGTCAACGGGAGCCCCCTTGGCCCGGACTGCATTATTTTGGGCAATCAGAGTCTAAAGATTGGGAATTACACTTACCTCTCCAAAGTTCATTATTCAGATGATAATTTCAAATTTGTCAGGGGTGTGGCTGAAATCGATAGCATTCGGAGGATTTCCAATCTCTCCCCGGATCTCCTCCCATTAATCGCATTCATGAAATCTGGGAATGTAACGTGCATAGCATCCGGTGGATTCTACGGTTCTATCCTTAGAAACGCCAATCTATCCCCAACCCTCGATCACCTGGTGACCGAGGGATTCCTACTCGTCTCTCCCAATAATATCAACACCTCCCTCCTGTACAAAACCCTCTATGACGAGTTCATCCCTCATTCGTACTATCCGGTTCTCTACGTTCTGGAACCGGGGTTTGTTAAGGATGTTTTGTACCCTGAAAGGACCAACTACTGGGCCGACTTCCTCAAGGCACTTGTTGTTCTCCTCCCCGCATTGCCGTTAATAGGCCTCGCAATGGCCAGGGAGGGAAGGGAGGAAGAAAAGCTCAGAAACCTCCTGGAAGTAGCTGGTGGAAATCCCATTATCTTGGATCTTCTGACGCTCTTTTTCGTTGGCACCTCGGTTTTGATAAGCCTAATCTTTGTACCAGGCGTGTATTCAGCAACTATGATGGCCTTGCTTGCAGGTATTTTTGCTTTTAGATATTATGGACGGGGGCTTAGGGTAAGTTCCAGAATGAAAAAACTAATATTGTGGTCTTCAATTTTAACCTCCGCTTTCGCCTTCATTGTCTCATCCGTTTACTGGTCCTCTTTCGTTCCCTACGACTGGTCCGCTGAGCTGACAGAATATGCAACCTTCATTTTAGTGTTCCCGTTTAAAGCTCTTGGAGAATACGTTTTTGGAATTGTTGGAGCCACGGTGTTTGGTTACCTCCCGTGGCTTGCAGGGGCGATACTTTCATCGCTACTCTTCATGGTGTACTTCTCACGTTCTGGCAGGCCCACGTGGAGAGCAACTGCCCGGGCAACTTCCTCAACGTTGGCGGTTATGATCGTCTTTGCGCTCTTTTCGGGGGTGGCGTTCTCATCTCCCGTCATGAGTCTGTACCAGAGTGTCACCAACATGAACATAGGCTCCACTGCGATAGTTCATCTGGTTGAGCCTCCCTTTAAAATGGGGGCCCCTCGGAACCTCACTGGAATATACCACGAGCAGATGAAAATATACGCTGAGCTGACTCAAGTAATAACTCAAAATGGAGGAAGATACGGAACACTCTGGAATCCCGGCTTGGTGGTTAAAAAGGCTGGTATGACAAGAGTTATGTTAGGATACGCGTACGCATACGATGAGTCCCTCATCGACTACCTGCGCTCCGCCCGTTCAAGGTGCAGGGATGCAAGATGGACGTATGCTCTTTTAATGAATAGTTACCGCTCAAAGAAGGCAATAACCTACGGATACTTCCTGAGGAGGGTTCAGCACAACGGTGAGGAGATGAGGGTAACCCTGTCCAACGAAGGAGAAGAGAAAGATATTACCTTGAGATACATGGAATCAAAGGTCTATCTTCCATTTGGGGGTGACGTCACGATTCCCCTCAACGTTCTAAGCTCGCAGAATATCACCGCTCTTCCCGGAGCAATGTTCGTGTACGGGGGTAAAAACGTGCTGAACGCAATTAAACAAATCCAGAAGGAGCATCCCGGCAGGGTGGTATACAAATCCGTTGAGTACGGAACTGAAGACGTTGTCTCAAGGTTCATTGGGAAGAGGAACATTGAAATCCCCATGGTTGCCTCAACGGTTTTGGTTGTTTTGATAGGGATAGCCCTTGGGATTAGGGACGGCAGGGAGTTGAAAAGGAAAAAGTCCCTCTTCCAGGCTGTAGGGCTGGATGGGAACGAACTCACTGCACCACTGGTGTCTTTCCTCCCGCTATCCCTTGTTGCGGCCCCAATGCTCAGGGACGCGTATGAATTTTACTCTCTTGGATTCATTAGTTCCCCTTTGAGTTTCGCCATTCTCGTGGCCCCCCTGGTGGGGGTTGTCCTTGCTCCGGTACTTTACATCTGGAGTCTGTGGAGGTGTTTGAAGTGATCGTTGCTGAGAATCTAAAGGTTATCTATAAAACTAACGGACATGTGTTCATTGGGCTGGATGGATTCAGTGGTGAGTTCGAAGAGGGAAAGATCAGTGTGGTATTCGGGCCCAGCGGTAGCGGAAAGACGAGTCTCCTCCTGAGCATAGGAACCATGCTGAGGCCAACGGAGGGAAAGGTGAAGTATGGAAACACCGACGTGTACTCTCTCACTGAGGGGGAAATACGTAAGCTAAGGCGCGGCATAGGAATATCCTTTCAGCAGCCGATGTTCGTAAATGTGCTGAGTGTCTGGGAGAACATTGAACTGGGTCTCTACGGTGCAGGAAAACTCAATGACGAATACAGACGTAGGGCGAGGGCGCTTGCCGAGGAACTTGGAATTTCAAAGATCCTTGACAAGAGGTCGGACGAGATAAGCGGCGGCGAGGCGAGAAGGGTTGCTATAGTTAGATCCCTCGCACATGATCCCAACACAATACTCCTCGATGAACCGACTGCTTACCTCGATGAAGAATCCTCCGAGAAGGTCGTTGAAGTCATTAGAGGTGAGAAAGAACGCGAAAAGACCATCGTAGTAACGACCCACGACCCATCTCTAATACGGATCGCTGACGTAAAGTTTTCCCTTAGATATGGTAAGCTGGTTGATTCTTTGGTTTAAATTCTGAATTTTTCTGTTTATCTCTAGTCCACTCGTTTTATCCGTTCGCTGTTCTAAAAATAAAAGACAAAAAGGGCCATCAGAATATCAGCGGCGCCCTGTACTCACCCCAGACCTCGCGGAGGACGTTGGTAACCTCTCCGAGCGTGGCGAGGTGCCTGTGGGCCTCGATGATGTACGGCATGAGGTTCTCGTCCTCGGTGTCCGCCGCGTTTCTGAGCTTGTCGAGTGCCTCTTCGACCTTTTTACCATCGCGCTCACTCCTAAGCTTCTTAAGGCGTTCAATCTGCTTCTCCCTGATGCTTGGGTCTACCTTGAGTATCTCCACATCCAGCGGCTCATCAACTACGAACTCGTTTACGCCGACGATTATGCGCTTCTTCTCCTCGACTTCCTTCTGGTACTTGTAGGCGCTCTCGGCTATCTCCTTCTGGATATAACCGCGCTCTATGGCCCTCATCATGCCGCCCATCTTCTCTATCTTCTCGATATACGTGAGGGCTTCGTCGTAGATGTGGTCGGTGAGCCACTCGATGTAGTAGCTCCCCCCGAGCGGGTCTATCGTGTCAACGACGCCGCTCTCGTAGGCTATTATCTGCTGCGTCCTGAGGGCTATCCTCACACTCTTCTCGGTCGGGAGTGAGAGGGCTTCATCATAGCTGTTGGTGTGGAGGGACTGCGTTCCGCCGAGGACGGCCGCCAAAGCCTGGATTGCCACGCGGACTATGTTGTTCTCTGGCTGCTGGGCGGTGAGGGTTGAGCCTGCGGTCTGAGTGTGGAAGCGGAGCATCATGGAGCGCGGGTTCTTCGCGTTGAACTTCTCCTTCATGATGTGGGCCCAGAGCTTCCTCGCCGCCCTGAACTTGGCTATCTCCTCGAGGAAGTTGTTGTGGGCGTTGAAGAAGAAGCTCAATCTCGGGGCGAACTTGTCAACGTCCATTCCCCTGTCGATGACGGCCTTGACGTACTCGATACCGTCGGCGAGGGTGAAAGCGACCTCCTGAACGGCGTTTGCACCGGCTTCTCTTATGTGGTAGCCGCTTATGCTTATCGAGTTCCACTTGGGAACCTTCTCAGCGCAGTACATTATGATGTCGGTTGTGAGCCTCATGCTCGGCTGCGGCGGAAAGATGTAGGTTCCCCTCGCTATGTACTCCTTCAGGATGTCGTTCTGGACGGTTCCGCGGAGCTGTTCCGGCTTTATCCCCTTCTCCTCCGCAACGAGGATGTACATGGCCAGAAGGTTGGCGGCGGTTGAGTTGATGGTCATTGAGGTGGAAACCTTGTCAAGCGGGATTCCGTCAAAGAGAACCCTCATGTCCCAGAGTGAATCGATTGCAACTCCGACTTTTCCAACTTCGCCCTCCGCCATCGGGTCGTCGGAGTCGTAGCCTATCTGGGTCGGCAGGTCGAAGGCAACACTAAGACCCGTCTGGCCCTGCTCAAGGAGGTACTTGTAGCGCTTGTTGCTCTCCTCTGCCGTTCCGAAGCCTGCGTACTGCCTCATCGTCCAGAACCTGCCCCGGTACATCGTTGCGTAAACGCCGCGGGTAAAGGGATATTCACCGGGGAAGCCGAGTTCTTCGAGGTAGTCCCAGTCTTCAAGGTCAGCGGGAGTGTAGAGGCGCTTTATCTCGAAGCCATCATCCGTCATGAACTTCTCCTTTCTCTCCGGCCTCTTGCTTATGAACTGTTTAACGGTCGTTTCTTCCCAGCGCTTCTCCTCTTCCTTAATCTTCTTGAGTTTCTCCTTATCGAACGTCACCGTCATCACCTGAGATGAATTTGCCTCCGAACTATAAAAACCTTTTACATACCTCAAGGAAGCCCTTGATGTTGGATAAATTGTCCATCAGTCCGGGAATTCCCTCCTCATCATCGCCCCCCACGTCAGAAGGAGCAGAGCCAGAATCATGGCCACGAACGATATGAACGTAGTTGAGGGATGCCCGGAAAAAGCCGAGAGGTTGACCTTATCAAAGCTCCCCTTGAGGAGAACCACCGTTTGATACCCCAGCGTGTATTGGCGAGGGTCGTGAACATAGGGTACCTGGGGCAGGATAAACTGAAGGAGGAAGATCACTCCGAAGGTTGTTAGGGAAGCGTAGAGGGGGCGTGAAATCGCCACAGACACGAGCATGGAGAGCGTCCCCAGCAGCGAGGCGACTAGGATTGAGACACCGAGGGCAAGGAGGAGGTCCCCCATGCTCTCCCAGAGCCCGCCCATCCCGGCACCGTAGACAACGGGGTTGTATAGCCAGATGATGACGTAGGGGGCTGCCAGCATGACCGCAAGAACCCCCAGGCCGGCGAGGAACTTCCCCGCAACCAGCTCGCTTATCCTTACGGGCCGGGCTATCAGAAGCCTCACAGTCCCCTTGTCTATCTCGCTCGCCAGGAGGTCGCTCATGAGGATGATAATGATCAGCTGTCCGATTATTCCCAGCCAGTAGTTGGGGAGCAGGTCGACCAGGAGGCCCTGAAAGGCCTTCCTCATTGCATCTATGCCCTCACCGTTCGAGTTCGGGCTGAAAAGGTAGATTATCGCGGGAAATACCATCACAGCCAAGAGAATCTTGAACCTCCTCGATTTCATTAACCGAGAGAACTCTGTTGAGAACACTATCCATAGAGGACTTTCCTTCGCTCTCTTCAGCGAATCCAAAACCCTTTGAAGTCTCTCAGTGTGATTCGTCCTATTCATTCCTCCCACCCCAGGTTGAAGCGCTTCATAAGGATTCTCTCCAGCGGGCTGGTGTGCGGCTTGAAGAGCTTGAGGGCGAGCTTGTTCTCGGAGAGGAAGAGGGGAACGTCAATGAAAAAGTTCTCCATGAAGCGCTCGTCCAGCTTGACCCTAACGACACCTTCCTCCTCCCAGACTTCGACGGCGTAGACCTTGTCCTTGAGGAACTCGATGAGCTTTCCGTTGTCGGAGACCATAACGTCGTAATCCGTGCTCTCAATGTTCACGAGCTCCCTAACGCGACCCTGCTCTATCAGCTGGCCGTCCTTTATCAGCCCCACGTAGTTGCACATCCTCTCGATCTCACTGACTATGTGTGAGCTGATGAAGATGGTCTTCCCCTGCCGGGCGAGCTCAAGAACCTTGCCTATGAACTCCATCCTCCCCAGCGGGTCGAGGTTGCTCGTCGGCTCGTCCAGGATCAGCAGCTTTGGATCCCCCATTAATGCCATTGCAAAGGTTACCCTCTGCCTCTGGCCGCTGGAGAGCTCCTTTATCTTGTTAAAGGCCAGCTTTCCAACCCCCGCGTATGCCATCAGATCCCTCGCCTCGCGGACTGCCTCCTCCTTGGGAAGGCCCTTCAAACGGCCCATGTAAACGAGGAAATCGAAGATCGTCATGTCCTCATAGGCTATCGGCCTCTCAGGCATGTAGCCAACGTACTTCATGATTTCAACCCTCTCGCGAGGCATATCCATGCCAAAAATCCTGATCTCGCCATAGGTGGCCTTTAACGCACCAGTCAGCATCTTTATCGTGGTCGTTTTTCCAGCGCCGTTCGGTCCGAGAAACCCGTAGACGGCTCCCTCTGGAACCATTAGGTTGAGGTGGTAAACCACGTTCCTCTTGCCGAAGAACTTGGTGAGCTTGTCGGTCTCGATTACGTAGGTTTCCATCTCAACACCCAGAGACCTATCGAAACGAAATTAGTTAAAGGTTTCGGAAGGATAATGAACTTAAGGTGAGAGGCGGATTTAACCTGAGTGATGTGACAATGAGGGGGATTCCATTTCTCTTCCACGAGCCAAAAGTAGGCGGTGCCTTAGCCTACTGTCCTGAAAGCGGTGGAGTATTCCAGCTCGACGAGGAAGAGTACCGAGAGGTGAAAGAGAAGAGCAAGGAAGGCCTGAAGCTCATCGAAGAAATGAAGGCTTATAACGGGAAGAAATACACCCTAAACGACTTCATCGGCCACCTCAACCCCCTTGGAATAATAAAAGAGAGGCTCTCAAGCCCAGCCTCAGTGATATTCGAGCTGACGAGGGGCTGCAACCTCCACTGCACCCACTGCATAGTCGCCGCCGGCGAACCACTGCCAAACGAGCTGAAAACTGAAGAGTGGCTCAAACTCGTTGACGAAATCAGCGAATACGCGATAAGGCTCACACTCACCGGCGGGGAACCTTTAACTCACCCGGGCTTCTTTGAAATCCTCCCCCGCGCGAAGGAGAGAGATTTGGCGGTTAGGGTACTCACCAACGGCACCCTGCTGGAGGAGAATGCCGAAAGGCTCGCCTCCCTCCTTGATGAGTGGGATGAAGTCCAAGTTTCCCTCGACGGGACAAGAGAAGTTAACGACAAAATTAGGGGGAAGGGGAGTTTTGAGAAAGCCGTCAGGGGGGATAAGAGCACTCCTCAGTGAAGGGATTAAGGTGAGCGTGGCCTTCACGCTCATTCTGGAGAACAGGAACAACACCGAGGAACTCTACCGCTTCGTTGATGAACTTGGCGTTTCCTCCTTCAACGTCGGCTGGGGAGTCCCGCTTGGAAGGCTGAAGGAAAGGGTTCCTTATGGAGAGTACCTGGAGACGGTTGAAAGGCTCAGAAGGCTCGGCCTCGACACGCCGGTTTTTGGTGGAACTTTGGGTGACCCCCTGCCTGTAAAACCCGACTCCCTTTACTCCTGCGAGGCCGGGACTTCCCAGGTCTTCATCTCATCGACGGGGGACGTTTATCCCTGCTTGATCCTCAGGCACCCGTCCTTTAGAATGGGGAGCGTTAGGGAGGAGAGCCTGATAGAGATCTGGAGGAAGAAGGAGTGGGAGAAGCTGAAGAGGAACTTAACGGGGACGAGGTGTGAATCCTGTCCGCTCTTCCCGCGGTGCAGGGGCGGCTGTCCTGGGGAGGCGCTCCTCTTCAGGGGGAGCATCAACGAGCCGGCCCCAAACTGCCGGCTGGAGGCTGGGTGGACATCTTAAAGGGCTTCAAAATCCCCCAAATCCCATACAAGCCAGCCCTCTTTCCTAAGCGTTTCCTTCCCTTCGACCTTTTTAGCAACCAGCCAGTAATGCTTCCCCCAATCATCAAGTCCAATAAGTTCAGCCTTCCTCTTCAAGTCCTTCAAAATCCCCATCGCCTCCCGCTCCCTCAGCTCCTTCCACTTTACCTCGACGAAAAGGACCTTCCTTTCATTCTCGTTTAAGGCAACTAGGTCAATCTCTTCCCCCTTATGCCACCAGCGGCCGATTTTAGTGAACCCAAAGCCGGTCAGCCTTGTGAAGACCTCCGGCTTCCTCAAGAGGCGCTCAAAGACCGCCCCCATGTACTCGTTGAAGTCCCCCCTTGAGCGCTCCCAGACTTCCCGGCCCATCCCTGCCTCAAGGTAGCTCCTGTTCGGGAAAACGTAGCGGAACCAGAAAGCGAGATAGTTGTCCGTTATCGAGTACCGGCCCCGCTTTAATGCCTCCTTCCTTGAGGCGGTGACGGGAACCTCCCGTTCCACCATTCCAAGTTTTTCAAGGACGTTTAGGTACTTCGACACGAGGCTCTTGTCAAGCCCGGTGGCGTTCACTATCTCCCCAAATCTGCTCCTCCCGCCCGCAACCGCCTGGAGTATGGCGAAGTAGTTCGCCGGCTCCCGCACCTCTTCTTTCAGGAGTATTTCGGCCTCTTCGTAGAGGAAAGCCCCCTTCGAGAGAACCCTCTCTATCACGTTTTCATCGAAGCTCTTTTCTGGGTCAAAGCGGATGAGGTAGGCTGGAATTCCTCCGAGAACTCCATAAACCTTCACGAGATCCTCGGCGGAATAATCAGGGAAGAACTCCCTCAGGCTCCAGAATGGCAGCTCATCCACCCTCCACTGGCCCGTTCTCCTGCCGTAGAGGGGGCTTTTGTAGCCGAGGGCCTCGGTCTCCATTGAGGAAACGCTCGACCCGCAGAGGATCAGCATCAGGTCGCTCTTCGAGAGCTCCATATCCCAGGCCCGCTGGATGAGAGACAATACTGGCTTATAGCGCTCAATGAGGTACGGAAACTCGTCTATTATGAGAACCACCCTTCTCCCGTTTACCCTCTTTGAGAACTCGATGAGGAGCTCGTCTATATCGCCGAACTCTATCCTCGAAAATAGCTTGTCCCCAAGGGATTTCCCCATCATCCTCTGAAGCTCGCGGAGGTTGTCCCTGTAAGGTTTCTCGCTCGCCAGAAAGTAGACGTGCTCCTTGTCCCTCGCGAAGCGCAGGAGGAGCTCGGTCTTTCCGATTCTCCTCCTGCCGTAGATTATCAGGAGTTCTGCATCTCCAGAGGAGTACCTCTCCTCCAGGAAGGCCAGCTCCCTCTCCCTGTCCACGAACTTTTGTCTACTCATGAGTATAATACCCGCGCTTCAACTATTTAAAGATTCCGGTTATCATGCTGGCGAGATAGAACGCTTCAATTATCTCTCAGAGGGCACTCTGCGAATGTCTTCCAAGTCCCAGACTAACCAGCCGTCCTCTCTAAGCCTCTCTTTCCCCTCAACTTCCTTTGCTATTAGCCCGTAGCCTTTCTCCCATCCGTCCAGTCCAACGAGTTCCCCCTTTCTCTCCAAGTCCTTCAAGATTCCTCTCGCTTCCCGTTCTTTGAGGTCTTTCCACTTCACTTCAACGAAGAGCACCTCCCTCTCCTTCTCGTTGAGGGCGACGAGGTCTATCTCTTCTCCTTTATGCCACCACTTTCCAATCCTGGTGAACTTAAAAGGAAGCTTTCCGGCTCGGTTTAACCTCAGAAGGAACTCCCTGGCAACCCCTTCGAAAACCTCCCCGAGGTAGCGGTTGTAATCCTCAAGGAACTCCCCCCAGAAGTCGAGGCTCTCAAGCTCGACCTCGTTTCTATAACGCTCGACGAAGCGGAAGTAGAAGGCCACGTAGTTGTCAGCTATAGCATAGCGCGTGTTCTTGGTCTTCGGCGGGGCAGTTACGGGAACCTCGCGCCTGAGGAAGCCGAGCCTTTCAAGCACTTCAACGTACTTGAAGAGATTGGAGCGAGGGATTCCTGTGAAGGTGCTTATCTCGTTGAAGCGCCTCCTTCCCTCAGCAACGGCCTTGAGGATCAGCTTGTAAACCCTCGGCTCCCTCAGCTCGCTCGAGAGGAGGAAGTCCCCCTCCGCGTAGAGGAAGCCCTGCTTTGCGAATGCCACCTCCTTAACGTCCTCAAAGCCGCTGAAGAGGAGAAGGTAGGCGGGAATTCCCCCAGTTACCCCGTATATCTTCACGGCCTCTTCCATGTCAACCCCCAAGAGCTTCCAAGAGCTGAAGAAGTCCAGAGGCTGGAGCCTTATCTGCCCGTCCCTCCTCCCGTAGAGAGGGGTTTTCTGGCTCAAAACGTGCTCCTCCATCATGCCAACGCTGGAACCGACGAGGATGAGGTGGATTTTAGAGTTCCTCACGACCTCGTCCACTATGTACTGGCACTCGCTCAGAACCTTTTTGTCGGACTGGATGAGGTAGGGGAACTCGTCGATGACCACGATGAGTTTCCCCTTCTCGCTAAGATACCTGAAAACGTCGGCGAAGCTTGAGAAAGAGGAGGGGGTGAGGTAGGGGCTTGGGTATTTCTCAAGAACCCCTCTTGAGAACTCCAGCAGGTTGTCGCGGTAGGTGCTGTTCCTCGCGAGGTAGTAGACTGAAGGCTTTCCCCCGATGGACTCCTTCACCAGGCGGGTCTTTCCAACCCTCCTCCTGCCGTAGATCGGGAGGAAGGAGTTCTCCTTTTGCCAGAGGGACTCCATGAAGTCGAGCTCTTTCTCCCTATCAATGAAAGTTATCAACATAGTATTATACTCAGTCTATAACTATTTAAGCCTTTCCCATGAAACGCCATCGAGATCGAGAATCCGAAAGTTCTAGAGAAACCCTATTATTGGATGCGCCCTACTTGTTAACAATGATAATACGAAACGTCGGCCTCGACAGCTCGGCACGGTTTGCCTTTCAGAGCCACGCTCACACGGATCACTTCGTCAGTGGTGAGGTTATCTTCGCCACGAAGGCAACAAAATACCTCAGCCACCTGAGGAAGGGTGGCTTTTACAGGGAGGTTCCCTTTGGGAAAACCTTCTACATAGGCGATTTCAAGGCAAAGCTCTATCCGGCCGGCCACATGCTCGGTTCGGCAGGGATAAAGCTCTGGCTGGAAAACGGCACGCTTCTCTACACTGGGGACACCAAGTGGTTCAAGCTGAGAACTGCCGAAAAGGCCCGTTTTCCCCAGGCGGACTTTCTGGTGATCGAGGCGACCTTTGGGGTTCCTCACTTCACCTTTCCGTCGCCAAGGGAAGCCGAGAAGAAGCTGGTCGCCTTCGTTGAGGAAGCCCTCGATAGGGGGAAGAGGCCGACCCTCTACGTCAACCAGATGGGAAAGGCTCAAGAGGTTATGAAGATACTCGACGTACACGGCATAACCGTTAGGCCGAGCAGGGAGATTAGAAAAGTTTCGAGGGTGTATGAAAAATTCGGGATAAGGTTCAACAACGTTGCTGCCGATGGGGATGTAATCCTCCGCTCGTACTGTTCACCCCGTCCAGAAAACTCCCTCTCGCCGTGGGAGCTCACTGTCTCCGGTTTTGGAAAGCTTAAGCTGAGTAACCATGCAGATTTCTGGGAGCTGATGAGGATAGTTGAGAGGGTTAACCCGGAGAAAATCTTCACAGTCTATGGTTTTGCGGAGGAGTTCGCGAGGATCCTTCGGGGACTCGGCTACGATGCTCTGCCGATAGAGAGAGCAACCGACCTTGAGTTGTTGGGTGTTTTGTAAATTTTGCAACTTGTCTAATTACTAGTTGGATATGCCCAACTAAATGTTCATATTCAATGTTTAATGTCCAACAATATTCTCGAAAACTTAATATACTATTAATGCACTAATTATAACTGCAGAACACGCCTAGGTTCATCCCAACCCATGTGTTTGGAATGGTGTTGCGGGCCGCGGCAGTGATGCCCGCCGTCCAGCGGCCGCAGGAGGGTTTTCAAACAACTGGACGGAGGTGGTGCGTCAAGCACCCTTTACCCCCTTGCTTCTTGTGTTCTCCCCTTCCTTTTGAGGTTGTATGCATGGTCTGTTCAGCGTGATTTTCCGTGTCTCTGTCCCTTACTCCCATAAATCTCATGCGAAAAATTTTTAAACTCTTCTCTTTTAGTTACTAATGGTGAGAAAAGAACAGGGGGGTGAGAGCCATGGTCTGGAGGAGGGACCGCTACTGGGACCCGTTCGACATAATGAGGGAGATACAGGAGGAAATTGACTCCATATTTAGGGACTTCATGCACGGTCCGAGGCTCTGGAGCTACCGTGAGCCTGGCGAGAGAACCATGGAAATGAGCGAGACCTGGAGGGAGCCCTTCGCCGACATATTCGACAGGGGCGACAGGTTCGTCATCACCGTCGAGCTCCCAGGTGTCAGAAAGGAGGACATAAAGCTCAGGGTTACGGAGGACACGGTCTACATTGAGGCTCAGGTGAGGCGTGAGAAAGAGCTCGAGCAGGAGGGGGCTATAAGGATCGAGCGCTACTACAGCGGCTACAGGAGGGTAATCCAGCTCCCAGAGGAGGTTATCCCGGAGAAGGCCAAGGCCCGCTACAACAACGGCGTCCTTGAGATAGAGGTTCCAAAGAAGAAGCCCACCAAACCTGAGGAAAAAGGAGGCTTTGAGGTTAAGATCGAGTGAATTGATTTGAGTTTTTGACAATTTTTGATGTTTATTTTATCGTTTTGTGTTGAGTTCTCTTATGTGCTATGTTTTGGGTATCTATTATCTTGAGGGCTGCCATCTTTTAGTAACCTCAGTTTGGAAAAATCGAAAAGTTTATAAAGGGTTCATCCTTTAGTAACAAACGGTAACCAAAAATTGAGAGGTGATGTGATATGACCGAGAGAAAGGAGGTTAAGCTTAAGGTTGCTCCTGCTCACCAGAGGGATGTTGGTAGGGGCATAGTGAGGATTGACAGAAGGGCTATGCGTGAGCTTGGCGTTCAGTCAGGTGACATAGTCGAGATAATCGGTACCAAGAACACAGCGGCTGTAGTCTGGCCGGCTTACCCGGAGGACGAAGGACTTGAAGTAATCAGAATGGACGGAACCATCAGAAAGAACGCTGGGGTCGGCCTTGGAGACGAGGTCACCCTCAGGAAGGCCGAAGTTAAGGAGGCCAGGAAGGTCATCGTCGCTCCAACTGAGCCGATAAGGTTTGGAGGCGACTTCGTTGAGTGGCTGCACAGCAGGCTCGTTGGCAGGCCTGTAGTCAGGGGCGATTACATCAAAATAGGCATCCTGGGTCAGGAGCTGACCTTCGTAGTTACCGCGACTACTCCAGCGGGAATCGTCCAGATAACTGAGTTCACTGAATTCCAGATCAGCGAGAAGCCCGTTAAGGAGGTCAGCAAAGCCGCCGCACTTGGGGTCACTTATGAGGACATCGGCGGTCTAAAGGACGTAGTCCAGAAGGTTCGTGAGATGATAGAGCTCCCACTCAAGCACCCCGAGCTCTTCGAGAAGCTCGGCATTGAGCCGCCGAAGGGTGTGCTCCTGTACGGTCCGCCTGGAACTGGTAAGACTCTGCTGGCCAAGGCGGTCGCCAACGAGGCCAACGCTCACTTCATAGCAATCAACGGTCCAGAGATAATGAGCAAGTACTACGGCGAGAGCGAGGAGAGGCTTAGAGAGGTCTTCAAGGAGGCTGAAGAGAACGCACCGGCGATAATCTTCATCGATGAGATAGACAGCATTGCACCGAAGAGGGAGGAGACCCACGGTGAGGTCGAGAAGAGGGTTGTCAGCCAGCTGCTCACCCTGATGGACGGCCTCAAGAGCCGCGGAAAGGTCATAGTCATCGGTGCGACCAACAGGCCGGATGCTCTCGATCCGGCTTTGAGGAGGCCGGGGAGGTTTGACAGGGAGATTGAGGTCGGCGTTCCAGACAAGCAGGGAAGAAAGGAAATCCTCCAAATACACACCAGAGGAATGCCAATTGAGCCTGAATTCAGGAAGGATGCGGTCATAAAGATCCTGGAGGAGCTTGAGCAGAACGACGCGTACAGGGACGCCGTGGAGAAGGCGCTCCTGAAGGTTAAGAAGGCAAGTGAGGCGGAGATACCTGGAATCCTCAGAGAAATCGACGAGAGGCTCTACGATGAGGTCAGGGCCAAGCTCATCGATGGCCTCCTTGAGGAGCTCGCTGATGCCACACATGGTTTCGTCGGTGCAGACCTCGCTGCGCTCGCCAGGGAAGCAGCAATGGCCGCACTGAGGAGGCTCATCAGCGAGGGCAAGATCGACTTCGAGGTCGAGCACATACCCAAAGAGGTCCTTGAGGAGCTCAAGGTCACCAGGAGAGACTTTTACGAGGCCCTCAAGATGGTTGAGCCATCGGCACTCAGGGAGGTACTCCTTGAAGTCCCGAACGTACGCTGGGACGACGTTGGTGGACTTGAGGACGTCAAGCAGGAGCTCAGAGAGGCAGTCGAGTGGCCGCTCAAGTACCCGGAGGCCTTCATGGGTCTCGGCATAACGCCACCGAAGGGAATACTCCTCTACGGTCCCCCTGGAACCGGTAAGACTCTCCTAGCGAAGGCCGTGGCCAACGAGAGCGAGGCCAACTTCATAGCCATCAAGGGACCAGAAGTGCTCAGCAAGTGGGTCGGTGAGAGCGAGAAGAACATCAGAGAGATATTCAGGAAGGCGAGGCAGGCGGCCCCGACGGTGATATTCATTGACGAGATAGACGCCATCGCCCCAAGAAGGGGAACTGATACTAACCACGTCACGGACAGGCTCATCAATCAGCTGCTCACTGAGATGGATGGAATCCAGGAGAACAGCGGCGTGGTCGTTATTGGTGCGACCAACAGGCCTGACATTATTGATCCAGCCCTCCTTAGGCCTGGAAGGTTTGACAGGTTGATACTGGTTCCGGCTCCAGATGAGAAGGCCAGATTGGAGATATTCAAGGTTCACACTAAGGGAGTCCCACTCGCCAAGGACGTTAAACTTGAAGAGCTGGCGAAGAGGACGGAAGGTTACACCGGTGCAGACATAGCGGCGGCGGTTAGAGAGGCGGCGATGCTCGCCATGAGGAGGGCCCTGCAGGAGGGCATCATCAGGCCCGGCATGAAGGCCAGTGAAGTCAGGGAGAAAGTCAAGGTAACAATGAAGGACTTTGAGGAGGCCCTCAAGAAGATAGGCCCGAGCGTGGGCAAGGAGACCATGGAGTACTACAGGAAGATGCAGGAGCAGTTCAAGCAATCACGCGGGTGAAGTACCTTAAATTTGATAAGACCAGTATCCCAAAATCTTTTAGTTCTTTTCTGTCTTTTTCTTTAGAGTCAGTAAGAGGGGGTGGACATCATGATCTACGGTGTCCTTTTGAGTATCCCGGAGAAACTCGTTTCGAAGTATGAAGACGAGGTTAGAAAGACTATTGGCCTTGGAATCGCTAGGGGAGATGTGATAAGCTTCACCGAAGCGAGATACAGGGGAGACGTTGCCTTCGTCATGCTGGCCCGTTCGAGGGGGGCCGCCCAGAGTATGGTCTCCGAGCTTGGAAGCATGCCAGTTTATGTCAAGGTCATAGAGATAGAGGGCGAAAGTTAATATCTCCTTCTTTTGTTCCATTATCCATGGGAAGCTCTTTGATGTCAGAATATTTTTAAAGAAAACATTTCTACTTCTTCTTGGTGATACGATGCAGGTAGATGTTGCAATTCTTATTATAATTTACGCATACGTAACAACTCTCGTCGTCCTCTGGTTTTTGATGAAGGTCAGACCAAAGTTTCCATCGGGGATTTCAATTGGAATCGTCGTGTTCCTAGGCATTGCGACCACTATGGCCGTGGTAACAATACTGGAGTTCGCCATTGCGCCCGTAGGCAGGCCTGCTTCGAGGGTGATAAGCATAGCTCGGGGCCTTAAAATAGCCGCCATTGAGGAGACCATGAAGCTCATTGTGGCGGCTTTGGGCATACTCATAGCAAAAAACGAGGCTAAGTGGGTTGACACAAAGCTGTCACTCGCCTTTGTTTCGGGCTTCACCTTCGGGATAACCGAGGCTCTTTTTTACGTTGCTAGGAATAGCTATTCGCTGTTCGGGCTTGTCAACCTCTTCCTCTCGAGGTTGATTCATCCGGTCTTTACCGTGAGCCTCGTAGGGGGTATACTCCTCTTCCGGTACGGAAAGAGGATTGAAGGAGTTCTTGTGGCTTCCTATTCGTACCTGGGCCATGCCCTCTTGGATCACTACTTAACCGCCTGTGCCTGTTATATTTCCTCAGCCGTTATCCTGCTGGCGCTGGCCTCTTTTGCAGGGGCTGTGTACCTTCTTATGCCGAAGATTGAGGCCGAGAGAAAGCAGCGCGGGGAGTTCGAGAAGGAAGCAACGGTTGAACTAAAGGACCACTGGCTCAACAAGATGTGATATCAAAAACTCATGGACAAAATATGTGTAGGGGGATGTACCCCCCTTCTGATTTTATCAAGGAGGGGAGGAGCGTCATGCAACCCATTCGACCTCGTACGCGACGGCGTTGAACTCTCTCATCTTCTCCTGTGCGATGGACTCCGCCTTCTTCGGGTCGTTCGTGACGAGTATAACCTCATCGGGTATGCTTCTCTTGTGATAGTATACTATTCTAGCGAGCATGGGACCACCTCCAATGTATCACTCTGAGTGAGATACTCCACGTAGCTTTTAAAAGCTTTACTGATATTTAATGTGCATCAATGAACGAAAATCCTGTTGATTTCTGGCAGTAAAATGAATCCATATGAGCATTGAAATATAAGTGTTCAGAAGAATGGAAGAAAAATCAGTCGAGTTTTTCAAGCTCGAAGATCATCGCGTTGTTGTCTTTGAGTTCCCTTACGGCAATCCTCCTGGCGTGGTCAGCGTCTTCCGCCTCGAAAACTATCTCCTTTCCGTGGTTCTCCCCACCGTGGAGTCTTACCGTCCACTTCATGATATCACCGCTCTTTCATCAAGATGACAATTGTTTATAAGGTTAATGGACGGAGATCTGTCATTCAGCCAACAAAAGGTAATTCCAGTTGACAGCTAAATAACGAGCATAAACAAAAGAATGAAGAATGGAAAGGTGCGGTCTTTAGCTGCCCAGCTTTTCTTCGAACAGCTTGAGCCCAATAACGGTTACCACGCCCGCCCCCACTATAATCGGGCTCAGCGTGGCTGAGAGAAGCCCTATTATTCCTGTGATTCCCCTGACTTCCTTTCTGAGGTGTTTTCCGAACCAGCCGGTCAGAGCTATGGCCAGCATGTACATCACGAGCAACGTTGCTCCCAGGTCGTATATCACCTGGACGGTTGTCATGAGCGTCCAGTGCTTTACTGTTATGATGAACATCTCTGGATGGGTGAAGTAGATGTAGGGGCCAATGTATCCTGCTATTGCGTACCTAACCGCGTTCATTGCCGTCTTCCAGAAGTCTCCACCGGCTAACGCTGAACCCGCGTAGCTTGCCAGTGCAACGGGCGGGGTTATGTCGGCTAGGATTCCAAAGTAGAATACGAAGAAGTGGGCTGAGAGGAGTGCTATCGCCGTTCCGAAGCCAGGAACTGGCTGGTCATAGGGTGCTAAGTTTGAGACCGCCGTGTATATTGCTGGAGCCATGACGAGCGAGGTTATAATATAGTTGGCCGTCGTTGGCACTCCCATTCCAAGGATGAGGCTGAATATCATTGTGATGACGAGCAGGAGCCAGAGGTTTCCGGAAGTGAACGACGCCATTTTGTAACCTAAGGATGAAGCCAAGCCCGTTATAGTCAGGGAACCCTGGATGAGGCCAGCGCTTGCGGCTGCCAGCATAACCGCCGTGCTGGTTTTTCCTGCCTCTATCATCGACTCGTACGTTGCCGCGTACATCACCTTTCCATCCCTCGTCTTGGAGACATAGCCAACTATGAGGGAGAAGACGATGCCGAGGATTCCGGTTAGGAGGAGTATGTTCTCCCTGTTCATCCCAATGTACTGGGCAAACGCCACGAAGAGCATGAAGAGAAGGCTGATGTGGAGCTTTTCGTTGAAGTACACCAGCTTCCTTGCCGCCGCGAGACCGATGAGGACGATCGACATCAGCACCAGCAGGTCGGCACTTATTATTGCCGTGCTCTTGCTTTGGAACATCAGAAACGTTGAGATTAAGGTGATTGCCACGTATAATGCCTCGTTTCCTGGGATGTCGTCTTTGGAAATCCACGCCACCCATATGGCAACGCCCAGTGAGGAAATTGCCGATATGTGGGCAGGGATTCCCCATATCAACGCAACAGTGATGACGAGTATTGGCAGGAGGATGTAGCTCTTTCTCAAGAAGTACTTAAGATCCTTGAAGTGCTCGCGGGGCATTCCTTTGAGTCCAAGTCTCTTGGTCTCCCTGTCTATGAATAGGTAAACTCCGGAGTAGTAAACGATGGCGGGTAGGATAGCGGCTATTATTATCTTGTTATATGGAATCCCCAGGAACTCTGCCATTATGAACGCCGCGGCACCCATGATCGGGGGCATCAGCTGTCCACCTGTGGATGAGACCGGCTCTATGGCACCGGCTATCTCTGGGGGGTACCCTGCCTTTTTCATTAGAGGGATCGTGAAGGTTCCCGTTGTCAGAACGTTGGCGACGCTGGAGCCGCTTACGGTTCCCATGAGGGCGCTCGCTATAACGGCGGACTTGGCGGGCCCGCCCGGCCTCGTGCCGAACACCGTTATCATAAACTCTGTTATGTAATCGCTGATGCCTATCTTCAGGAGGAACGCCCCGAAGAAGATGAACGCGAACACGTAGATCGTCATGACGTACAGGGGTGTGGCGAACAGTCCCTCGCTGGCAAGGTACATGTGCTCCGTGAACACCAGCCAGTTAAAGTGTATGTTGTATATGGCATACCCGAGGAACACGAGGACAACGGCCGGCAGCACCCAACCTATAACCCTCCTCGTTGCCTCGAGAACGACGAATATCGACAGCAGGGCAAAGAATATGTCTTTGTCGTAGGTCATAGCATACTGAGCGTAGCTCGGATACCTGAAGAACAGGTAGAACATGGCTATCAACGAGAGGGCTATGAAGACCCAGTCGTGCCATTCCACCTTATCGAGGTGCTTCCTCGTTCTCTTTATCGGGTACAGAAGGAACGCTATCAGGAGTATCATGGCGAGGACGAACGCTTCACCCTGCTGAGTCTGGAAAGTGTACAGGAGGGCCGAGATTTTGATGCCCATCTTTGAGAACATCGTGTATAGTGTGCCGTTGAAGTTGAATATGAACAGTATTTCGTACAGGCCGATTAGGATGGCAGCGGTTGTAACTATCTTTTCGAGTCCCGACGGCAGCTTACGCGTTCTCTCTATTATCTCCTCGACCTTTTCTATGTCAGCCTTATCCAGTTCTTCCGCCATTATCAACACCTCCTTAAGAGGACCATTATGAGGGGACATCTTCTGATTCTAAACCTCACGAGTTCGGCGTGCTTTGGGGCGACCACGAGCTTTCCGTTCACTATAACTTTGGCCCTGTTGAAGGGAATAAACCAGTAGTCTAGGCTTTTTCCGATGTACTGATCAACGTTCTTGTAGTACATTCCGTCCTCCATTCCCTGGATGTCCTCTGGCAGGCCTGCCCCGAAGTCGCTCCAGAGCATTTTTTTAACGTACATCCCGCTTGAGTTGACCGTCAGCACCTCTATCACCTCGCTGTGCTCAACGCTGTGATTGTATTCGATGGTAAGCTCCACTGTGCCCAGTCTTGTAACGTACGAAGTATTGTCATCGTGAATCGAAAGGACGTTAACCGGAAAAATCATAACCGCCAGAATGGCAATTAAAAAGAAAAGAAGGGCCTTTTTCAAAAGCTTCACCCGCTGGGTGGCTTGATCTTGTCGGGTATGGTCATGCCCTTCTCTTCGTAGTACTTGGCTGCGCCTGGGTGGAGGGGTATGCTCATACCGTCCAGAGCCGTCTGGAGGCTGATGTACTTGGCTTTGGCGTGGACAGCGCGGAGGGCATCGACGTTGTCGAAGAGAACCTTCGTCATATCGTATACCACGCTGTCTGGGAGGTCGGCGCTTACGACCAGAATGGCCTTAACGGCAACCGTTGGGGTGTCCTCGGTCATACCGTTGTAGGTGTCCTTCGAGAGGTTCTGCCTCACGTAGAAGATGTAGCCCTCGTTCTTGAGCTTGTTGAGTATATCGTCGGATATTGGGAGAACTCTGACGGGGGTGTTAACGGCTATTTCCGTAATGGCCGGGGTTGGGGCTCCGGAGACTATAACGGCCGCATCGATTTGGCCCAGTTTGAGGGCCTGGGCGGCCTGGCTGAACTTCTGGTTGACCTTCTGGATGCTGTCCCAGACACCGGCTGCCTTGAGGATCTGCTCTGCGGCAACTGCGGTACCGCTTCCTGGGGCACCTATGGCGACCTTCTTGCCATTGAGGTCCTGGAGGCTTTTTATCTCACTGTCAGCCTTGACGACGAACTGAACGGTCTCAGGATAGAGGGCGGCCACACCGCGAAGCTTCTTTATGGGCTTCCCGTTGAACATATAAAGTCCGTTGTAAGCGTAGTATGCCACATCGTTCTGCATAATGGCAGCCTGAGCGTTTCCGTTTCCGATTGCCTGGGCGTTTGACACGCTGGCACCGCTGGTGACGGCCTTTGCGTTTATGCCCGCATCATTGAGGAGCTGGGCGTATTTTGACCCAAGTGGGTAGTACACACCGCTGGTTCCGCCGGTGTAGATGGTTATCTCCCCAGTGTACTTTGAGGAGCCGGTCTGGCTCTGGCTTCCAGTGGTTGAAGAACTGGATGTTGTACCTCCACCAATGCAACCGCTGGCCACAAGGGCAAACACCAAAATGGCCACGATACTAATGGCCTTCATCTTCATTTTTTCACCTCATTCATCATTTATGTTCATTCAAATATTTCAAAGTGCATCTCAGAACATCTATATCTCTGTGCTCCGTTATATACTTTACGGTTGTAAACTTTTACGGCCCTGTAAACAATAAATGTGTGCGTATTCGCCTTTTTTCTCTGAAATCTTTTCGAAAAATCCATTACATATTTCAGTACTCCCTTCGGGTGTACCTTTTAATCTCTCCACTGATATTTACGTTTGGAAAGAAGATTGCAGGGAGATGCACTTGATTGACTACTTTAAGTGTTAAATAGTGGCTTATTCATCCCTAATGACTATCTCGATTTTTCTTCCCCCGCGGTAACCCTTCATCGCGGATAACATGCCTTTTACCGTTTTTTCAACGAGCTCTTGCACCCAGTCCTTCATTGGAAGAACCTGGCCATCGATTTTCACTGTCACTTTAGGTTTTTGGCTGAGAACAACGCAGTCCTTGAGCGTTTTCTCTCCACTGACTATCATCCTTGCCATTTGAGAACAATTGAAGCCGCAGAGGCCACAGTCTATGTTGGGGAGCATAAAAGCTCGCTTTTCTACGATGTCTGTCAGCTTTTCGGGTTCTTTGGTTGCGTCGATAACGGGGAGACTTTCAATCTCGGTTACCCCCGTGGAAGCTACAACTCCGCTTACCGCTATGGCCAGGCCGTTGTTGAGCTCCTTTACCTCCCCCGGGTTTCTGGCGCAGACCACCCTCGGCACGTGCTGGACTGATTTGAAGCCTTCTATGAGCAGAAAATCCGCAGAAACCATCGAAAAGAGGGCGTTTATATCCTTCGCCTTGAAGAGAAGGGCATCCGTGTCGTTTGCCCGGACGAGAACAGAGTCAGCCACTCTTGAGAACTTCCATGTATCCGTTCCTTCCCTGTCGAAATCGGAGTGCATGCTCTTTGCTATCGCCACGCGGTAGCCGCGCTCCTTGAGGATTCTCGCGACGGCTTCCACGGTCGTGGTTTTTCCGCTCTTCTTGTATCCAACGAATGCAACTCCCCTCATAGGAACACCTCACAGGAGGGTTATCCAGTTAATGTCGTCTATCTTCACCACGAGCTCCCGCGCCCTGTTTCCAGCGTAGTCGGTGACCTCCTTCAAGAGGAGTATCTCTTCGTCAAAGCCCCCAAGAATCCCTGAGAAACTCGCGTCGCTGCCTATGCCGACGGCTATTCTCTTCCCTTTCCATCTCTCCAGCGTTTTGTCGAGGAGATACTGCTTCTCACTCATCTTCCCACCCAAAACCAAAACCCTATAAGGCTTTTTAGCGTTTCTCCTCCGGTGGTATGAATGAGGTTGACAACGAAGAATATCGCGGTTAAGGAAGCCCTTACCCGTGAGCTCAAGGGTGCGGGGATTAAGTTTGAGATGAAAAGCAGGCCATCGTACGAGGCCTTCGTGGGCTATTTTGTTGAAGGGACGCTGGACGAGATAGGTACTATCTTGAAGGCGCTTGATGGAGTTGATTCTGCCGCCCTTATGGAGGGATACAACTCGTTTAAGGAGAGCCTCTATCACATCCTTGAGCACCTGAAGGAAGGAGCAGACTTTGGAGAGCTCCTCAACGAGGCCCCGTGGGTGGCGGACATCGTTGACCAGCTCTTCCGCGGTGGCGTAATAGAATCCGAGGGCGAACATCTGAAGCTCCGCGAGGGGGCGGACGTTGCCGGTGTGCGCTTCCAGTTTAAGTTCCCCTTTGAGCTTGTCACGGATCCCGAAAAGCTGCCGGAGACCGTTAAGCAGTTCGTCTTCACGGACCTCGTGGTCGAGTATGAGTTTGAGATACTGGAGCTCGACATAGGGCGCATTAACTCTCTGGGCTCGATAGCGGGCAAGTATTTCCCAGAGGACTACGTTTTGAAGGTCTACTTCGCCCTGATTGGGCGGGCCATCCTGGCCAGCGAAGTCCTAAACGCGCTTGGGGCAGGGAAAGTAGACCTTGAAGGTCTTGAGAAGTCGTTCCTCCGCGCCATGCCTCTTGAAATACCAACAGAGAAGGGAAGCCTTGTCGTCCATGCAACTAAGGAGTCGATGGACGAACTCCTCCGCTTCCTAGAGAAGGAGGGCTACGTGGACATCAAGGCCGGGAAAGTCCGGAAGCTCCGCGACCTCTAGTGATCTTTTCTTTCGTATATTTCTATTTCTCCCCAAGAAATCTTGTCTTTTAAAATTAGCCAGGATTGGTTTTTTATTGTATTTATCCTCTTCTGTTAAAAATGCTTAAACGCCAGTGAAAATAACGCTGAAGCTTTTGGGAAATCTTGAATGTCGTCAGCGATTTGCTAGATAATACATGGAATTCCAGAATTAGCAGGATACCACGGGTTTGTTTTTCTCTTAACGCCCGAAGGGCGTTGTACTCTGAGTAAACCCTTTGAAAATTGTCGATTAAATGTGAGAATCCCACTAGAATAAGGCGAGTATTCGCGGACATTCACTTTTCAAACAATCCAGTTGAACCAGTCAAAAACATTCCGTCATCCGTTAAGGACGCTTGAACGATAGTGAAAGCGGCGCTGAAACTTTGCAAGCAAAGTTTCATCAAAGCTTGTGGTTCTTGTCAAAAGTGCTGTTTTTAGGAGATTTTCTTTAGAAGCTTCTTCTCTCATTTTGAATTCCAGTTTTAGTGGGCTTGTTTTCTATGAGTTTGCTTTGTAATAGACGCCCGTAGGGCGTCAAAGTGAGAGAAACTCTTTTTTAGTAGGCTGAATTTTGGAATTCATGCCTTTTTAGCCTGTGTATCACGAAAATCATTGTAGAAGGGCAATTTTAAGAAGAACCACGAACTTTGATCAAACTTTTGCTTGGCAAAAGTTTGTTTTCTGGCGGGCCGGGCGGGATTCGAACCCGCGGCCACGGGGTTAAAAGCCCCGCGCTCTAACCAGGCTGAGCTACCGGCCCACAACCCCCGATGAGGTATTGGGTTGGCTTTTATAAGCTTTGCTCTTCACCCCAAGTGGAAAGCTTTTTATGTTTGGAATTTGAGATTAATACGGAGGGTCCTTCATGGAGCCAAACGAGTTCAAGCTCACGGAGGAGGGAATAAAGGCGGTCCTTCCCCCGCTTGAGGCGGAGATAATGGAATACATGTGGAAGGTCAAAGAGGCGACCGCTGGAGAAGTCTATGAGCACATGAAGACCGAACACCCGGACATGCGCCGCTCCACGGTTAGCATACTCATGAACCGCCTGTGTGAGAGGGGTCTCCTTAGCAGGAGCATGGATCACGGCAGGGGTGGCATGAGGTACGTTTACCACGTGACGACCACGAAGCAGGAGTTCGAGGAGAGAGTAGTCCGGCGCATACTGACCGCGCTCATGAGCAACTTCAGGGAAGCCACCTACGCCTATCTCTCCCAGATAAAGAAGGATTGAGGCGAGATGGATGTTGCTGCTTCCCATTGCCCTGCTGTTTGGTCTTGCGTACGCTGTTGCCGGCCAGTGGGGACTGGAGCTTGGCCTCGTCACGATGGGAGCGGTTCTTTTCATCGGGTTACTGGGTCTCCCTAGACCCGACAGGAGGTACATCCCCCTTGAAGAAACCTCCTCCGGGGAGATCTTGGAGGGCGTGCGCGCCCTTGCAGAGAGGGCGGGTATTGAGAAGTTCCGCGTCTACATCCTAGACGATTACATCCCCAATGCATACTCCTTTGGGAGAAATATTGTCCTCTCACTCGGATTGTTTGAGATACTCGATGAGGAGGAGATACTCGCAGTTGCTGCCCATGAGCTGGGACACATAAAGAACAAGGACACAATCTTCTTCCCTATCGTCACGTACCTCAGGGTATTCTCCTTCGTGATGTTCATTCTGCTGACCATTTTAAGCAGGAGTTTCTGGGTGTCCATTCTGGCGTTTATGTTCTACGTCTACTACGAGTTCGAGCGCTCGCGCTTTCTGAAAAACAGGGAGTTTAAGGCTGATGATCTCGCGGTTCGCATACTCAACGTTCCGCTGAGTCTGAAGCGCGCCCTGGAGGAGCTTAAATATTACGAGGACCTTAGGGAGGGCGTTAAAAATGAGACCCTGCCCGGGATAGAGCCCTCCATCGAGAGGCCAGAGAAGAAGAACTCAAAGCAGATATGGCACCAAAACGTCCTTCTTTTCCCCACACATCCCTCTTATGAGGAGAGAATCTTCCGCATAGTTACTAGCGTGGAGGACATGGTTCACTCCAGTAGGAGATGATTGAATGACCGTTGAGGTAGTTCTTGATGAAGCAAAGGCAGAGCGAATCAGGAAGCTTCGGCCCACAAAGGATGAGTACTTCATGCTCATAGCGAAACTCATTTCCCTTCGAGCGACCTGCCCACGCCTTCGTGTGGGTGCTGTGGCGGTTAAAGACGGCTATATCCTCGCCACCGGTTACAACGGCGCGCCGAGGGGAATGGATCACTGTATCGACGTCGGCTGTCTCATAGTCGACGGCCACTGTCATAGGGCTGTTCATGCCGAGCAGAACGTCATAGCGATGGCCGCTCGGAAAGGTATAAGCCTCGAAGGCGCTACCCTCTACGTCACCCACTTTCCATGCGACGTCTGCTTTAAGCTCGTCCTCAACGCGGGCATAAAGGAGGTAGTCTACGAGGAGATGTATCCCAACGAGGCCACCGAAATACTCTTAAAAGAGGCCCAAGAGAAAGGGATAGTAAAAATCCGGCAGTTCAAGCTGAAAAAAGAGAGGGTGAGGCTGTTCCTGGAGGAGCTCTTTGGAGGAAACTTTTGATCCTAAGGATCGATTCTTAGAGTCAGCGTTTTTCTGCTTCTTCCAACTTTTTGAGCTTCTCGTTGATTTCCTCAAGTTCGATGGCCACTTTTCTCGTGAGTTCGGTTATCTCCCTCTCTGTCCTGTCGATTTTGATGTAGAGCTGGAAAAGCAGGAGGAATATCAAGCCTATGGAGAGGACGAAGAGTGCATCCAGCCCCCTGCCGAGGCCGAGTACCTTCTTTATCTCCATTGATATCCTGATCGGGAACAGCGCTATCACTATGAACACGCTGAATATCAGGCCCCATGAGATTACTCCTGACCACTCTATCTTACCCCTTTTGTAGTCTTGGAAAACCCTCCAGAGCAGGTAGAGCATCGTAACTATCGCAACATACTGGGCCACGTACATTCCCATCACCTCAACTTGTCAAACAGTAGGTTCAGGGCTATTTTTATGCCCTCCATAACGTTCGTTCCTTTCTTCATTGAGTACTCCGTGTAAACGGCCTTTATGGGCACTTCAACAACTCGGCACTTGTTCTTAACCGCTTCTATTATTATCTCGCTTGAGACCGCGTACCTGTCGCACGTAATCCTTATCTTGGATGCACATTCGCCGCTGAAACACCTCAGCCCGCTTTGGCTGTCGCTGACGTATTTGTGTGCAAAGATCGCAGTGATGGTGTCGAGCACGAAGTTGCCGAACTTCTTGACGAAGGGCATCTGGCTCGTGTCCCCCTTCAGCCTGGAGCCAACGGCGAAGTCGGCCTTCCCCTCCGCCACGGGCTTCATAACCCTTAGCGCATCGCTTATCAAGTGCTGTCCATCGGCGTCGAAGGTTATAACGAGCTTAGCCCCCCTTCTGATCGCATAGCTCAGCCCCGTTCCAAGGGCTCCACCGAGGCCCCGATTTACGAGGTGGGTGAGAACGTGGACACCGTAGGAACGGGCTATCTCCTTCGTTCTGTCACGCGAGCCGTCGTTGACGACCACAATCTCCTCGGGCTTAAAATAGCAAAGCAGATCCTTGAGGACGGATGAAATGGTTTTCTCCTCGTTGTACGCGGGAACGACAACGTAACTCGATAGGAGGCGTTCTAAAAGTGGAACGAATTCCTTCATGGTTGGAATCTCAAAGTTTGGGGTCGCATCAACCGAGAAGCTCATCCTGCCGGATTCGTGGGAGGTGATCATAACGCTTAGTACCCCTGCCTTCCCAGCCGCTATGATGTCGTAGCCATGGTCACCAACCACAAGCGCCTTTTCAGGCGGGATTCCAAGATCCTGGAGAACCCTCATTATCTGGCCTGGCTCGGGTTTGAGGTCCTCAGGAGGAACGTCTTCCCTGGCAACGATGGAATCAAAATAGTCCATAATGCCATTCTTTTCAAGGGCAAGGAGTGCCGCATCCCTTGAGCTCCTCGTCACCACTGCGGCTTTTATGCCCCGCTCTCTGAGGAACTGGAGGGATTCCCTAACTCCATCAAAGAGGAAGCTCGCCTCCATCCTTTCCTTCTCGAGTTCAACCTGAATCGAGTGGAGTTCTTCGAAGGGAATTCCAGTGGCTTTGGATATCTTTATCAGGCTCTCGTACATTGGGGTCAGGTCGCCGATGACACTCTCTTTTAAGCCTTTCTCAAGGAGTTTCTGCCTCAACTCCTCCTTTATTTCGGAGAATGGCCTTGGGGCCCCCACAAGTGTTCCATCGAGGTCGAATATCACGAGCGTTATGTCCATGTCAGCCACGCTCCACCCAGCACTCCTTTGGGGCTTCATAAACGACGCTCCACTCTATGTACTCCAGGGTCGTTCCGAGGGAACGTTTCAGCCGCGAAGCAAACTCCTTCATACTGTCCATGTCCTTGAATTCTGCTATTATTACCGCCTGGGTTCTGCCGCTGGTTCTGTATAATGACTGCACTTCACTGGAGCTTGCTATCGATTGGAGGATTCTGTCTATATCCCTTCCCTCCACTCTGAGCTTTATCAGGAACAGAATTTTAACGTAGTTTCCGAGGAACGCAGGGTCGACGACTGCAGAATACCCTTTTACCGCCCCTAACTTTTCGAGCTTCTCAAGCCTGTTCTTGACGCTAGCTGGGGAGAGGTTCACCCTTTTCCCCAGCTCAGTTAGGGTAATCCGGCCCTCTCTCCGGAGGATTTTGAGCATTTCAATGTCCTTCTCGTCGATTCCTGGCATTTTATTCACCGAGATAGCGGTTGGGAGTAAAAGCAAAAAGAACGAAAAAATCAGCGGGTTATCTTCGCCTGGTTCATGAGCTCGAGCGGCTCGGGGTGCCTCTCGAAGTAGTCCCTGACTGGCTTGAGGAGTTCGATGAGGTAATCAGCGACGCCGTTTTTGAGGTCGAGCGGGTGAAGCTTGCCCTCTGCAAAGTCCCTCTTGAGTTCCTCGAAGGTGGTGTAGGTTATGTCCCCGCCGAACTTGGCCGGGCGGTGGATGGTGAACTCCGTGGGTTCTTCCCTGAAGATTATGTGCTCGGCCCAGTCGAGGACGGGGTTGTAGTTGACCTCCTTGGCCGGGCAGAAGGCTTTTCTGAGCTTTTCCTTTATCCCTTTGGGTCTATCGTGGATGAAAACGGCCGAGTAGGGCTTGCTCTTGCTCATCTTCATCTGGGTCTTGAGCTCCTTGAACTGCTCCTCGCTCTCTATTGGCCAGACAGGCGGTTCCTGCAGACCGAGGAGGAGGTGGTGGTGGAGCGCGATCGGCTTGAGTTTCTTCCCCTTCCATTCAAGGGCGTGGTACTTGAGTTTTTGAGCGACCTCAATGGCAATAACGTGTGCCTTCCTCTGGTCCATTCCCGCGTGTGCTATCGTAACACCCTGGTAGTAGATATCCGCCACCTGCATGGCCGGGTAGATGAGCTTGGCGAAGTCTATGGCCTCACCCATCTGGCGGCCCATGATCGTGATGGAGCGCATCATTCTGGCAAGGGTCACGTTCTTGGAGATGTCAATGACGGTCTGCCAGTAGTCGCCCTTCTCAAGTATCTCGCTGGCCAGGACAAACTCCACCTTATCCGGGTCGCCGCCCATGACTTTTATGCTCTGCTTCATGCCCTCCTTGAAGTATGTAAGCGCGACCTTCTGGATGGTCTCGAGGTCTCCACCGAGCTTGTCGTTTATCCAGCTGTGCCAGTCGGCGAGGAAGATTCTCGTCTTGACACCGGCCTTCTGGAGGTCGGCGATTTTAGCCCCCGCCATAAGTCCGGTTCCGAGGTGAATGTAACCGCTTATTTCGAAGCCTATGTAGTGCTGCATCGGGATTCCAACTTCCAAGAGGTGTCTGAGGTTCTCCTCCGTTAGAAGCTCCTCAGTTGGTTTTCTCATGATGAGCTCGATTCTCCTCTCCATGTCCATTCTAACCACCTAAACGATGAACGGCTTTGAGTTTAAGGGTTTTGCGGCCGAAAGCTTAATTAGGTTTCATGACTACAATGGTCTGAACGTTATGGAGGTGTTCGACATGAAGGTTCTGTTTCTGAGTGCCGATGAGTTTGAGGATCTTGAACTGATATACCCACTCCACCGCCTCAAGGAGGAGGGACACGAGGTCTACGTGGCCAGCTTCGAGAGGGGAAAGATTATGGGAAAGCACGGCTACACCGTCGAGGCTCAGCTCTCCTTCGATGAGGTTGATCCAGACGAGTTCGACGCACTCGTTCTCCCGGGCGGAAAGGCCCCTGAGAAGGTCAGGCTGAACGAGAGGGTAGTGAGCATAGCCAGGAAGATGTTTGAGGAGGGCAAACCCGTCGCCAGCATCTGCCACGGGCCGCAAATACTAATCTCAGCTGGCGTCCTCAAGGGCAGGAAGGGAACCAGCACGATAACAATCAGGGACGACGTAAAAAACGCAGGGGCAGAGTGGGTCGATGCAGAAGTTGTTGTCGATGGCAACTGGGTCAGCTCTAGGCATCCAGGAGATCTCTACGCATGGATGAGGGAGTTCGTGAAGCTCCTCCGCTGATGTCTGTTTTTGTATTTTTAACAATTTTTTGTGTTTTATACAATTTTGTTTACTCAAAGAAGGCATTCATTCTTCTGGTAATGAAGTTTTGTCGCTGGTATTTTTCCAAAATTTCATAAAATTTTGAAGCTTGGCGAAATTTTGTTGGATAAAATCTAGCAAATTTAATCTAATGTTGTGAAAAATTCAACATTTTGCTAATTATTTTGGAAAATCTTTAAATAGGATGAGCGCATAGTATCTCATGGAGTGATGGATATGAAGACCTGGGAAGGGGTCAAGATGTATGAAAACGTTGTCTGCAAATCATCGGAGGATCTCTTTCTGCTCATCCAGGAAGCACTCCGCATAGGGGACGGGGCCCTCGTTAGGGTGTTCCTATCGAGCGGAAACTACTACTTCCACCTCCTCTTTGACGATGAGAAGCTCCTCCTTGGGGAGGCGCGTTCGCTGAGGACGAACGGCAGAATAACCGGAAGGGCTATGCTGGGTATGCTCATGGAAACCCTCAAAGGGCCGTTCGTGGCCGACGTCATGGCAGTTACGGACTCGGACATAAAGAACACCCTGCTGGCCAACATCGACCTGTACGAGGTGACCCCAAAAGTTCTTCTCTTTGAGATGTTCACACCGAAGCTTTGGCAGTCCCCCCTCACCCCCGAGTCGGGACTCGAATCAGAGCCCTCACTCTCGCTTTAATCAGGGGCTAAAATCAGCCCTTCTTTTCTATCAGCGTGTAGAAGAATCCTATGGTTTTATGTCTGTGGGGCCAGGCCCTCATAGTTCCTTCAAGGAAGCCAGGGTCGTAGGGCCCGCTTAAAGGTATGAGTTCAGCATCAGGGTGCCTCTCAAGGAACCACTTCACAACTTCCTCGTTCTCCTCCGGGAGTATCGAGCATGTCGAGTATAGAAGCCTTCCACCGGGCTTTAAAATTCTCCAGGCGCTCTCTATGAGCTCCTTCTGAAGGGCAACCACCTTGGAGATATTCTTCTCGCGGAGGCGCCACCTAAGCTCCGGGTTTTTGGCTATCGTGCCGTCGCTGGTGCAGGGGGCGTCGAGGAGGATCCTATCTACCGTTTCTTCGCCGAGGATTTCGGGGGCTTTTCTTCCATCGGCTTTGATGACTTCGGCGATTTCAACACCGGTTCTCCTGAGAACCTCGTTCATGCGCTTTATCCTGGCTTTATCAACGTCGAAGGCATAGATTCTACCCTTGTTGTTCATGAGTTCGGCCATGTGGGCCGTTTTTCCCCCAGGGGCCGCCGCCAAATCAACCACCGTTTCGCCCGGCTTGGGGGATAGGACGAGAGAAGCAGCTGCCGCGGCCTCCTCCTGGGCTATTGCCCAGCCTTTATTGAAGAGCCACTCGGGGTTGAAGGGGTCGAGGATTCTGATGACGGTCTCAACCCTCTCGCTCCTCTCGAAGCGGACGCTTTTCTTTCTCAAATAGTTCTCCACCTCTTCCATGCTCGCCTTCAAGCGGTTTATCCTTATGCTTGTCGGAAGGGTCTCGTTTAGCGCCTTAAGAAGCTCCTCGGCCTCCTCTCCAAGGAGGCCACGCATCCTCGCTATGAACCACTCGGGAAACAGGTAGCCCCACTTCAGCCGCTTCTCTTCGGAGTCTATCACAGGCACGTATTCGAGAATTCTCGGCAGGAGGTCGTAGTAGTAATAGCCCACGTATGGATGGGTTCTCTTCGAGAGGAACTGGGCGATGCCTTTGAGGTGCTGGAAGGTCTTCTCGTTTGGGTCGCGGAAGACCGCCACTTCAACGGCCACCCTCAAAGCCGCCCTCAGCCAGGGGTCGAGGATGAGGGGAGAAACGCCGATGAGTCCCTCAATGACCTCGTCTATTAATCCCAAGCGCCTCTGAATGGAGTAGAATATACCAGTCAGCTTAGAGTTCTCCCAGCCATCGATTCTGTACTTTGCGAAGGCCTTCCTCTTCGCCCCCTGGCTGGGCTTTACCTCTTCACCGAGCTTGACTGCCTCAATTATGGCATAAAGCTGTCGGTCGCTGAGCTTGAGCTTCCCCATCTCAACCCCTCTCAAAGCGGTAGATGTCAACCATTATCCTCTCGAGCCTCTTCCGGTGAAAGTGAAACTGCGCCGGAATCTCGAAGGGTAAGGTCAGGCGGTGGGTGATCTTAAAACCGTTGTCCCTGGTGAAGGCCTCTATGAAACCCCGCACCTCTGGCTTTGCAAGGTGGATTGAGTAGAGGATGTCGCTCACCTCGAAGGCCTTGATGAGGAAGGGTCTGTCGGCGTGTGGTTTCTGGCTCCCAAAGGGGGGGTTCATTACTACGGTATCCACGATCTTTGAGAACTCCGAAACGTCGGCGTTTACGAACTTGATTTTCTCTTCAACGCCGAGCGAGCGAGCGTTTTCCCGGGCGATTTCGAGGGCTTTTTTATCTGTTTCAACTGCATAGACCTTTTCTGCACCCATTAGAACTGCGCCGATGCTCAAAACCCCCGTTCCCGCCCCCAAATCCGCGATAACCTTTCCCTCTATCTCGCCGAGAGAGTAAGCTAACCAGAGCAGCTCAGCGGCAATATCGCCGGGAGTCCTGTACTGCTCCAGTTCCGGTTTAGGACTCTCAAAGCCCCTAAGCTTTGAAAGGAGCATCGCGAGGTGTTTTTTCTTCATTCTCACGTTCATGCCACGAACCTTTAGGGAAACCTGTTTATATCCTTAGCGCATCATTGCATCATGGGGGATAGCGATGGAGCTGATACCAACAGAGATACCTAGTCTTGACAAGGCCCTCAACGGTGGATTTTCGAGGAGTTCGACTATTCTTCTTGCAGGAAACCCTGGTGCGGGGAAGACACACTTGGCAATCCACGTTCTCTACAACAACATGGAGAAGGGGTTTACATTTCCTTTGCGGAGACGAAGAAGCAGTTCTACAGGAACGCACTCCAGAGCGGGATTGATCTCCAGAAGATGGAGGATGCCGGCCTCTTCAGGTTCTACGACATGCTGACGGTTCCCAAGGACGAGCTTGAGGGTATGATCGCGTATCTCATAAATGACATCGTCGAGTTCAGGCCCGATATAATAGTTTTTGACTCCGTTACGGTCTTTGGTCAGATGTTCGGTGAGGAGTACCTGCGCTCCTTCCTCCACTCCATCATAGGGCGCCTCGTAAATGCCTTCGACGCCCTGGCCATCCTCATAGACGAGATACCCTATGGCGAGAAGATGGTGGGCTTTGGCCTTGAGGAGTTCGTCGTTGACGGCGTTATAGTTCTCGAGCTTGAGAGGATGGGCGAGGTGATAAGGAGGTACCTCACGATTCCGAAGATGCGCGGCAGGCCGCTCAAGCGCTCCGCCTACGAGTACGTGATAACAGAGAGGGGCCTTGAGGTCCTTGCCATCCCCGAGCTTGAGTTCACCGAGCGCGAAGCTCTAAAGTCCCGCTTTGAGACGGGAATCCCCGGCATGGACGAACTCCTTGGGGGCGGCATCTACGAGGGGAGCATAACGCTCATAGCTGGCCCAACGGGTTCAGGAAAGACGATACTCGCCCTCAACCTTGCCTCAAACCTCTCCAAATCCGGAAAAAAGGTTCTCTACATAGCCTACGAGGAGAGCCTAGCTGCTCTAAGGGACACCCTGGAAAAGCTCGGCCTCGAGGAGAACTTCAGGATAGTCTCAATGGTTCCGGAGGGGAGGACTCCCGTCGAGTACTACGCCCTCATAAGGGAGCTCGTTGAAAAGGAGGGCTTTGACGTCCTCGTTATAGACTCCCTCTCCGCAATGCAGAGCCACATGGACGGGAAGGAGTTCATAAAAGCAGTTCGCTACCTCCAGCTCCTGACGAAGGAGAAGGGGGTAACCTTCATACTAACCTACATTACCAGGAGCACCTACAAGCTCGCAACCACGGGCTTCAGCACCATTGTGGACAGCCTGGTATTCCTGACCTATGACGTGCCCGAAAAGGTCGGGGAATCCCTACGGAGGCACGTCCTCGTGCTCAAGGCGAGGCGCTCGAAGAACGACCCAACGCTGAAGGACTTCACCATTGGCGAAGGGGGAATAAGTATTGAGTGAGATGAAGGCCGAGCTCAACCGGGCCCTCATAGTTGCCACAGTGAGGGAGCTCCTAACCCAGTTTGGCCCCCATTTCCTACCAACTCTCGAGGCCTACTTAAATGCCAAATACAACGCAACCCTTGATATCGCCGGCGAAGACCCTTCGAAGTTCTATAGAGCTGTGGAGGAGCTCTTCGGGGAGTTCGGGGCATCAATGTTCTTCTACACTCTACTGATGGAGCTCCACCTCAAGCCGGATAAGAGGGATAAGGAAACCGTGATCTCCACCCTGAAGAAGTTTGCAGGTGTTGAGAATGGTGAGTGAGCTCATCCGCGTCCTCAAGGAGAAGTACTCCTTCCTCTCGGTGATGCTGGAGAGCATAGAGAGGGCTATTGCGGACATAGAAGGAGGCAAGAATCCCGAAGAGATTTATTACACCCTAACCACCTTCCTCGGAGAGTTCCCAACGAGGGCCATTCTCCAGAAGCTGGCCGACGAGAAGGGCCTCGGAATAAAAGTCAAGGATAAGGAGAGCGCCGTTGAGGCCATCAAGATGCTCGGTGAGTAACCAGGCCCCTTGACTTCGAGGCCATCTCCTCTAAGATTCTTATCGCGAGCTTCTGCTCGTCTGGTGAGGCGGTCTTTTTGATCCTTTTGAGCAGGGGCACGTACTCCTTGAGGAGGTCCACCTTTTCTGTGGGAACTGAGGCGACGATGGCATCAAACACCATTAACGCGTCGAATCTGAACTCATCATCTTCGAGGAACCCATTCAGCCCAGAGAGGACCACCCTGGCTGTCTTCTCGTCCCAGGTTTCCAGAAAGTAGTAGCTGAAGAACTCCAGCGCGGGCACGGTTCTCTCCTTCTCTCCGGAGAGGTAGTCCTCCAGGAACTTCCCGACTATCTCATCCCCCCTCCTGCTCTTCAAAGCCAGAGTTGCCAGGGTCTTCACGGCCCTTATCCGCATCCATCTGTTTCTCGTCGAGTGGGCAACCTCGAAGAGCTTCCCCACAACAGGCTCCAGAATGAAGGTGGCTTTCGGTTCGACTTTCTCGGCGAGCTTTGAGAGTGCCCAGAGGGCGTCCATTTTCTCAAACTTGTCCCCTTCCTCAAGCTTTCTCTCCAGCTCAAAGACCGCTTCCGGCTTTCTCAGCGCCAGCTCCGTAAGTTCGGAAGCTTTTCCAGAGGTTATCGCCTTTTCCAGCTCCTTTTTGGTATCTTCATCGGGCATCTTGGAGGTTTGTTCTGGTATTTCAATGTTTTTGGTCAGCTTTTCAAGGTCAATCTTTCCACCCTTGAACTTGTAGAGGTTGGGTATGTTTATGGTTTTCTGAGCTTTCCTCTCCTGTGGTATGAATGGGTATTTCGGTTCAGGTAGGACCCTCTCGTTTATCTTCAACCTCTTCTTCTCCATCCTCTCAAGCTCCTGTGCCACCCAGTTGAGCACGTAGGTGTCCCCCACTGCTAGGGCAAGGTCAATTGCCTCGTAAAAGCGCTCGTTTATCAAAAGCTCCTGGATTTTTCTCCTTGCTTCCTCGGGCCGGTCTTTGTAGTATCTGTATGCGGCATCCTCAAGCTTCTCTGCAACGAGCCGCGCCTTGTCGCTTACTTCGGATTGTTCTTGTAATGCAAGGTTCTTCACGAGGGTCAGAACACCGGCGACGTCATCAACGAATTCCTCACGCAGAGGATGATGGGTTATTTCGAGGAGCAGGTTCAGGGCGAAGTCCACCAGAAGAGTATCCTCCATGGTTAGCATGTCCCGAACTTCATAAAAAATCGTCTTCAATAGAGAGGGATCGCCCGTGTATGCGCTCGTGTTTAGGAGGAGCTTGAGTCCCATTGCCTTAAGCCTGAGATTCTTGGAGCGGAGGAGCCTGGCTATAACGTCGTGAACTCTCGGATCCGAGGAGGTAATTCTAACGTTCTCAAGAATAGGTGGAATTTCCAGGAGGATCATCTCGTTCCTGCGCGCCTTTATGATGTCTTTGAGCGCGTGGCCGAGCTTCACGAAGCTCTCAGGGTCAAGAGGGAGTCCAGCAATAAGGGCTTTTATTGCCCTGAGGGCGTAGATTGAAACTCTATCATCCTTTTCCAGTGCCAGTGTTATCAAGCCGTCAAAGGTCTTCTTTAGAAGTCTAAGGCGCATTATGTCGGGCATTTTCTTTAGGGCTTCCTCAAGGGCCATAACTGCCGCCAGCTTTATTTCAGGGTCCTTGCTGTATAGAAAAGACAGCAGGGCAGTTAAGGCTTCCCCGTTGTTAAGAACTAACTCAGATGTCTTTTTAATCTTCCCAGAATTAAGGTACTCCTCGAGGAGCTTTGATTCTCCGGACACCGTGCACCGCCGTACTGTTTTCTACTTCAAACCTTATTAGGCTTTTGTAGTACGAACACAAAATATGAAAAATTTTAAAAAATTTTAACAGAGTGTCGGATCAGGAGTGTAGACTTATCCCAAGGGGCTCGTCTTCCTTTCTCTCCGCGCCGAGAATCTCGTCGAACTCGTAGTCTCCCCTAAGACCGAGCAGAATCTCAACTTCCCTTGGGGTCAGCACGGGCTTCCTCCAGTTCTCGTAGTCGTCTATCGGAACGCGTGGGCAGGCCACGACGACGTAGGCATCGAATTCGAAGCCTTCCAAAGCCTGATAGCTTATGTGGTTCATCGCCAAAAGCCTCGCGTACTTCCCGCGCTCGCGGAGGAGTTTAACTATCCTCTTCGCCTCTGAAAGTCTCAGCTGTCCCTTCTTCGTGCTCGTTATCACTCCAAAGCGCTGAGCGTCCATCGCCTTCGCTATCTGCGCCCACCTCTTCCTCACGAGCTTCTCCGCTTCCCCCTCCATCCATATCGCGTCGCTGGAGTAGGGGTTGATTGCGAGTGTCGGCTTCTTAACGGCCATAGCGACGCCTATCGGGTGGAAGTAGCCGGCACCGATGAAGAGAACGCCCTCAGCGTCAACCTTCGCCGCGCTGAAGTTGCACCCGAGAACCTGCCCCGGCCAGCTCACCCTTGAATCGCCCTTACCAACCAGCACATCAAAGCCGTTATTTTCCAGAAATTCCTTCGCCCGTTCAAGCTGGTGGATGTGTTGAGCCGTCGTGACGAGTGCTATCCTCTTTCCGAGCTTTCTGATTTCTTCAAGGTTTTTCTCAAGGGCTGGAACGACGTCCACCTTCGCAAACGCGGGCACGAAGATTGTAGGGACCTCAAGGTGGAGCGTCATGTAAGAGTGCCCGATGTGGGTCAGTACATCGCATCCTAATCTCTTTGCCTCTGTATCTGCCGGGTCGCAGGCGCCGTAGTTTATGTCCCCGCTTATTATTGCCTCGATTCCGTTCTCCTCAATGAAGTCCGCAAGCTCCTGTGCTTCCCTCTTGAGACCCTCTGGGGTCTGGATTAACACCCTGTGAGCGTTAAGCTCGCGGAGCTTTTTGAGGATCTCACCGAAGGGAATCTCGTGCATTCTATCACCTTTCTGACTTTTCCTCGAAAGCCTTAAATACTTCTTCATCGCCATATACCTCGAAGTTCGATGCATCGAGGTGATTGGTATGGAGACAGTTGGAGGCGTTATCGCCGTGACGACCGAGACGATTCCCAGCTACCGCATTGTGAAAACCCTGGGCATAGCAAGGGGAGGCGTCGTCATGGCAACCCATCTGAGGAGGGACATACTGGCTGGTCTCAGAAACCTAGTGGGAGGTGAGGTGAAGGAGTACACCGAGATGATGGCAAAGGCCAGAGAGATAGCCTTCCAGAGAATGGTTCAGAAGGCGGAGGAACTTGGAGCCAACGCGGTCGTTAATGTCCGTTTCGCCACGTCGAACGTCGGCTCAAGGATGGCGGAGGTCTACGCCTACGGACCGCGGTAGTTGTAGAGGGGGAGGAGTGAGAATGTATCTCCCGCCGTTTCCCATCCTCGGCGGACTCCTGGCCTGGGGCACGGTTTATTTCCTCGGCTTCAAGAAGCAGAAATGGGCCGAGCTGATTCTCGGTGGAGTTGCCTTCCTTCTCGCAATGGTCATTCAGAACCCAATCCAGCAGTTCCCGCTCCTTGGAATGGGGATACGAAGCAACGCCGATGTGATTGCACGGGGGACGGCGTTTACTCTTGGCGTTGCCATCTGGGTGGGCATCGTCGCTGGCTTCGTCCAGGAGGGAGTTAAGTACCTCCTTGTCAAAGATAAGGGTACCAGAACGGCTCTATTCGTCGGCCTAGGCTTCGGGATTACCGAGGTTCTCTTCGTTGCAGTTACACCGATCATCGCAGTGGCAGCCACGGGAGGAAAAATCGACGTTCCGGTTTTCCAGGCGCTTCTCTCGATGGTAGAGCGCTACTTTGCGGTCCTCTTCCACGTCGGCACCACGGTTTACCTAGCTTACGCGGCCAGGAACGGCTTCGGGAAAAAGGGCTATCTTGAGATGACCGTCCTTCACGGCTTCGTTGATACGCTAGCGGCCTACGGTCAGCTGCTCTTCTTGGAAAGTAAAGAGCTGGCGATGAAGTTCACCACCGGTCTGGAGGTCATCTTTGCGGTCATATCAATAGCTTTAATCGTCTACACATTGCCATTTGCCAGGATAAAGGAACCCGAGGAAGAGACGGTAATCTGGTGAGAGGCGTTGCTTGGAAAGGGCGAGGAGAAAGCACTCAAGAAGCTCAGAAAGGAGCTCCGCTCCGGCCTCTACTCATTTTTAGTGCTCTCAGTTCTTGAGAGGGAGGGCGAACTCCACGGCTACGCAATACGGAAGAGGCTGGAGGAGCTGAGCGATGGGAAATTAGTGCCGAGCGAAGGAGCATTGTACGACCTCCTGAAGAGCCTCAGGAAGCTCGGCCTCCTCCGGGACAGCTGGGCCGAAGTTGGGGGGAGGCCAAGGAAGTACTACTCCATCACAGAGACGGGAAGGAGAGTTCTTGCACAGCTCAGAGATGAGGTAAAAGCTATCGAGTCCGTTCTTGGGAAGCTGGGGGGAGTTGAATGAGTGAGCTGGTCTTCGAAATCTTTATCTCACTTACCCTATTGGCCGCGGGGTTGCTGACCTTCGCCTTCAGGAACAAAAGGAACTACTTCATCGGCTTCAGGGTGGGCTACACTTATATGTCTGATAAAGCGTGGAGGGAAAAACCAACACCTTTGTGGGTGTGTCCATGGTTTCCCTCTTGGCCTTCCTCTTCGGGTTGTCCCTCACCGGTGTGGACATAGTGACCTTTACCCTCTTAATGCTGGCGGGCATCCTCGTTGTTATCGTGGCCGGATTCCGGATTGCAAAGAGGGCATATGAAGAGGAGGAACTCTCAATCCAGGCTCCAGAGAAGCCGGGAGAGGTAATCAGGGTCAATGTTAGGCCTTACCTCTTATCCCAGTTGCTGGCGATGGGGGTTTACTTCCTCCTTGCGGCCCTGCTGTGGGATAAACTGCCGGGGAGGGTTGCTATCCACTCCAACGCTTCCGGGAAGCCGGACAGCTTCGCCTCAAAGACCCTTGGTGTTCTATTGTTTCCCCTGGTGGTTTACCCGCTTTTCCTCGCTGTGACTTACTTCCTTCAGGAGCCGGCCTTCGCACCCCAGCTGAGGTTCAGTGAGAGGGGGTGGAAGGCCTTCGCGGAGTTCATGACCTTTATGGCCCTGGGGCTGGTCTTCTTGGATGCCCTACTCCTGCTCTACAACGCCGGATACATCCCGTCCGGTTGGATTGGATACTCGGTCTGGGTTTTCCTGGCCGTTACATTTGGGATGATCTTCAGGCTTTTGCGGGAGAGGGGGGAGGGAGCTTGAATCCCTACTTCATCCTCAGGGTTCTCTACGGCGTTTTCCTTGGACTGGCTTTCATGATAGGAGGCATACTGACCGCAACCTCAAGGGCGAACCGGGGATAGGGTTCAGAATCGGATACACCTACCTCAGCGAGCAGGCTAGGAAAAAAGCGAACAAGATAACTGGAATCGGCCTGATAGTACTTGGTGTACTGTTTATCCTCTCCTCCTTCTTCCTGCCGCTTTACGGCATGTCCGTCCTACTCATAGGGGGAGTCACCGTTGTCCTTGCGATCGGCTACGTCGTGGCCAGGCGCGAGTACGAGCTTGAAGACATCTCAAGAGAAGCGCCAGAAAAGCCAGGAAAAAGCATAGAGCCGCCCAGGTTCGGAAAGTACTTAGTTGCACAGCTGGTCCTCGCTTTTCTTCTCCTGCTCATGTCCCCGAAGCTTCCGAGGGGCATGGCCATTGTCCTTGGCTCAATGATGGCCCTCTTCATGGGCCTAACGCTCCTTGCATCCCGGCCGTTTGTCTTCCAGCTCGCTCCAAAGTTTTCAGGGATAATGGCGCGCGGCTTTACAAAGGCCCTCACGATCTTCTCTGCGCTCTTGACATTTGGAGCCTTTCTGGTATGGATGGGCTTTGACAATGACATTCTAGGAATACTGCTCATTCCGATTTTTCTGCTAGTGATTTTCTACGCGGCATACGTCATGCTGACTTCTGCCTATGAGGAAGGATACTATTAATCGGGCCTATCTCCCGTTATCTTTAAATAATTTCACCAATTTTCTTTCGTGGTGATACCATGTCCCTTGAGGGGCTCTACAAATACGCTAGGAACTACATGGAGCCGAACAACGAAGGCGCCCGAAAGAGGTTCAAAGGGCTCGTGGAGTTCTTCAAAAACCCCGACTTACCAAGGGGTGGGCGGATTCTCGATCTCTGTGCCGGGACTGGGATAGTGGGTACCGCCCTTGCCAAGGCAACGGGGGCTAGGGGTTTGACCCTCGTCGACCTCAGGGGAGAGGACCTTGGAAGGGTCTGCGAGTGGCTGGAAATTGGGGGGGTAAACGTCGACGTCGAGACCGTTGAAGGAGACATCCGGGAGCTTCCAGAGCTGGTGGGGGAGCATGACATAGCGACCCTCTTCGGGAACACAATGATACACTTCGACCCCTTTGATGCCGTGAAGATTTTCTCCGGCGTTGCCTCGGTTCTGAGCAATGACGGGGTTTTCATGATCGAGGACACGGACAGAGTCTACCGCTTCCTCTACCTCGTAGGATACAAGGAGTTCTTCGTGGAGCAGAGGGGAGAGGACTACAGCCTGGCCTCGGTACACGAGGGCTATGACATCAGACGGGGCACGTTCAGGAGGAGCTACTACCTGCTCCCGGGCTTCAAAAAGGTGGGAACTTTCGACTACCACCACTGGGATCTGGCAACCCAGCTCGCCATTGGAAGCATCTTCTTCAGGGAATACCGCATGATAACCCCCGCGGAACATGGCTTCTCCAGGGTGGGACACGTGCTGGTATTCAAAGGGCCTAAGGAAAGCTTATAAGTTCCTGAAAGGATTACCCTTTGGGTGAGTACATGGAGAAAAGGCTTGTGCGCTCAAAGAAGGACCGCATGTTCCTGGGCGTGTTGGGCGGCCTTGCTGAGTACCTGAACGTAGACCCAACCCTGGTTAGGCTGGTATTCGTTATACTCCTCGTTTTCAATCCGGTCACGATGGTGATACTCTATCTCTTGGCCGCCATCGTCATACCCGAGGAGGGGGATGTAGAGGAGAAACCCGTTGAGGAGAGGCTCAACGACATCATGAAAGAGGCGGAAAAGGTAGTCTCCGGAGAGTCGGAGAATGAACTCCTAAAAATCCTAGCGATCGTCCTCATCCTAATCGGTGCCATGTACCTTGCAGTTTTCGCGCTGCCAGCGCTCTTCCTATTCCGCACACCTACCGGAACAAACCTACTGGCTATCCTCCTGATACTGCTCGGGATAATCCTCCTTTTCAGGGGTGACTGAAATGGGGAAGAAGCTCGGAGTCATCCTCGTCCTCCTCGGGTTTCTCCTCCTTTTAAAGCACTCTGCCCCTGGAATGGAGCTTAAAAGCCTCCTGGAACCCTACAGATACGCGATAAGGCAGTACTTCTGGGGAATAACTTTCATAGCCGCGGGCCTCTATTTGATAACTGAAAAGACCCTCCGAAAGGTCGTTTTGGCACTCTACATCATCTACCTACTCCTCTACCTGGTGGTGTGAATGGAGCGCTGGAGAATCGTTAAGGCATTCACCCTTGGCCCACTGCTTGAAGCCGTTATCCCCAAGCCGGGCAACGTGAACCGCTTCGCCGACTTCAGGGATTTAAGTCTCTACCACTTCCTCTTCGGCAACACCGCGGTTCTCCCGGTGTACTACGAGGCGGTCGAAACTGGGGAACTCGTCAGGAAGGGTATTATCATGCCAAACGAAGCGGGTATCGGGGAGCTGATTAAAAGAGCCGTCTCCGAGTCGAGGAAGATCCAGGACGCAAACCCAAACTTCGGTGTGATAACGCTTTCCATTCCCCTCATGATGGGCCTTGCAATGGCCAGGAACATAATGGAGGGGCCTGAAAAAGCGGCCATGCTCATCAGGGAGTCAACTGTTAGGGACACGATGGAGCTTTACAGGGCGATAAGGATAGCCAACCCAAAAGGCATCCCCAGCGGGGTCAAATACGACGTTTACAGCAACGACGCATTCAGGGAACTCTTCCGCGACGGGATCAACCTCTGGGCCCTCGCCGAGATGAGCTGTGAAAGGGAGCTGATATTCTGTGAGTGGATTAACTCATACAACCTATCCTACTCCACCGCAGACCTTCTGGTCGAGGAACTGAAGAAACACTCCCTTGAGGAGGCAGTCGTTAGAGTCTTTTTGCGCATTCTGTCGGAAAAGGTGGACACCCTAATCGCCAGAAAAGCGGGGGCAGAAGAAGCCAAGGCTGTAATGGAACGCGCGAAGAGGGCCCTAAGGGGGGAGATAAGTCTAGAGGAGTTCGACTCCTTCCTGCGCGAGAAAGGCGATCTGAGGAACCCCGGGAGCATCGCGGACATAGTTGCTGTTGCGACGAGTCTCCTGGTGGCTGCGGGTCTGAGGGTCAAGGTCAGAAATGGAAAAGTCTTTGGGGTTATAGGACAACCTTGAAGCGTTTGGCGCCCCCAAGTCCCATGCCAAGGGTTTTGCTGTCTATGACAACGGCGTCCCCCTCCAGTTCCTCTACGATCCTGACTCTGATTCCAGAGAGCTCGGCCACCTCCTCGTCTCCGCCGAACTCCTCGTTCACCTGCTCTCTAATGAATTCGTAGGCCTTCCTGCCAACCAGAACAACGTCCGGTTCATAGCCATCGAGCTTTAACTCGTTGGCCTTTTCTTCCACAGAGCTCAAGATTCTTATCAGGTTCCCTCTCATGGTATCACCAGAGCCAGTTGTCCCTTCGCGTATTAAACTTTCCCTCAGAGGCCAAAAGCTCCCTTTATACCGTTGATTATCATCTGAATCGCCATCGAGGTCAGTATGAGACCCATCATCCTCGTCATGACCTTGATGCCGACTCTTCCAAGCCGCTTCTGTATTCTGTTTGAGGAGCAGAGGATCAGCCACACCGTAAGGCCTATCGCCACTATGCTCCCTATCACCGTCGCCTTATTGGAAACGTGACCGCTTTTGGCCATGTAGAGCATGACCGTTGTTATAGCTCCAGGGCCGGAGATAAGTGGAATCGCGAGGGGGATTATGGCCACTTCCTCCAGCGTGATCACTTCTTCGCTGAACTTCTCGGTCTCCTCGGTGCTTATCTTTACAGATGACAGCTTTCCGGAGAGCATCTCCATGGCCATCTTGAAGAGGAGAATACCGCCGGCTATGGCGAACGCGTCAGTGGTTGATCCGAAGAACTTGAATATCCACTCGCCGATGAGTGCGAAGATGACGAGGGTCACGACAACGGTTATAGAAGTTTTCGTCGCTATCTCCCGCCTCTCTCTCCAAGATAGATCGTGGGTAACACTCAGGAAAACCGGAACGGCACCTATTGGATTCGTTATCGCGAACAGCCCACCGTAGAGAAGTATGAAATACTTGAGGAGACCTATCACGCTATCACCTAAGAATGAGGAGTGAAGGGGGTTAAAAAGCTACTCCTCGGGGAGAATCTCGAATGAGTACGTCAGCTCGGCCCCGCTGAGCTTGACGTGGGCCGAGGCGGAGCAGTACTTGTCCTGGCTGAGCTCTATAGCGCGCTTGGCCTTTTCCGGGTTCACGTTTCCCTTTATCCTGTAGTGGAGGTGCACCTTATTGTATATCCTTGGGTGCTCCTCCCTCCTCTCACCGCTTATCTCGACCTCTAGGCCCTCTACGGGCTCGCGCATCTTCTGGAGTATCATTACGACGTCGTAGGCCGTGCAGCCCGCAACACTCAGGAGGAGGAGCTTCATAGGACTTATTCCACCCTCTCCGAGTATCACAGAGCAGCTGTCGCTCTCAACGCGCCCAATGAACTGGTAATCCTTAAACCATTCAACCTTTCCCTTAACCGGTTCCGACATGAGCACCACCAACTCACCCTCGGGGAAGGCATTTAAATTAGTTTCCCAATTTGAGAGCATGTACATAAGGCCCTTCGACCCCTGGAAGGCGGAGCTCTGTACCTGCCCCTTCAAGTACACGCTGAACGTCTACACCGGCTGCGACCATGCCTGCGTCTACTGCTACATAACAAGCTACATCCCAAACGCCTTCCGTGTGAGGACTAAAGAAGGCCTTCTGCCAAAGCTGGAGCGGGAGCTGAGGAAGTTCGACAGGCGATACATAATAGCCCTCTCGTACTCCTCAGACCCCTATCCCACCGTGGAAAAGGAACTGGGGGTAACGCGGAAGGTGCTGGAGCTCTTCAGGAGATACGATGTCAGGTGCCTTCTACTCACAAAGTCTGACATCTTCGAGCGTGATTTGGACGTTTTGAGCGAGCTGAAGTGTGCTGTGGGAGTAACGGTTACAACCGTCGATGAACGGAAGACTAGACTTCTGGAGCCGAACGCTCCCTCCCCACGAGACAGAATTCGGGCGCTCAAGAAGGCGAAGGAAGCCGGGATCCCAGTTTACGCTCGCATAGACCCAATAATCCCGTTCTACACCTGGGAAGATTTCGACGAGACCCTCAATGCACTCTCGTTCGTTAGTCACATAACCGTCTCAACCCTCAAGCTCCGTCAAGACTCGAAAAAGAGGATGTTCGCCAAGTTTCCAGAGCTGATGAAAAAGCTGTGGCCGCTCTACGAGAAGGGAGAACGCATCGGTGGTTATTACTACTTGCCGCGCGAGCTGAGGTTTGAGATACTGAAAGAGGCGGAGAAGAAAATTCTAGAAAATGGAATCACCTTTGGTTCGTGCCGGGAAGGCTATCGCTCGTTTCCGAGCTGTGACGGCTCGCACTTGGTTCCTTAGCTTTTTGGCTCTTCAAGCTCTATGTTCTCTCTGTTTATGCGGCGGCGCTGGCTTTCTCTAGCTGCTTCGATGAACGCTTTGTAAAGACCATTCATCTCATCCAGGTATTCTGGCCGCCACTGAACCCCAATGTAGAACCCCTCATCCATCTCAATTGCCTCGGGAATTCCATCTATTGAAAAGGCGACGGGTTTAAAGCCCTCTCCAACCCTTTTTATGCCCTGGTGGTGGAAGCTGTTGACCTGGAGGAAGACCTCGTTCGTGCTCGATACGCTCAAGCTGTCTTTCAGGCTCTCATAGAGGTGGGTGGATGTCTTCATTCTTATGCTGTGGAGCCGCTGGAACGGACTGGTGTTACCGATGTCCCAGTCGTGTTTTATGGCCTTGGGTATCTCCTTTGCGAGGTCTTGGTAGAGATTCCCTCCTGTGGCAACGTTCATTATGTGCATTCCTCTGCTTATTCCAAGGACTGGAACCTCCGTTTTAAGGGCGTTTTTGAAGAGCTCTATCTCGAACTTGTCCCTGCTGTAGTCGACGTTTCCAAGATGGGGGCTGGGGTCCTCACCGTAGAAGTAGGGGTGGACGTCTGGACCATCCATGAGTACTATCCCATCGACAACGTTCGCAATGTCCAAGGGGTCACCTGAAGTGTCAAAAGCCGCTGGAATTCCCCCTGCTTTCCTCACAACCAAGAACTGTCTAGCGATTTCTGATAGATCTATTCCATTTCCTACTATGATTCCAATGAGCGGTTTCACTATCACCACCTTGGAGAGATGGGCGATTCTGTATAAAAACATTTGGAGCGGAAGGCCTTTGCAAATTGTGGAAATGAGAGGAAGAATAGAATTGGGCCTTTCAGCCCTTTATCCTCTGGAGTTCCTCTTCCACGACCTCTGCGAGCCGCTTCACGCCCTCGCGTATCTTTTCCTCCGGAACGTATGTGAAGTTGAGTCTCATGGCGTTCTTAACCTCTCTGTGGGCGAAGAAGGCCTCTCCAGGTACGTAGGCAACGCCTTTCGATACGGCCTTTTCGAGCATGAGCTTTGAGTCTATGCCTTCTGGAAGGGTTACCCACACGAACATTCCGCCATTGGGCTTTGTCCATCTGATTCCCTCTGGCATATACTCCTCAAGTGCCCCCAGCATGGCATCGCGTCTTGGCCTGTAGAACTCTACTATCTCGGGTATGTGTCTATCAAGATGGCCGTCCTCAACGTACTTCCAAGCTATTACCTGGCCAAGCATGTTGGTGCAGAGGTCAATGCTCTGTTTTGCTATCTCCATCTTCCTTATGAGGTGCGGATGAGCTGCTATCCAGCCAACCCTAAAGCCTGGGGCTAGTATCTTTGAGAATGTGCCTAGGTAGATGACTCTTCCATAGTCATCAAAGTGTTTTATTGGTGGAACTGGCTCACCTGAGTACCGAAGCTCCGTGTAGGGACTGTCCTCGACGATGAGGAAGTCATATTCATCAGCCAGTTCGACGAGCCTTTTTCTTCTCTCTACACTCATGGTGACGCCCATGGGGTTCTGGAATGTTGAGACGGTGTAGAGAACCTTAAGTCTCCTCCCCTCACGCTCAAGTTCGGTTAGCTTATCCTCGAGGATGTCCACGATCATCCCTTTGTCATCCATGGGTATTGAGAGGAACTCTGGGTCATAGTACTTGAAAGCCTGAATGGCCGCGAGGTACGTCGGTCCTTCAACCGCTATAACGTCGCCCGGGTTGATGAATACCCTTCCAATCAGGTCTAAAGCCTCCTGGGAGCCGGCGACGGTCATTATCTCAACTTTGCTCATTGGTATACCATAGCGCTTTTCCATCCACCTTGCGAGGGCGAGGCGCAGTGGAGTGAATCCTTTGGTCGTACCGTATTGAAGGGCTTTGTCAGCGTGCTTCTCAAGAACCTCCGAGGTTATGTTCTTTATAACTTCAACGGGGAAGGTCTCCGGGGCCGGAAGCCCACCGGCTAGACTTATAACATCGCTGGTCTCGACGAGTTTGAGGAGTTCCCTTATCTCTGAGGCCTTCATTTCCATGGCCTTCTTGGAGAAGAACGATTCAAAGTTCAAGGGCTTGGCGGCGAGCTTCTTTTCAAGTTTCTTTGCCTTTTCCTCCATCTCACTCACCCCAATGAACAATCATATTCATCCGTACTAACCTGTACAGAGAGAGTAGGAGATTAAGGTTATAAAGTTTTCTGAAAAAATCTCTTCTCCTCTTTCCATTCAACAAGGAAACATCTTAAAAAAATCAATCAATGTTAATGGTCTTGTTGATGCTTTAATGGACTAAATGGAGCTCTAGTGATGCTATTTTTCTTTGAGACTGGAGCTGGAATTCACTGCGAGAGCTATTAATTTGCATTAGAATCTTTTGGCGCCGGGGCAGGGATTTGAACCCTGGTGGGCAGAGCCCACTGGCTCTCCAGGCCAGCGCCTTCCCAGGCTAGGCTACCCCGGCGCATAAATAAGAGGAATTAGGAGATGAGCTCGATCTCAATGGTGACATCCTCGGGAACGCGGATGCGCATAATCTGGCGCATCGCCCTCTCATCCGCCTCGATGTCGACGAGCCTCTTGTGAACACGAAGCTCGAACTTGTCAAAGGTGGCGGTGCCCTCTCCGTCTGGGCTCTTTCTGGTGGTTATCCTTATCCTCTTGGTCGGGAGCGGTATTGGGCCGCTCATTCTGACACCGGTTCTCTCGGCGATCTGCTTGATCTGGTCTGTGACATCGTTGAGGGCCTTAATGTCCGTGCTTGCAAGCTTAATCCTTGCCTTCTGCATTCCAGTCCCCCCTAAGCATTAAAGGATGTAAAGGAAAGGCCGGGGAAATCACTCGGCCTTCTGGATGGATATAACCATACCCGCAGCAACTGTCTGGCCCATGTCACGGATGGCAAACCTGCCCATCTGCGGGATCTCCTTGACCGGCTCGATGACCATCGGCTTGGTTGGCCTGAGGACAACGATGGCTGAGTCACCGGTCTTGATGAACTGTGGGTTCTGCTCGACGACGTTACCCGTCCTCGGGTCGAGCTTGGCGAGGAGCTCCTCGAACTTGACTGCTACCTGGAGGGTGTGCGCGTGGAGGACAGGGGTGTAGCCGACGGTGATAGCGGTCGGGTGGTTGAGGACGATGATCTGGGCCTTGAAGGTGTCCTTCGGCCTGACGACGGTCGGTGGGTTGGTGGTGTGTCCGGCAACGTCACCGCGTTTTATGTCATTCTTACCAACGCCACGGACGTTGAAACCGATGTTGTCACCTGGGTAGGCTTCCTGCATGGGCTCGTGGTGCATCTCGATGCTCTTGACCTCACCCTGTATGGCCTTGTGGAAGATGGTGCTGGCTGGCTCGAAGATGACGACATCACCGACCTTGAGGACACCGGTCTCAACACGACCAACCGGGACGGTACCGACACCCTTGATGGAGTAGACGTCCTGGATCGGGATGCGGAGCGGCTTGTCGGTCGGCTTTGGCGGCTCCGGTATCTGGTCGAGGGCCTCGAAGAGGGTCGGGCCGTTGTACCAGGGCATCTTGTCGCTCTTGTGGACGATGTTGTCGCCCTCCCAAGCGCTGGTCGGGATGATCTGGACGTCCTTGTAGCCGAGCATCATGAGGAGCTTCTTGACCTGGTCGGCGACCTGCTTGAACTTCTTCTCGTCGTAGTTGACCATGTCCATCTTGTTAATGCTGACGATCATGTAGTTGATACCGAGGGTTCTGGCAAGGAAGGCGTGCTCCTTGGTCTGCGGCATGACACCGTCGGTGGCGGCGACGACGAGAACGGCGGCGTCGGCCTGGCTGGCACCGGTGATCATATTCTTAACGAAGTCCCTGTGGCCTGGAGCGTCGATGATGGTGATGTACCTGTGAGGGGTCTCGAACTTGGTGTGGGCAACGTCGATGGTGATACCCCTCTCGCGCTCCTCCTTGAGCCTGTCCATAACCCAGGCGAACTTGAAGGACTTGCCCTTCTCACCCATCTGCTCGAACTTCTGGATGATGTTCTCCGGAATGTTCTGGCTGTCGAACAGGAGCCTTCCGACGGTGGTGCTCTTACCGTGGTCGACGTGTCCGATAAAGACAATGTTAATGTGTGGCTTCTCCTTAGCCATTTTCAAACACCTCCAAATTTTGGTCTAGCCTCATTGACTAGGATGGCTTTTTAAATCTTTCGAACCTCGGTCCCCTCTGGCAGGAAACCTGCCCCTTAAGGGAGGACCTCACGAGTTCCGTCCTTAACTAGCGGGACGGCTTTAAAAAGTTAACTACGGGGGCTTTAGAAAAATTATGATAATGTTAATTCGTGTCTCCTGGACGGTAGAGCCCCTTCAGGATACTTCCAGGAGATTGGTTGCTGCGGGTGCATCCCCTGATGTACTCTTCAAAGTCGTAGTGGAAAGTGAACTCTTCAGTCTTCCAGCTGTCGATGTCGTACACAAAGAGCTCCATCCTACAGCGCTGGGTCCCGTTTTCCAGCGTTGTGCACACCTTTGTATATGCCATGGATGGGATTATCTTTCATTAGGGGTTATATGTTTTGTTTTGGAGTATCATCAAGCGAGCTAAAAGGCGCCGAAAAACGATGACTCAACAAAGAGAATGGGATAGAAAAGCCCGCATCACTGCTGCGGGCAGACGTCCTGCTCCTTCGGTGGGTTTGGGTCGAGGCCCTTCCTCTGGCGTATCTGCCTGATGATGTTGACCGCGAGCTCGCCCGGAACCCTCTTGAAGCCAGCGTGCTCGGTGCTCCAGAGGGCCCTTCCACTGGTGGCACCACGGATGGCCCCGGCGAATCCGAACATCTCCGCTACTGGGGCCTCGGCGATGATTATCATTACCTCTCCTTCCTGCCTCATGTCGATGAGCTGGCCGCGCCTCTGGTTGATCTCCCTGCTGGCGGCGCCCATGTACTCGTACGGGAGGTTGATGACGACCTTCTGGTACGGCTCGTAGAGGATCGGGTTGGCCTTCATCATGGCGCAGTGGATAGCTGTCCTGATGGCCGGGTAGATCTGGGCCGGACCGCGGTGGACGTTGTCCTCGTGGATTTTAGCGTCGTGGAGCCTGACCATGACCTTCATGACGGGCTCCTTGGCGAGCGGGCCCTCGTCCATAGCCTGGTGGAAACCGTCTACAAGGAGGTCCATTACCTCGTTGAGGTACTGGATACCCTTGGTGTTGTCGAGGAATATGTTGCCCTGGTAAACATCCACGATGCCCTTCGCGACCTCGTAGTCCATACCGAGCTCGGCAAGCTTCTTGGCGACAGCCTTCGGGTCCTTCGGCCTGCCTTCGGGTATCTCCCCCTCGTGGATGGCTTCATATATCTGATCTGGAAGCGGCTCCACGGTTATGTAGAACCTGTTGTGTTTGTTGGGGGACTTGCCTTCGACTATCGGGCTGACCCTGCTGACACTCTCGCGGTAGACAACGATGGGCTCACTAACGTCAACCTCAAGCTTCCAGTCCTCCTTGAGCTTGACGAGCTTGACCTCAAGGTGGAGCTCACCCATACCGCTGAGGAGGTGCTGGCCGGTTTCCTCGTCGATCTTAACGTGGAGCGTCGGATCCTCCTTGGCAAGCTCCCTGAGGGCTGTAACGAGCTTTGGAAGGTCCTTAACGTTCTTGGCCTCGATGGCGACGGTAACGACTGGCTCACTCGCGTAGTGGAGGGCCTCAAACGGCTCTATCTCCATCTGTGAAACGGTCTCACCGGCCATGGCATCCCTGAGTCCGGTGACGGCGACTATGTTTCCTGCTGGAACTGCCTCAATGTTTATCCTCTCAGGGCCCATGTAGATACCGACCTGCTGGATCCTGGCCTTCCTCTTGGCGCTGATGAGGTAAACCTCCTGGCCGGTCTTTACCGTTCCGCTCCAGACGCGCCCTGTGGCGACCTCACCCGCATGCTTGTCAAGGATGATCTTGGTGACGACCATGGTCATTGGGCCCTTCGGGTCGCACTTGAGCATAGCCTGCCCGATATCGCTGTTAACGTCTCCCCTCCAGAGGTGTGGAATCCTGTACCTCTGAGCCTGAAGAGGGTTCGGGAGGTGCTTGACGACCATATCAAGGACAACAATGTGAAGCGGGGCCTTCTTCCTGAGGGTCTTCAAATCACCGCTGTTGGTGAGCTCGACGATGTCCTTGAAGGAAACGCCGGTCTTCTTCATGTACGGGACGCTGAGGGCCCAGTTGTAGTAAGCTGAACCGAAGGCAACGCTTCCGTCCTCGACCTTAACCATCCACTCGCTCTTGAACTCCTTGGGGGCGTACTTCTTGATGAGCCTGTTGACGTCGGTAATGACCTTGGCAAAGCGGTTGAGTATGTCCTGCGGACCAAGCTTGAGCTCCTTGATGAGCCTGTCGACCTTGTTTATGAAGAGGACGGGCTTGACGTACTCCCTGAGGGCCTGCCTGAGAACGGTCTCGGTCTGGGGCATAACTCCCTCAACGGCGTCGACAACTATAATCGCACCGTCAATGGCCCTCATGGCCCTCGTAACATCACCACCGAAGTCGACGTGACCCGGGGTGTCGATGAGGTTGATGAGGTAGTCGTTGCCCTCGTAGTTGTGGACCATTGAGACGTTGGCCGAGTTGATGGTGATTCCCCTCGCCTGCTCCTGCTCGTCGAAGTCGAGAACGAGCTGCTTTCCGGCGAGCTCCTCGCTGATCATCCCGGCTCCCGCGAGCAGGTTGTCGCTCAGCGTGGTCTTACCGTGGTCAATATGAGCAGCGATACCCATGTTCCTAATCCTCTCAGGCTGGTTCATAAGCTCCTTAATCTTCTCAATCATCTCTTCTCTTCTTCCCATAAGACACCACCTATCCTTCAAATGAGCTTGTCGGCTTAACTTAAAAGGTGCGGTTATAAAGCTTTTCCCGGTTTAAAATTGGTGGATAGGAAATGCGCTTGAAGTACTTAAGGGTTTTGGAAACATGAGAACTTCAAAGAAAATCTGAAACATACCTATTGACGGCATCTATCACGTCCCTTTTCGCGTAGACGTACCATCTCCAGTGGACGTCCTTCATATCCACCAGGGATCTCACGAGGGGCGAGACCTCGCTGAGTCTTTTCAAGCCATCGCATGCCTTAACGAAGGCGTTCCTCTCCTCGTACTTGGGCTTTGGGGGATAATCCAGGAGCGCAAGGTGGCCGAATTCCTCTTTAAGGCCTGTTTCAAGCTCTCCGAGAGTTCCTGGTTCAAGTTCTGTTCTAGAGCAGTAGGCCCGCTTATAGAGCATCCGGTTGTCTATCGCCTGCATGAGCTCCCTAACCTCAGGCTTCTCGCTGCCCCTCAGCCTTGAGACGAGGTCTATCTCGTCCATCAGACGAATCTCTTCGAGGGGTATCCCCTCTATCTTAACCGCCTCCCGGAGCATTCTCTCTGCTATCTTTGCAGTATGGTGGAAGTAGACTGTAGGGTACATCATCGCCCTCGCCAGAAGTAGGTTCTGCGCCGCGATGAGGCCCTTTTCCCCGATTATCAGTCTTTCCCCCTCAAAGATAAGGTTCCCTACGACCCTTTCGAGGTCTACTACACCATAAGCCGCCCCTGTATAGTACGCGTCCCTGACGAGATAGTCCATCCTGTCCGCGTCTATATCGCCGCTGACGACCGAGTTTTTAAGGGGCTTCAAGAACTCTGAAACCGAGTACTGCTCCCGGAGAACGTCCCCGATGGTTCCGTGCTTTATTGTCCAGACGGTGTTTTCCTCGTGCCTTGGGAAGAGACTCTCTAAGGTATGGGAAAATGGGTAGTGCCCAAGGTCGTGGAGCAAGGCGGCATAGAGGGCTCCTTCCTCGATTTCCGGGTTGTAGGTTCGGATTTTCTTGGCAAGGTGGAACGTTCCCAGGGAGTGCTCAAAGCGAGTGTGTGCCTCGCTGAGGGATAAGCCAGGAAGGCAAAACCGAGCTGGGTTATCCTCCTCAACCTCTGGAACTCAGGCGTGTCAACGAGCCTTACCGCAAAGTCGTCGAGTTCTATGTAGCCGTGAATCGGGTCGTGGATGAGCTTCATTTAATCACCGGAGTGGAGTTTGGTACAGTAGAATAAAACCTTAACTCGCCAAGTCGCTGTGGGGCAGTATCTCAGTACACATTCTCCCGCTTTCTAACCTTCAAAACCTTTACAGCGTGTTCATTTTTGTTGTACTCAAAGATTACCCTGTACTCTCCAACCCTGAGGCGGTAGACGTTTGCGTAGCCCTTAATCTTTTGAACGTCCAGACGAGCGAGAGGAAAGAAGGTGAGCTTGGATATTCGATCCTTGAGAAGCTTTCTCTCCGTCTCTGGTAGGGAGGAGAGCTCTTTTAGCGCTTTTTTGCTTATCAGAACTTTGTTCTCAAAGCTCATGCTTGACCACGTCCCACTCAACGAAGTCGTCCTCTCCGCGTTCATCTATAGCTTTCTTTTCCCACTCCTCAGGCTCAACCTCTTCGATGAGCTGGAGGTTGACCTCTATGAGTTCCCGTAGAAATCGTTCTATCTCGTCTATCCTGCGGAGAACTTCGTTGATGGAGACCCCCATACTCCCACCGTTTGAATTTATGAAAAATGAGATAAAAGCCTTTTCCTCAGTTCCACGTCTCGGCAATAACGTCGTGCTTGTGGATGCTCTCGTTGCTGACGACCCGCACGTGGATTTTGCCGTTGAACCTCTCCTTCGCCTTGGCGAATATTTCCCTGGCAACGTCCTCGACGAACTTGGGGTTGGCGAACATTCCCTGCACGACGGCGTTCTCGTCAACGGTCTTGAGGAGCGTGTAGGTGGGGTGGCTAAATGAACTCTCCACGACGTCTATCATGTCCTCAAGCGTTATCTCCTCTTCGAACGGTGCTCTAATCTCCAATTCTCCAACTGCGCGCTGTATGTGGGTCTTTCCGTTGTTGTTGGCCATCGCGTGGGGGCAGACAGTGTTTCCGACCACCTTAACGCGGAGAACCTTCTCAAAGGAGCCGTCCTCTTTCTTGATGACCCCGACCTCGACATCGTATGGCTCGTAGCTCGTCTTCCCGCTGGCTGGGGTCTTCCTTGGGATTATCAGGTGCGTCTTTATCCAGACTTCTGCGCGCCTGTGGGGGTGCTTTCCTTCGAGCCTTCCTATAACGCATTTTCCGAGCTCTTCGAGGGAGGTATGGGTTTCCAATACTTCCTCCTCCACGGCTTCGCTCATTGCTTCGGTCACGCTCTCGATGAGCCTGCTCATGTGGATTCCTTTCTTCTCGGCTGGAACGTCTATGGTGACTTCGATGAGCGGAATGAACGTGTAAACCTTTCCTTTCCAGTTTATCTTTGCCACCGTTCTGAGGTTGGTTATTCCGACCCTTCTCAATGGTTCTTTTATCCTGGGAGTTTCTTCCTGTGTCTCGACTGACATTCTCTCACCCAGAGGTAGTACGCTGACAGGTTTTTAAACCTCTCCCGGAGAGCAAAGGGCGAGGATGAAGGATCTCAAGTTTTCGGCTGTGTCCTCATTAATAACGACGGAGTTTCTTCTGAGTAGAATCTCCTCTCCTATTACTGAAAGCTCGTATCCAAAGACTCCCACCCTTGTCCCATCGAAGAACTCGAAGGTGTCCTCCATGCGCGCGCTGAAGAGGTCCGGAATCCAATGATTGTAAATGCCCTCAAGCCGGGGGTATATAAGGATAACCGGAACCTTTTCAGAACCCCTGTACTCGCTGACGAGGCGGGAATACGTGTAAGCTTGGTACAGTTCATTACTGTTCCTAACGAGCTTTCTGTAGAGTCGATTTTCAGCCTTGTGATACACGTAGAGGTTTCTATACTTCACCTCCACGACGCATGTGCCGTTTCCCGTGCTCACTACTATATCCGGGAGTGGGTTACCCATCATGAAGAACGCTCCAAACCTTGCCTCGATTTCGTTTGCATTCTTTATAACATGGGGGAGCTGGACCTGAAACCTTACCTCCGCATCATGACCCAGGGCCGTCTTCAGCGTCTTATAGACGAGGGTTTCAAAGAGTTCATCCATTCTAATGAAAACTCCTGGAAGGAACCTCCTTGAGCCTCCTGTGCCTAGTTCGGAGTACATTACTCTTGCAAGCCTAAAGACTGTTCTAAACCTCTCGTTGAGGTGGTTGAATGATACCTTTCCAAAATCCCCTGGCCTGGGGTCATCAACATCCCCGAAGAGGTCAAGGAGCACCCCACCGACCTTCCTCGTCTCACTTAGGCGAGCCGATTTTACGGCAACTTCCAGTGCCCCTTTTAGAACCCTGTTGAGGGGGTTATCTTCGAGCAGAACGGAGTACCTGATCGGTAGATCCGCCTTCCAGGGTGGTCTTCGAGCAAGTTCACCCAACAGGATCCTGCCGCGGACTGTCTGAGAGCTCTCTTCGAGCTCCCCATATTCATAGTAAAGCCCCCTAGATAATGCCCGCGAGAGCAACAGGACGTACAGGTACCTGAAGATTTCATCTAGGGCCTTTTGTCTGCTGTATTCAAACACTATATCCTTTATTTCGCTTGGTTCTAGGCCCATCTGGTAGTACATGTTGAAAAGCTGCAAGAGGAACAGAAGGGAGTGGCCATCCTCCCGCTCGTATCTGAAGGGCTTTGGTAGGACCTGCACAAGCACAACTCCTTCATCGCTGAGATAGTATGCGAACCCAACGCTTCCGTGAGTTCTCAGGTAGTACTTGTCCCTCCGAGGGTCGTAGGTGACGGTAAAGACGGGACTGTCCCCACCGTAGAGGGCGTTTATTCCCTCGGCGAACTTTATAATCTCTCGTTCATCCACTTGAAGTCCGAGGCTCTTCAGCTCGGTTAGTGGTTTGTTCGCAAATTCGTAGAGGGTCACGATTCTAAAGTCCCTCATTTCTCAGTCACCAGCTTGCGCAGGGCCTCGATGAACTCGTCGTCGTCCATCTCGATTATCCTTCCTTTCTCGTCTATGAATCCGAACCCCGGCAGGGAGCGCCTTATTGCCTCCCAGTTCCCGTAGAAGTATTCCTGGAGCAGGGGAAGTATCTTGTAGTAGAAGATATCCTTGAGTGCCTTGGCTCTCTCCTCTGGCCTTGCCTTTGCAACCTCTCGGAAGTAGCCATGTCCTATCGTGTAGTCCTTTCCGCGTTCCTCTTCGATCACCCTGTTAAGGGTTGACAGAAGGTGCTGGAGGTTTACGTTGCCAACTTCAATGTCCCCGAGCTCCTCCGGGCGGGGCAGAATTTCAAGGAACGCGAAGCGCCTCCTGAGTGCCATGTCAAGAAAGGCAATGCTCCTGTCGGTTGAGTTCATAGTGCCGATTATATAGAGGTTGGGCGGCAGTGCAAAAGGCTCCCTTGAGTATGGCAGAGTTATTTTCGTTTTGTATTCCATACCCAGCCTCTTGTCGGGGTCGAGCAGGGTTATGACCTCGCCGAGGATTCTCGAAATGTTCCCCCGGTTTATCTCGTCTATTATGAGGTAGAATTTTCCGCGTGGTTTGAAGCTTCCTTTTTCAGTTCTAAGGTACTCAAGGACGGCCGCTTTTTTCGTCTTGTAGTCACTCTCTCTGGCATTGGGATGGAGGCTGTGGAAAATTGCCTCAACCGCAAGTCTCTTCAGAATGCCATCCTCAACAATGTAAAGCAGGTTGCCACCCTTTTCCACTGGCCTGAAACCCTCAACAAAGTCCTCGTAGCTATAAGATTGGTGGAATGTGACGATTTCCACCCTGTCGGCATCCTTTGAAAGGTCAAGGGCCAGTTTTGTCTTCCCAGTTCCCGGCGGGCCGTAGAGGATGATCCCTTTGAATCTTTTGAGCGTTTCATCAAGCTGGGTGAGCTGGCTATACGTAACTTCCCCCTCCTCAGAAACCGTCTGTGCAGATACAAAAGAGTACAGGTAGTTTGAATCCGGGCGGACGTAGTAGTAGAACCTGCCGCTGGCGCTTATTTTTCCTGAGGACTTACCCAAGATGAGAATTTCACCGTTCCTTGAGATTCCTGAGAACTTGGGATCGACGGCCTCTGGGTTGTATCTTCCAAAAACAGTCCTGTCCCTAACCTCTTCCAGTTTGAGGGAACTCTTCTGGAAGAGGTCGTCATACTTAACGAAACCTCCGTATAAGTACCCTCTGAATTGGCCAATGAGTAAAAAGAGGCCCTTCTCGGTGAACTTTGCGAACACAAGCTCACCTGGGAGTGGGATTATCTTCGCTTTCTTTGGGGTGAGGAGGTACAGCTCCTTTCCAAGCTTCGTCCCAAGGACGCCTATTGGTTCCTGATCAATTAATATTATGTCCCCTATCGCCCCCTTTGTTGGGGGTGCTGGGGAGTGGGCTGATATTGTCTTCACGCCGTCCCAGAATTCGAGGGTGGAATAGTATGGATGCGGAGGGTAAGTAATCCTCCCAAGTCTCAAAACTGGGGTATTTTTCCCTGGTTCTTTGAACGTGTGGAGGATGTAAATCTCGTCCTCGGTGTCGTGGATGGCGTGGAAAAAGGCATAGCCCCCCTGGAGCTTTGGAATAAAAACGGTGCTTACCTCCCCGGGAGCGTTGAAGTCAAGGTTCATGTCCCCGAATACAACGAGCCTTTCCATGTTCGTCAGGTTCACATATATGGGGAGCCTTGAGAAAGTTATCCTCATGACGTTTTCTTTTGGGTTTTTGTCCTTAAATGGATAAATGGTTACTTCTCCTGTTCCGCACTTCATAAACACGGCGACGTTTTCAGCGCCTAGAAAGATGACAACGTCCTCTTGGCAGGGAATCCCGATTCCGCTCTCCCACCCAGGAAGGGAATTTCCCTTCGTGTCAAAGAGGTGGAGAAACCGGGAGTCATAGTCATCCCTTATCAGTATCGAGATGTACTCCCCATTCCTTGAAATTTTCATATCCTCAATGACGTAATCAATATTGCTTCCTCCGTATTCGTCCCTGAGCCTTTCAGCTATTTTTTTCACTGCATTTTCGGAGATTTCAAACCTGCCCATAGGAAACCACCGGGATAACGTGGAAGGGCCCATATATAATTATAACTGCTAAAACTCACTTCCTCTGGGGAGTGGAATGAGGGGGAGTATCCGGGTTTGCCAGGTAGTATACCGTCCTGAGGGGAATCCCAAGGTGTTGGCTTATTTCTTTCGCGGGAGTTCCCTTTCTGAGGAGCTCTTGAACCTGCCTGACGGTTCTCTCGTCGTATTTCCTGGGTCTGCCGCGTGGGTATCCTTCGGGAACGAGCTCAACACCGAGCTGCAAGAGGGCGTTGATGACCTTCTTTGACACCTTGGGGTAGAGGCTGGGAGGGCAGCTTATTCTCCTCACGTTGGGAGCTCTCTCCAGAATGTGGACAACTATCTCCTTGGTGGGGCGGAGGTTGACGTAGACCTCAGTAACGCCGTCGTGGAGGCTCTCATCCAGCCTCCTGAGGAGTTCAAAGTTGTTCTTCGCCTTCACCTCCACCCTCATGACATCACCCCTGGAGGAGCTCCAGGAACTGCTTTGCCCTGTCGCTCTTTGGCATGAACTTTCTGAACTTCTCCGTGTCTGCGAACAGGGTCGTGTGGAGACCGGACAGCACGAACCTCCTTATGGCCTCTTCGAGCTCCTTCTCGGGTATTCCAAGGAGCTCCGAGACCTTCTTCTCATCCCACGGGCTCATTCCGTACAGGAGAACCCCCCCGAGTAGGTAGTTGGGAATCCTGTTTATGTCCACTCTCCTGCCCTTCAGGAGTTCCTCCATCTCGCACTTCCTGATTATCATCATGCTGCCGTATCCTGTCCTGAAGTCGGGCTCTTCCCTGAACGGCAGGTCGAATATCGAGTAGTGGCAGTCTATGCAGAGCCTCATATCAGGGTAGATACCCAGCCCTTCCCTCTCAGTGGAGGATGTGAGGAAGTAGTAGCGGAACAGGTCGAGGCCCAGCTTTTCGGCCCCGCTCTTTGGGTCGAGGATGGCGTACGCGAGGGCCAGATTGTCCACGGTGTAGTGGTTGTTTATGAGAACCCCCCTGGTCTTGACGAAGCTCAGAACCCTCCAGCGGAACCGTCTGCCGTAGCGCTTCCTCAGTTCCCCCTCTATATCGGAGTCCGCGGGGAGGTCCAGCCGGGCCTTCTTCAGCCTGTTGTTCTCCCAGTATTCAACTTCAATCCTCAGACCCTTTGTCTGAACCGTGCCCCTTTCCCTCAGTCTTCCCTTTATGCCCTTGAACCTCTCCCTGACCGAGAGGTTCTCCCTCGCGAGCAGGCGGAGCACGTCCCCTGAGTATGCCAGATGGGGGAGTATCTCAAGCCTCCCCAGTGTTATTGGCTTTTTGATGACCTTTACCTTTCCGAGTTCCTCTTTCTTCAGCCCCTCCACTGGAATTGGTGTCTTTCCTAGGCGGAACTCGTAGTTTGCTGTTATTGTGGAGAGGGCCATCCTGTGGGCTGTTATAGACGCCCTGAGCCTTTCGAGTGCAAGAACCCTGTTCCTCTTCTTTCGGTATATCCACTGAAGGTGAGGGTCGCGGCTTTTCTCAGATACCCCGCCGGTTGAGGGTGTTGTTTCCCCAACGCGTCTCTCAAGCTCCCCCTCCAGCTCAGACAGGAGCGTGAGGTTCTTCTGCAGGGTGTAGGAGAGGACAGGGATGTTGGGTTCCTCGAATAACCCGGCCATGTCTATCCCGATATCGTCAAGTATCTTGTTGACCTGCGCGACGAGTTCTTCCGTCGTCGTCATGGCAGGAGATCACCACTGTTTATCTTTTCGGGCAGGTATCTCCTCGCGACGAACTCAAGGGACTTGTTGGCCAGAGCCTGCTGCTCAATCCTAACCCCCATCTTGAGGGCCATCTTAAGCTGCCTCTGCCATTCTTTGTTCTGGAACCAGGGGTAGTTCATCTCCTCGATGATCCTCTTGTAGTCCGCGGTCGGACCGCCTTTTTTGTTCGGCGGGATACCCTTGAGCTTCTCAGTGACGTTCTCCAGTCCGTAGCGCTTTATGTCGTCCATCGTCATGCCGACGAACTTGGCCTCCGGCGTCGCCAGCTTGTCGCTCAGATATGCTAGATTAATGGAGCCCTGCTTTATCGTGGAGTAGATGTACCAACCGTAGGGGTCACCATCGGTGAAGACGATGATGGGCAGGCCTTCCTCGTAGTGGAGCCTGTGTATAAGCCTTCTAACACCACGGGATGCCTGTCCCTGGGACGCTATTATGAGTGCGTTCTCCTTCTGGGCGAACTTTTCCTCTATGAGACGGTCGGCCATAGCCGCGGTCTCGACGACCAGCGCGTAGTCAACGTTGACCTCCGGGAACTGGATGTGCTCAACCGTTCCTGGGACGGCCCAGCCACCGCTTCCGAGCTTGCTCGCATTGAACTCGTCCTCTCCGTCCTTGATGACGATGTCGCCGTAGATGTAGCCGCGCCTGTCCGCCGTCAGGTGCATCTCCTCACGGAGGACTCCAAACATCCTCTCCAGGTCCTCTATGATGGGGTCGCTCTCGCTCTGGTCTTCAAAGGTGTTCTCCTTGGTGCCCGGAATCGTGTGCTTGTTGGCGTAGTAAGCTTCACGAAGGCTCGCGTGTTTGCTCTCGCTTACGAGTCTCTTCACGTAGGCCATTATTACGAGGGTCTGCATGAACTTCCTCGCGTGGGCCACGTTGAGGAAGTAACGCCTTGAGAGTTTGTCACCCATTCTAATGACGCGCTTTTTCTCGTCGAAGTAGACGTTACTCAGTCCGCGCATGGGGATGTCGAAGTATGGGTTCTTTCCGGATTTAATCTCCTCAAGGATGTGCCTTCCGTACTCCTCAAGCTTCCCCAGAACCTTACTTGGGTCGTATGAGAACCTCTCCTTTGGTTTTTCGCGGTGGATGGCCTTGCGTTTAGGCATTCTCACTCACCTCCGCTGGGTTGGTCTCGCTTTCCTTCGCGGCGAAATGGCTCTCCACAAGGCCGATGAAGTAGCTGCCGACGGCTTCTTCCGGCTCACCGGTGAGCACGCTGAGGGCCCGGGCTATCTCGGGGATGTACTTCTCGAACGTCTTCCTCCTCTTTGCCTGCCTGAGGTGCCTGTGTTTTCCGCTCAGGTATGTCTGGAGCCTTCTGGCGGCGTCCATGATGGCAAGCCTTATCTCGTTGTAGATATCCTCATCGCTGGCTATGCTCTGCTTTCCGGTTCCTGTGTAGGGGACGTGGACGCTGACCACGTTTATCATAACGACGAGGGGCGTCCTGTCCGGGTCGTCAACCTTGTAGCGCTTCCAGTCTACTGAGCGAGCTGCTATTGTTGTAACACAGGAGCCTGCATCAAAGAGGAGAGGAACCCTGTTGGCGTAGCGGAAGACGTCAAAGCCCGGTGAAATCTGGCCTCCGTAGGCTACTCCAACCTCCACCTGGAAGGGGATTCCACCGGAGTAAACCTTCGGCGGCCTTGTAACGGCAGTAACGAACTCCGGCTTGAGGATGCCCTTCAAACCCCTCTCGATGTTCTTCTCGCCTATCGGTCTCAGGCCGTGAGTTGGAGGTGCCAAGAACTTTATGTACTTGAAGGCCTCGACTATCTCCTCCGCCTCGTGCCAGGTGAGCTTCTCCGGTGGCTTTTCCATTATCTTGGCCACCTGCTTGACGACCTTCGTGTACCCCCTGAAGGAGCGGAGAACCGCCTTAACATCCCCCTTGGCCAGCCTCTCGTAGAGCTGTTTCTGGACGTTCTTGTCCTTCTCAGTTTTTATGAGCCTCAGTGCAGCGACGTACTCCACCAGCTCGTCGACCTTCTTCTCACTTATCCTGGAGAACTCGCCTATGAGGAAGCGCTTCACCGTGTTCCTTCTGGTCTTCTTGGCCATCCTGTAAACGTCGTCCGTGAGAACTCCGCGCGGGTGGGGCTTCATCTCAACCGGCGGCTCCGGCACTTCCTCACTTGAGCGCGGGAAGATTATGAGCTTTCCATCGGGCTCTATGAGATCTATATGGGCGTGCGGGTTGGCTATTGCCGTTAGCTTGAGGTACCAGTAGACACCCTGCTTCGAGCGGATGTAGCGGACGTTCTTCACCTCGAACTCTATCCTGGTGCCCCTCCATCCCTTTGGATTCGGGTGCTTCTCCTTCTTGACGATTTTGCCCTCGTTCTTGTCGACGTCGATTTTAACCCACGCCTCTATGATTTTGTCATCTCCGGTGGAGGTGATGACGCGCGTTGCTTTTCCGCTCGTTATCTGGGCGAACATGACGGCGCCGCTGATACCTATACCCTGCTGCCCCCTGCTCTGGATGTTCCTGTGGGCCTTCGTTCCGGCGAGCATCTTTCCAAAGACATGGGTTATGTACTTCTCAGGGATTCCAGGGCCGTTGTCCTCGATTATAATCCTGTAGCGTTCGCTTCCGAGTTCCTCAACTTCGACCCTCACGTACGGTGCTATCCCTGCCTCTTCACACGCGTCCAGCGAGTTGGTAACTGCTTCGTGTACGAGGGTAGTCAGGGAGCGGACTTTGCCCGTGTAACCGAGCATTGCCGCGTTTCGCCTGAAGAACTCGCTTACGCTCTGGATTTTGAACTCCTTAAACAGCTGGTTCGCCTCGGCCATCTTCAATCCTCCCAAAAGTCGTCGTCTTCAAGGTTTTCTTTGGTATCAGGGGCCTTCCCCTCGATTGTCTCGTAGTATGCGGTGCTCTCAAGTTCAAGATCTTTCTTCCGCCTTTCAAGGTATTTGTACACAACTCCATGGGGGGAGCCCCTGGCGAGCTTTTCAACCGCGGTTTTGGCCATCTCTACCTGAATCGGATTGCCGATTATCGCGACGGTCTTTCCGTAGACGCTTACCTCCGCCCCGCTCATCTCCTCTATAATCTCCCTCGTCCTACCTTTTCTCCCTATAATTCTTCCTCTGATGCGGGGCAGGGCGTTCTTGTCGTTTCCTATGATTACATCGGTCAGGTTCACAACTTCAAGGGTCTCACCCTCGTTCAGCAGGCGGAACGCCCTCTGCGGTGAGAAACCCCTACCTATCGCAGTCACAATGTCTCTTGCCTTCCATACGGCCAGGGGGTCTTCGGTCTTTTCCGTGGAGCTTATGAAGACCTCCCCCGTCTCGCTGTCCACCTCAATTTTAGTCCCCGTTCTCCTCTCTATCTCCGCCTTGGTACTTCCCTTCTTTCCGATTAGGACGGCCGTTCTCTCCTTGGGTATCCTGACGAACTCCTCCTGTTCACCGTTTGAGACATAGCTTATGCCCTTCTCTTCCCTCTCTCTGGCACCGTCCTTATCAACGCGTTCGTACTTCTTGAGTAACCTCTCGAACTCGTCCATAATCTCACCCCTAAATCCCGGCCAGTTCCCTGAACTTCTCATCAGGGTCGTAGGTTCTCACTCCCTTTCTCGCGAAGTAGTTCACAACGTTCCGTATGTCCCTTCTGAGGAGTTCCAGACTCATGCGGTTCCTCTTAACGGTTGCCTGGGACCAGTCTATTACAACGGGGTCATCATGGAGCAGCACGTTGTACTCGCTCAAATCCCCGTGGACCATCTCCCCCCTCTTCCAGAGGCGCTCTATAACCGACATGAGCGTGTTGTACAGCTCTTCAAAGTCCCTTCCTTCGAGTTCTCTCTCGACGTCCTTCAGGCGGGGAGCTGGTGAATCGTCACCTATGAACTCCATGACCAGGACGTTGTTTCGGAAAACTTCCGGCTCCGGGATCCTAACTGCGTATTTCATTGCCCTCTGGAGGTTCTTGAACTCCCTTCTCGTCCAGACGAAGACGAGCTTTCTCATGTCCTTCGGGAGGTAGCCGACCCTCGGGTCCGATGCCAGGTACTCCCACATCCTCCGGAACTCGGTGGTGTAAGTCCTGTAAACCTTCACAGCTATCCTTTTCCCCTCTCCGTCCACGCCCGCGAAGACGTTGGCCTCTTTTCCTGTGCTGATAACGCCGCTGAGGGCTCCAATTTTGTCCCTCTTGTGGAGGTAAGCCAGCGTCTCCCTGGTCGTTCTGTCAAAGACCTCGTTGGCTATCTTGTAGAGCTCACTGTCCTTCTCCCGTCGTTCCTGGAGACCCAGCATGCCCTCTATTTCTCGCTCGATGACGTCCTCCCGCATGGCGCCTCACTTCGCCGTCAGAAGAGGGCTTCGCCGCCGCTTATGAAGTCCCTGCTTATCTTGCCCCTTCTGAGGAGCCAGTCGACCTGGGTTCTGGTGTATCTGTAGACAATATCCCCGCGCTCGTCGCTCTGAACATCCCAAGGTTGGACTATGACAACGTCGCCAACGCGCATCCACATCCTTCTCTTGAGCTTTCCGGGGATTCTGCATCTCCTGATCTTTCCGTCCGAACAGCGGACATCCATCCAGCCGGAACCGAGGGCCTGCTCGATTATTCCAAACACCTGGCCTTCCCGGGGGAGTGGGACGCGGATTATCTCCTCGCCTCCAGTGTTCCCTCCCCTCCCACTTCCTTTCTTCTTGTTACGGTTTCCACCACGCTTGTGGTAAGCCATGAGCATCACCTCCCAAAACTCATCGTGGCCCTTTATAAACCTGAGCCTTGCAAAAATTCTGCACTGTTGTCTCCTTGAAAGTTTTTAAATTTTTTGCACCGCGCAACTGTTATATAATCCTCACTCCCATCTCAGCCAGGGAGAGATATGGTTGTGTACCTCTTTGACTTCGATGGAACGCTCGTTGACAGCACCCAGGCCGTTGAAAGGGCCCTGCGTTTGGCGATAGAGAAGACGATGCCCGCGGTCATTGAGAGCGACCTCTACGATGAGTACTATCAGGCACTCTTTCTCTTCATCAAGGGGAAGCTCACCTATCGTCACCTTGGAGTCATACATGAGCTCGTGGCCCAGGGGACGATCCACGAGTACTACCGCCTGATGCCGGAGTTCATTCAGGACTTTCCCAACGCGCGGAGGGTCGTCCGAAGCCTTAGGAAACGGGGGAGGAAGGTCATCAGCTTCTCCGGACAGCACACCTATCCTGGGGGAAAGGTTATCTTCATGCGGAAAACGGGCTGGTACGACGAATTTGACTCCGTTGTAACCTTCAAAACGACCAGAGACATGCTGCAGAAGTTCGAGAACATACGCGACCTCCACCCTGACGAGCCGATAGCCTGGGTCGACGACAGTCCTGGTCGGTTTACCTACGTCATGGACGACAACACGCTCCTCATTCAGAAGGCCTCGCCCTACAAGCACGACGTTGCACTGCTCTTCGAGAGGGAGAACTTCATTAAGATAAAGAACCTGCGGGAGCTTCTTGAAATCGACGACGGCCTTGCCGAGCTGGAAGGTTGATTCTTTGGTAAAAACCTGCTGGGGGTTATAAGAATGAAGGTTCTTGTTCTCGGTGCTGGAAACATCGGGAAGGCAGTTGCGTGGGATTTGAGGGATGATTTTGAGGTCCATATAGCGGATATAAGCCGGGAGAAACTGGCGGAGGTCTCGGAGTTCGCGGTTCCGCTGGAGTTGGACGCGTCGAACTTTGAAAAGCTCGTCAATGTCATGAAGGGCTTCGATCTCATAGTCGGAACTCTTCCAGGTAATATGGGATACAATGCGGCCCGGGCGGCCATCGAGGCGGGAGTGGATATGGTGGACGTGTCATTCATGCCGCAGAACCCTCTTGAGCTCAGGGATCAGGCCGAGAATGCAGGAGTAACAGTTATATTTGACGCCGGCTTTGCACCGGGTCTCAGCCACGTTTTGATGGGCAGGATCTGGGGTGAGATAGACACACTCGAAGCAGGCCGCATCTACGTCGGGGGTCTACCGAAGGTTCCCAAATCTCCACTTTATTACAGAATTACATGGTCACCTAGAGATTTAATTGAAGAATACGTCCGGCCGGCGAGGGTGATAAGGGGTGGGGAGCTCACCTCCATGGATCCGCTTGGGGAAACCCAGAAGGTTACGATAGGGGATTTTGAGTTTGAGGCGTTTCCGAGTGACGGCCTCAGGAGCCTCCTTGAGAGTGTGAGGGCGGAAACTCTAGAAGAGTGGACCCTCAGATGGCCGGGGCACCTGGAGAGGATGAGGGTTCTGAAGGAGCTCGGCTTCTTCAAGGAGGAGAACGTCGACTTCACCCTGAAGGTGATAACACCCCTGATGACCTACGAGAGCCCCGACTTCTCGATAATGCGCGTGGAAGGCCTCGGTCTGCTCAACGGTGAGAGAACGAGGATGGCTTACACTGTATACGATGAGGAGAGGGGTGGGTTCACCTCAATGTCAAGGCTGACGGGTTTTACGGCTGCTTCTGTTGTGAGGCTTGTTGCCGAGGGCAGCTGCATTCACGACGTTATCCCGCCGGAGATACTCGGAATGCGCATAGACACGTTCAGGAGGATAATCCAGGACCTGAGGGACAGGGGAGTTGAAATAACGGAGGAGACCGGGAATGCTCCATCTGATACTGGCTGAATCCGAGCTCGAACTGGTTCCCCAAAGGATTGCGGGTCACCCGGCCATCCAGAGCCACGCCTGGAGGAGGAGAAAGAAGCCCATGGGGATGCTGCTCGATGCAACTTACCATCACGCCGCTATAAAGGGGCTTCCAGAGGCTGAGCGTCGCGGGAGACCTGATATAATCCACATCTCCCTCCTGAACGCCCTGGAGAGCATCCTCAATAGGGAGGGTCACCTCCGGATTTACGTTCACACGAGAAACGACGAGGTGATAACTGTAAAGCCAGAGACTAGGATACCCCGGAACTACAACAGGTTCGTTGGACTGATGGAGAAGCTGTTCGTTGAGGGGAGCGTTCCAAAGAAGCTGGGCCTTCTCAGGATGGAAAAAAAGACACTGAATGAGCTGCTGAAGGAGTTAGCCCCAGATGCGATCTTCGTCATGCACGAGGGCGGAAGACTAGTCCGGGGGCGCGAACTTGGGGAAATACTGGCGGAGATTGAGAACCCCGCGGTCATCATCGGAGGATTTCCCCACGGGGACTTTAGGAGGCTTCCACCTGGAGAGCTGGTGAGCATCTACCGGGAACCCCTGATGGCCTGGACGGTTGTTAACGAGGTGATAGTTAACCTTGAGGCGGCCATAGAATCCAATCGAAAGCCTTTTCTAGTTCAAAGTTGAACATCCAAGGGCGGTGAGTGAGATGGGCAGGTTCGAGGAGTTCCTCAGGCTGGGCAACTACAGGGGGGCCTTTGCAGAGGCGCTGAAGGAGCGGGATCCCCTCAAGAGGATTGCGCTTACGGTGGAAGTCATATCTCGCTCTTATAGAGAAGATTTTATTCCACCCCTTTTGGAGATGCTGAGAGAAGTAAAGGGCCTCAAGGAGAAAGCTGTTGCGGAATCGTACGTTGGAATGGCATTCTACGCCCTGGAACTTGAGAAGGAAGGGGAGGAGCATTTTGGAAGGGCCTTTGAGTACCTCGAAAGAATATCCTCCCCCATGGTTCGGGCGGGAGTCCTTCGGGTAATCGGAAATACCCTCGTGCTCTCCGGGAGGTACAGCGACGGTTTGAGAGCCTTTGAGAGGGCCTTTGACATACTTCAATCGGGCAGGGCTCTTTACTCAGAGGTCGTGTCAGAGATGGTCAGGCTGGCGAGGGATATAGAGCATTCCGCGGAGGAAATACCCAACGAGAAGGCCATCGACTTCTACCGCCTTGCGCGGGGCGTTTACGAGGCCCTTGGGTTCAAGCTCCAGGCGAAGGAGATAGACAATAAAATTGAACTCGCCTCGGAGGTCTTCAGGCGCGGCTCCCTTGCCGTTACCGAGCTCCTTGAGAGGGGAGAAGCCGCCACGGCACTTCAGATGGCCCGATTCCTCCCGCCGGTCGACAGAGCGATCACGATGCTGAACGTCTCTTACTGGCTTTTTATCCACGACATGAACGACCTGGCCAGAACGGTTTTCGAGGACACTACTGAAATGCTGCTGGTAGGCAAGTTCCCCGCAGGTGAGAGGGAACTAGAGGCGGTTGCCTACAAGTTCCTTAGGATAGGGAAGGCCAAGGAGGCCCTCATTCTGGCGGGGCTCCTGAGGGATGAGCGCAGAGTCTCCGAGCTCCTTGGAGAGATAGCCATCTTCCATGCCCGCCGGGGAAACGTGGATGAGGCAATGACACTTGCCAATAGAATAGGCGATATCCTTATTAAGGATAAAGTCATAAAGGCCATCAAGGAAATAAGGGGCATGCAAGAAAAGTAAGGTAACGGCGGTTGAGTGTGACGTTATGCTCCTCCGGATGGCTGCAATGGTGCCCCCGCTCTAATCAGGGTTTCCGGGGGGTGTGCCGATGATTGATCTTGACGGTTACGTGAGATACGGCCGCGTTGAGGCGGCCCTTAACGCCATCCGCGAGGAGAAGGATGGCATAATTAGAGCGGAGCTTTTGGCGGAGCTTCTAAAGCGTGTTGAAAAGAGCGCGGACTACTTTGAGGTTCGCGATGGGCTTATCAACTCCAGGCTTTTTGCCGATGACCGCAAGACTAAAGCGATAATTCTCTCTATAATAGGTGAGGCGCTGTTTTCAACCGGAGATGAGGACAACGGGTTCAAATTCCTGGAAGAGGCCGTATCCACGGCCAAAAGGATAGCCGTTCTCATGTGGCGCGCCGAGGCGTTGGTGGGGGTTGGCCTGAACCTTCTCAGGGCAGGCCTCTACGAGGATGCCTACGATCTCTTTAACCGTGCCTTTGAGGCCCTTACTGCGAGCAGAAAGGACGAACCGGACGTTGCCATAAAGCTCATCTCCAAAGCCGCCGGTTCCCTCGTGATGGGCACGGACTACGTTGAAGATGGTGAGTGGGCCGCGGCGTACCTTGAGCTCGCTGCCACCATGTACGAGAGCATAGGCCTGGAGCTACCTGCAAGAAACACCAGGGCAAGGGCAGAGCTGATACGGGCTGCTGTAGATGGTAACCTCGGCCTCATGCGCCGTCTCCTAGCTGACAACCGGGTAGACGATGCGGTTCTCATGGCCCGTTACATGCCGGGGCAGTTCCGCGGGCTGGCCATGATGGAGATAGCCTTCTGGCTCTACGCCAACGACCATCCAGAGCTTGGGAAAGATTTGTTTGAAGACGCCTACAGCCTCTTCAACTGGGCTGAGAGAAGCGGTTACGCCATCGGCGATGATAGCGTCTTCAGCCTAGCGATGGACTTCGTGAAAATCGGGGAGCCTGAACTGGCCTCTAGGCTGGCCAACTTCATCCACGACGATAAGCTCCTCTCAAAACTCCTGCACAGGATAGCCAGGGAGTACTACAAGCAGGGTGACGAGTTCCTTGCGGTCAACGTGGCACGCGCTATACCCGACGAAACCATTAAGAACATGGCCCTCCATGAACTCGGCGGTGAAGTGCATGTGGGATACAAGCAAGGACTATCGATTATCCGTGGCGGAGAAAAGCGTTGAGCTCTTCCTAAAAACCGTGGAGGGCGCCAGGTTCAAGGGTAAATGGGACAAGAAAAAGGCCGTTCAGCTCGCCAAGGAGATGGTTCCGGAAATTCAAGCCATGCGCTATTCTTACGTTGACCCGCGCGACCTCGTTGGAACTCCACAGATGAAGGCTTTGAAGGAGAAGGCCAACGGAATAGTGGAGGCCCTCGGCGGCGAGGACTGGTACCATAAGCTTCTCAGCCTGGCGGACAAGAGCGAGCGGGGGAAGGTAGAGGAAGCGGTAGCAAAGATCAAGTTCTTCCTCAACACGATTCTGAACCTTGACAAAAGGCTCGCCCTGGGAAAGATAAACGATCCGGTTATAGCGGTCGACATAAAGGTCGGGGAGGTTATGAGCGTTGCCAAGCATCCGAACGCGGACAGACTGCTGGTCACCAATGTCAACATCGGCGACAGAGCAATAACCGTCGTCACGAACGACCTTACGGTCAAGGAGGGCAATAGGGTTGCGGTGGCTCTCTTACCGCCGGCCAACTTCAGGGGGATAGTCAGCGAGGGAATGTTCCTCGGTGCCGGGGAAGGGGTCCTCAAAGACGTTAATGGTGAGGTAGGCGGCCTTCCGAAGGGAGTTCCACTGGAGGCCTTTGTCGAAACGAGAAACCTCGTAGAGGCTTTTCTGAAGGGTTGATTTTTTGCTTTTTACTCGAGAGTGTATTTGTTAGGCTGCCCAATAACTCCCCTTCCTTTCGGATTTTTATTATTTAGAATGAGAAAGATTTGTATGTCCTAGCATTAGTAAATATAATAAAAGCTCCTCACGGTGAAGCACTTGAAGTGAAAGTCTCTCTTGGTGGTCCTCATTGGCCTGCTAATGGTTGGAATGGCTACCGGGAGTTCCTACGTCTCAACCCAAAAACCCGTCCACCTTACCCAACCACAGAGGCCACTGACGAAAGTCTTCACGGGTCCTGAGGCATCACCCTATGCTCATTCTTTCGTTAAGGAAAAAGCGGTAACTCTCGCTATAAACTTCAGCGCCATTAAAGATGCAACTTTCATTGGGATAGCCTTTTGCTTCAGCTATTGAGCCCAGTGTAAACTGGAACTACGCGGGCTCGATATACTGGATAACTTCGACAACGTCATCCTCATTTGGTCAAAAGGGTGTCCTTGAGCTCAAAGGTTTTTATTATTACCACCCCGTAGACTCCAGTACGACCGAGTACTATGCCAAAACAAAGGTTCGTGGAGATGTTTCCTCATCAGACCTTGCCCTCAAGGATCTACATTTACGCGTGAGCACGCAGGGGGCACATGAGGCAGTCGATGATTTTCTCCCCGACGGATATATGGGCCCAATGACCAGCAGCTACTCAGAGGTCATAACAGTGGAACTGGATTCAGAGAAAACAGCCAAGATAAGTGCCAGTGCAGGTTACTCGGTGAATACCAACGATGGATACTATCTTAGAATGGACACACATACGCTGGATCCAAACAACTACGTGGATTTTCATGCATACGATTTTAAAAAGGACGTGCCCTGGCTACCCGACCCTCCAGCGTTTGGTAAGTCCTTTTTCTTTGAGAGCGCCGTGACAATGAAAGTTAAATCTCCCACCAGCAATGCCTGCTACTTCGGTATCTTCAACTACGACGCAAGCGCTGAGTTTTATGTGACAAATCCGCTCATAGGCATAGTACTTGCAACCCCCCTTGGCTAGTGACAGCCCCCAAAGACATAAAAATATCGGTATTCGTTTACCCACCCCATACCGTGTTCCACAGTTAGATTCCTTTCTATTTTCAATTCAGCACTCAAGATCTTCATCATCCTGCCGTCAGGGTCGCCGAGCTCATCATCTCTCATATTAACTCCATTTTTCCCTTTAAGAACTCTCTTTTGAAATCCATCGAAACGTTAAACTTTTAAGCTTACCATTTGCACCATTGATCATGAACACGCTCATCCCCGGCTCTCTCGCGGCGCTGGGTTCGGCCTTCGGATGGGCCATCGCAACCATTCTCATAAAGGTTGGAATGCGCTCAAAGAGCCCCGTTGCCGTGAACCTGATTCGGCTCTACCTAGTTTCCGTCATGTATCTAGCGGTTCTAATCCCCGCCGGGAAGCTCGGGGAAATCCTCTCCTCCAGGCTGGAATACCTCCTGGCCGCTTTCATTTCGGCCCAGTTTGGCTTCGTTATAGGGGACTACTTCTACTTCAATGCCCTCAACTGGATGGGTGTTTCGAGAACCGTCCCGATAACGTCAACCTACCCCCTCTGGACGATGCTGTGGGCCGTTCTCTTTCTCGGCCGCAGGGTTTATCTCCACAAGGTTCTCGGGGCCGTTTTGATAGTCCTCGCCATTGTAATCGTTAGGAGGGCAGAGGTTAAGGAAAAGGTCGATCCAAGAGGATTTCCCTTTGCCCTTCTCGCTCCCCTATCCTGGAGCATCGCGATAGTCATAATGGACTGGCTGACGGGCTACTTTGACTCCTTTACCCTCGCTGGCATTAGGATGCTCTCCGCGGCTATAGGGGCGAGCGTTTTCCTCCCCTCTAAGTTCGGTGAAATCAGGAACACGACGGCCAGGGAGATAACCGTCTTGACCGGGGCGGCTTTCTTCGGTCTGCTCCTCGGTCAATACCTCTTTGTCTATTCCACAAAGCTTGTGGGCTCTCAGGTTTCGGCGCCGGTTTCGGCTATAAACCCAATCATAACGGCAGCCCTCGCCATCCTTTTCCTGAAGGAGCCCCCAAATTCGAGAATAATGGAGGGCCTTCTCTTGGCGGTCGTTGGAGTTCTCTTAGTTTCCCTCTAACTCCGTTTCCATAATCCTTTTAACCTTTCGAAGGGGACTTCTCCCGGTGGTTCTCATGGTTGCGATAATAGTCCACGGCGGTGCCGGCACGATAAGGAACGAGGAGCGGATTCCGAAGGTCCTCGATGGCGTCAGAGAAGCCGTTCTCGCGGGCTGGCGCGAACTGAAGCGTGGTTCGGCCCTCGATGCGGTTGAGGAGGCAGTAAAGGCCCTCGAGGACAACCCCATCTTCAATGCCGGAACCGGGAGTGTCCTCACCCTCGACGGAAAGGTTGAGATGGACGCGGCCGTAATGCGCGGCAAAACGCTGGAGGCTGGCGCCGTTGCTGGAATCTGGGGGGTTAGGAACCCCATAAGCGTCGCCCGTAAGGTTATGGAGAAGACCGACCACGTCCTTCTTGAGGGGGAAGGTGCCGTCAAGTTCGCCCGCCTCCTCGGTTTTGAGGAGTACAATCCGGTAACCGACGAGAGACTGAAGCAGTGGGAGGAACTCAGAAAGAAGCTCATCGAATCCGGTGAGACGAAGCACTGGAAGAAACTCAACGAGCTGATAAAGGAGTACCCCGAAGTCCTGAGGAGCACGGTTGGAGCTGTGGCCTTTGACGGTGAGGAAGTCGTTGCCGGAACCTCAACGGGGGGAGTTTTCCTCAAGATGTTCGGCCGCGTTGGTGACACACCGATAATAGGAGGAGGAACCTACGCAAACGAAGTTGCCGGAGCTTCCTGCACCGGCCTGGGTGAGGTAGCCATAAAGCTGGCCTTGGCAAAGAGTGCTACCGACTTCGTCAGGCTCGGTATGGACGCTCAAGCGGCAAGCGAGGCCGCGATAAGTCTTGCCACCAAATACTTTGGCCCGGACACGATGGGCATCATAATGGTGGACTCCAAGGGCAACGTCGGCTTCGCCAAGAACACCAAGCACATGAGCCACGCCTTCATGAGGAAAGGCATGAAGGAGCCGGAGGCTGGTGTTTAGTGGGGTCATGGAAGGACATCTGGCTGCTCAATCTGGCCCTCTTCATGTATTTCCTGGGGATAAGCGTCCTCTCCCCTGTTGTTCCCCCATTCTTAGTTAGCCTACACGCCGACCCATTTCTGGTAGGCCTCGTCACGGGTTTGACTTCCGCCCTCTCCGTCCTCTCGAAGCCGATAGGCGGCCTCATTGGGGACAGGGGTTACCGCTTCCACGCCCTCATGGGTGGCACTCTATTCGGTGCCCTCTCCGGCGTTCTCTACGTTGTATCTGCCCTTACTGCCAACGTCTACCTGTTCGCCTTTGCCAGGGCATTCCACGGCTTCTCCATGGGCATATTCTTCCCGTCGAGCCTCGCGGCGGCGGTTGATTTGGCACCCGTTGGAAGGATGGGTGAGACACTGGCTTGGCGTGGCATGATGTTCTCCGTTGGCAACATAGTCGGTCCCGTTCTCGGTGGATACTCCTCGGACGTTACTGGCTTCGCAGGGGCCTTTGCCCTTACCGCCCTCTTCTCCCTCACGGGTTTTGCCTTCGCCTTCTGGGCCTGGCGCGAGGCTCCCCCAGTGGTGGCCGAGGAGCATCACAGCGAGGGAAGCTATCGGGAGCTTCTAAAGCCAACTTTCATAGCCGTTTCTTTGACACTGTTCTTCTTTTCGGTCAGCTACGCGGGCGTCACCACCTTTCTACCGGCATACTACAAGTCAATCTCGCTTAAGCAGAGCCTCTTCGGCTACTACATGATGGTCATAGGGACGTTCTCCCTCGTCACGAGGCTGATTGGAGGAAAGAGCGCCGACAGGTTCGGCCCGCTGATTCCGACGGTTATCGGGCTCTTGAGCGTCCTTGCCGGCTACATCTCCCTCCAGCTCTCCCTCCTGCCCCCCGGCTCGTACATAAGCGCCGCGCTGATAGGAACGGGCTTCGGCCTCTCCGTTCCCGCGATGCAGCTTATGGCGCTCGGCGACCTTCCCCAGAGAATAAGGACGATGGGGTCGAGCATATACACCATGTTCCTTGACCTCGGAACGCTGGCCGGACAGATAAGCCTCGGATACGTCGCCCAGCTCAGGGGTTACACGGGCGTCTTCCCGGTTCTTCCCCTCATCCTGGGGGTTTCATTTATAACCCTCTTCGCACCCTACCTACGGAGGTCTGGGGATGGTTAAGCTGGTAAGGGTCTCCTATGGAACGGCCATAGCAATGGGTCTAATCAGGGCAAAGCTGCTCGCGAGACCGACCACCGCTTACCTCATGACCTACTGGCCTGGAAGATGCTCCAACGACTGCGCCTTCTGCGCCCAGGCCCGCTCCAGCAGAGCCGACCTGGAAAAGCTCTCCCGCGTCGTGTGGCCGGCCTTCCGGGTTGATGAAGTAGTGGAGCGCCTTAAAAACGGCGATTTCGCGAGAATCTGCCTCCAGACGATTGAGTATCCCGGAATGCTGGATGATGTTTTTGAACTCCTTGAGGCATTTTCCACCATTAACCTACCCGTTTCGATCTCGGTAACGCCAGTCGATTCCGAGACCCTTGAACGCTTCAAATCCCTTGGTGTTGACTACATTGGTGTCGGCCTCGATGCCGCCAGCGAGAGGATTTTTGGGGACATCAAGCCCGATGCCTCCTGGAATGAACTGTGGGATTTTACGGCAAGGGTAGTTAATGTCTTCGGGCAGGGAAGGGCGGTTATACACATAATCGTCGGCCTCGGTGAGACGGATAGAGAGGTCGTTGATGCCTTCATCAGAGCGAGGAGGATAGGTGCCGACGTCTCACTCTTTGCCTTCACGCCGATAAAGGGAACCAGGCTTGAGAACCTCAAGCCGCCGAGCGTAGAGCGCTATAGAAGAATCCAGCTGGCGAGGTACCTCGTGAGCATCGGAGGGGAGGATACTATAGTCTTTGAGGGGGACTCTATCAGGGGGTTTACCCTTTCCGAGGAAAAGCTGTTGATGATACCCCCGACGGTTTTCATGACGCACGGCTGTCCAGGTTGCAACAGGCCCTACTACAATGAGAGACCTGGAAAAGAGCCCTACAACTACCCGTTTCCACCAAAAAGGGAAGAAGCAATGAAGACCCTTGGGCTCATCCTTTGAATAGCTGGAGGGCCTCGTTCATTTCCTCTACCGGGAACTCAACCTCCACTTCCTCCCCATTTGCGACCTTCACAAGAGCATCCAAGAATGAGCCGAGGTTCTCGTCCTCCTTAAGCAGCACCCTCATAGTGTCCATGTTCTCGGCGAGCTCCTTCTTTTTCCCGGCCTCTTTTATCAGGAACAGCATGTTTCCGAGCCTCTTGAAGCCGAGGCGGAAGAGGTCGTCGGTCGGAGCGTAGTATATAGCCCGCAGGGCACACTTGATGGCGCCCCTGTAGTTGTCCTCCTGGAGGAATATCTCCCCCAGCCTAAAGCACGCCTCAAAGTAGAGTTCCGGTTCTTCTTCCCTTGCGAGCTCCATTATCTTGTCCAGCTTCTTCTTGGCAGCGTCTAACTCTCTCCTGTTCTCCGCTTCTATCGCGTCACGGAAGAGCCGTGCTATCTCCTCACGTCTGTTTATGGGCTCATACTTAATCACCATCTCTCTCACCCCTGCTCTCCTTCCAGGCGGATTCAAACTCTCCCCAGACATCCTCAAATTCTTTCTCAACCCGCCACCTTCTCCTGAAGGCGTTTATTATAACTGTTAAGTCCCTCCTCAAGAGGTCAAGGCTGTTTGGATCCGCGGTTGTTACGTACTGGGCCCAGTCTATGATAAGGACATCGCCGTCGGTTACAACGACGTTGAACTCGCTGAGGTCGGAGTGAACTACCCCAAAGCGCACTATCTTGAGGTACTCCTCCAGAACACGGTTTAATATTTCTTCCGCTTCCTCCCTCGTGAGGCCAGAGTCCCTCATTTCCGCCAGTTCAGTCCCATCGATGAACTCCATGACGAGAACGTGCCTGTTCCACGCTAGTGGCCTTGGTACCCTGGCGATTGGACTGAGCAGGACGAGGGCATCATATTCTTTCTTCGCTATCAGGCGTGAGATGTAGAGCCAGCTCGTGTGCTTCTTGTTGGCAAAAACGTCCGAGTGGTACGCCGCTTTCCTTGAGGCGGTTCTCCCCCCAATTCTGTTGAACTTAACGGCTACCTTCTCCCCTCCTGGGGTCATCCCAACGTAGACGTCGGCGTCCTTCCCCACACCGATGTGCACGGGGCTTATTCCCTCTATAACACCTTTCTTTGCCAGCGCCCTTATCGCCAGCGTGTCGTAGCCGTGTATCGTGAGCTGGTAGCCAATGTAGCCAATATCGCTCCTCCTAACGACCAGTCCCCAGTTGTCGAGCTTTCCAAGGCGGAAAGAGGCAGTTTCGACGTCCGTTCTCGCGAACCTGGCGATGTCCTCAAGCGGCACCCACCGGTGGTGGCGCATGTTGAGCTCGACTCCCCTGAGTATCCTGAAGTCGAGGTCGCGCAGGTTTGGATAAGCATCGAGGGCGAGGAGTTTGCTGACCATGTTTCTCTCCGGGTTCTTATCGGAGGGGAGATTTATAAATCACTCGGAGGGGTTTGGAACCACGAAGTCCCACTCTCCCCCGTAACTCCTAGACCCCCTCTTCGCCACCACCTCAACGTGGAGAGAAATCACCTTCTCCAAGATTTCTGGGACTCTATCCATGAGGATTAGCTCCACGCTGCCCCTGCCGAGGTCTTCCTGAGGAAAGCCCTCAATTACCATGGCCCCGCCGTTTCTCGTTTTCTCACGGTATATCTTGAGGTTTCCTGCCCCAAGTCCGGTATCTACATAGAGGCCGTTGCCGTACTGCCTGTAAACCAGTACCTTCAACCTCTCGATGGTGTAGCCCTCTTTTGGTTCCGCTCGGACTATTATTTTCCCGGAATCCTTCATGACGCTTATCACGAAGGCATTGCTGAAGTTGGCCCATGCCGTGCCGTGGGCGGGAACCGGTGTGGGATAGAGGTGCTCGCCGCTGGAGGAGTGGTACTCGGTGGGGCGGAGGTTTACCGTGCTCTTGGAGTAGAGCATCGCGGAGGCATTTATGACAACAGCGATTATCAGGATTGCCAAAAGGAAATATTTCCTTTTCATGTTATACCCTCAAATTAAAAACATACTCATTATACAAAAACGTTACTAAGAACTCCTAAATTCGGACTATGAATTAACCGTTATCAATGAGAAACGACCACCCGTGTTGTAGAGCCTCAGTCCATTCCTCACATTGCCCCTACTCCCACCTCAGCGGGGGCTTTATCGAAGGTAAACGTTAGGATGACGCCGCTTTCTCTGCATCCGTCCAGTCCATCAATGTCGAAAACGTACTTCCCCTTCTGTGTATAGACTTTAGCAGGGGTATCTCACGGCAGTTCCAGTTTCCAGTAAACGTTACCGTTGGAGGCGGGTTTTATGGTGATCCTCGCGACTTAATGTTTGCATTCTTGATGGTGCTCAGCAGAACTCGAACGCTGTCCCCGGACCTCTGGACTCCAAGTGGTGTAACATTCTTAAAGTTCACGTAGACTGTTCCCTTTTTCACTATCGTTGCGTTGATTTAGGGAGCCGTGCTTGAATACGTGGCCGTGAGACTGACCGATATCATTATGTATGCGCTTGTGAGAACAACGACGAGTATGGCCTTCAGTGTAACCAGAGTCTTTCCCTTCTTTATCACGTTATCATAAGGATACTTAAGAAAGGGATATAAAAAAGTTGAGATCAGCCGTACATGACCTCGTGCATTGCTATCTGCTGGGTTAGCCTCTGCTCCGAACCGAAGACCTTCTCCACCGCCTTCAGGAAGTCTTCCTGCGTGATGTACTCCCTCCTGCTCCTGATGGCAAACATTCCTGCCTCCGTTGCGATGGCCTTCAAATCCGCCCCGCTTGCTCCTTCTGTCATCTCCGCTATTATGCGGAGGTCCACATCCTTCAGGTTCATCCTCCTTGTGTGAACCTTGAGTATCTCAAGCCTGCCGCGGAAGTCCGGGAGGGGAACCTCTATGAGTCTGTCAAACCTTCCAGGCCTCAGGAGTGCCGGGTCGAGGATGTCAGGTCTGTTGGTGGCTGCTATTATCTTGACGTTCCCGCTGGGGTCGAAGCCGTCCATCTCGGCCAGGAGCTGCATGAGTGTCCTGTTGACTTCCCTCTCACCGCCAGTGGTTTCGTCCATCCTCTTGGCGCCGACGGCGTCTATCTCGTCTATGAATACTATCGTCGGGGCCTTCTCCCTCGCCAGCTCAAAGAGCTCGTGAACGAGCCTTGCTCCCTCGCCTATGAACTTTCTGACCAGTTCGCTTCCAACCACGCGGATGAACGTAGCGTTCACGTGGTTGGCAACCGCCTTGGCCATGAGAGTCTTCCCACAGCCGGGTGGCCCGTAGAGTAGAACCCCCTTTGGTGGCTCTATTCCGACCTTCTCAAAGAGCTCCGGGTGCTTGAGCGGAAGTTCGACGGCCTCTCTCAGCTCTGCCAGCTGCTTCTCCAGACCGCCGATGTCGCTGTAAGTTACACTGGGTCTATCAATGACTTCAAAGCCGAGCACACTGGGGTCTTTGTCGCTTGGAAGAAGCTCCACGACCGCCATCGTCCTCTGGTCGAGGGCAACCCTAGCGCCGGGCTTGAGCTTCTCCCTCTCTATCCACGGAGCTATCCTGACGACGAACCGCGGACCGTTGTAGTTCTGGACTATGGCCCTGTCGTCTTCCAGGAGTTCTATGACCGTCCCCGCGAAGGCCGGTGGCTGCCTGAGCCTGGACATCTCCGTTCTCATATGTGAAAGCTCCCTCTCCAGCCTCTCTTTGTCGGCTTCGAGGGTTCTTATTTGGAGCTCCAGCTGCCTTATGCGTCTCTTCAGGAAGGTGATGTAGTCATCATAATCTGAATTTGAAGTTTTCACATCATCAAAACTGGACATTTCATCTCACCCTGTTAAATACTCTAAGACGACCCCTTTTTAACTCTATCCATCGTGAGAATAACCTCAGAAAAGAATGGAAAAACGAAGAACTCTTTTACTCCCCCATCCTGTCGGTTCTGGAGGCCTCTTCGTCGATTACTTTGACCATGCCAAAGCCGTACTTGGTCTTCTCGCCGAAGCCGAGGTCGTAGCCGAAGCGCGCTATCTCCCTGGAGCCGAAGTAGCGGAATATCATGAGGGAACCGCGGTAGTAAGTGTCCGCCACAAGTATTCTAACGGGCTTGAACTTTATGACCTCCATACTGAAGCTGCTGTCATCCGGTGTTCTTCCGTAGAGTTCTGAATAGCGGAGTATCATCACCTTGCGGAGCTTGTCGAAGAAGGCCGGCTCACTTGGGTAAAGGTCCCATATCTTCATCCTGTCGTTGGTGAACTTTACTGTCCTTACCATTATCGGGCTGAGGGTTGAGAATAGCATCCCATCTTTTATGACAGGCTCCTTTATGGGCTTCACGTCCTCGGCTATAAAGTCGGTCTTCCCTATCCTAACGGCTGGGCTGGCCATGAACCCCTCCACTATCGACTTGATGACTTCTGGGGAATGGGAGGCAATGTACAAAGAAACGGTGTCTGAGAGTATTCTTATTCCCCTGTCCGGGAGAAGGTCTCTCTTCCTCACCAGAACTCGGGAGAAGGTAAAGTGATCAACGTGACTTATCTCGACCTCCCTTGCCATCTCGGGGTCAACGGTGTTTATCTTCCCAACTATCTGTCGGTATACCTCGTAATTGTAGTTGAAGGGCAGTATGGGATCTTCCCCCACAGGCCTGAGCTTGACTTCAATTCTCATTTTAACCCCCTCCGGGTCTATCTACGGCCATGTTTTAGTGTACTGTTCCTAATAAGGCTTTCGAATTGAACCAGTATAGCGAAAAAATGAGCAATTCTGTGATTTATCCGATTGTGGCCATTGTAATTTTGAAAATGTCCAGCCGTTGGAAAAGTGCTGGGAAAAGAAAACTCAGGGGGGTACCCCCTTCAGCGGGGCCCCAAAGGCCCTGTCTCCAGCATCTCCTAGTCCGGGGAGTATATAGCCCCTCTCATTGAGCTCCCTGTCGATTTTAGTCACGAACATCTCAACGTCCGGGAACTCGTTCTTTATCCTTGAGATCCCCTCCGGGGCGGCAAGTACGCCAAGTACCAACGTTCTCTTGGGCTTTCCGTACTTCCTTACCTCCCGGAGCACCTTGATGATGGTCGACCCTGTGGCTATCATTGGATCCGCCACTATCACCGTGTCCTCAGGCGTGACCTTGGGTATCTTGATGTAGTTCATCTCTATCTCGAACTTCGGTGCCTTTCCGCGGGAGGCGGAGACTATGCCGACCCTCGCGTGTTCTAAGACTTTTATCAGACCCTCCATAAAGGGAATTGCCGCGCGGAGGACAGTTATTATGACCACGTTCCTCCGGTCCTTGACGACTGTCCCCCTGGTCTTCTCCAGGGGTGTCTCGATCTCGACCTCCTCCGTCTCCATGGTCTTCGTGAGCTCGTAGCCCATGTACCTTCCTAGCTTAACGAGCCCCTTCCTGAAGGATATGCTGTCGGTGTTTTTGTCCCTTAGCTCCGTCAAAATCTCCATTATGAAGGGCGAGTCCTCGAATGAGTAAACGCCCTCCCACCTTTCATCCACTCTCATCACGACCACCTCAATATCCCTCGAGTTCCCAGTAGTCCATTCTCATTATCCGCCTTTTAACGTACTGGCCGTAGGGGTAGCCCAGCGCCAGCCCGGCCAGCAGACCTCCAAGGTGGGCCACCCAGTTCACGTGGGGCATCCAGCTGTTCACGAGAAACAGGAAGAAGGCGTTGGCCAGTGCTACCTGCATGTTCCTCTTGAGGACTCCATCTATCGTGAGGAGGGCCCCGGCTATTCCGAAGATGGCTCCACTTGCACCTGCGCTTATGGTCATCGGCCCCATCATTCCCAGTGTCAGGACGTTGCCGAAGAGACCGGCCACCACGTAAACCAGGAGGTACCTCCACCTCCCAACGAGGAGCTCAAGCTGACTTCCCAGGTATATCAGGAAGAACATGTTCATCGCTATGTGTATCCAGCTGACGTGAACGAACATCGCGGTGAAGAGCCTCCACCACTCCCCGTACTCCGTCACCAGAACGTTAACCTGTGCAAGCTTTAGAAGTGCATAGATGCTTACTGTGGGGCCGCCGCTGAGGTAGAGTTCGTACCCGAAGACAGCGAAGTTGATGGCTACCAGCAGGTATGTCAGCCATGCATGCATAATCGAACGTAAAACGCTCCCCATCACCTTCCCCCCAGCTCTTCCAGGATGATCTTCAAAAGGGCCTCATCAGCTGCTGCAACGACGTTCATGTTCTCCTCGGCGCTCAGATGAACCCTCAGCTCTTTTCCCCTCTCATCAGTTACTATCCCACCCGCTTCCCGTACCAAGAGCACTCCAGCGGCTATATCGGTTGGACGGACGTAGTTCCTGGCATCCACGACCGCCTGGATGGCCCCCCTTGCGAGGTAGGCGAGCTCCACCGCTATGGCCCCAAGAACCCTGACGCGCTTTACCCTGCCTATTAGACCGGTCCCTGCACCGCGAGTGTAGAAGCTCACCGCGGCCCTTTTCGGCTCGCTGGGTGAGACGTGAATGGGGCTTCCGTTTAGGTAGGCCCCCTCTCCAGGGATGGCCTCGTAGTACCTCCCGGTCGTGAACTCGTAGAGGGCAGAGTAGACTGGCTTCTCCGTCCTGAACAGCGCAAAGCTGAAAGCGAAGATGGGTATCCCCACCGCGAAGTTGTAGGAACCGTCTATCGGGTCTATTACCGCCGTGTATTCGCTGCCCTGGTCTATTAAGCCCACCTCTTCGCTGACTATGTTTATCCCCAGGGGTTTGAGCCTCTCGATGGCCGTTTCCTCGGCAACTTTGTCAACGTATTTTGTGACATCCCCGCTGACGTTCGTTCCGATGTTCCTCCCTCCCTCTGGTGTCCCAAAGAGGGGCTTAACGAGACCCTCAATGTCCTTCGCCAGAGAATAGACAACTTCGTTCCAGGGGAGGTCTCCCCCAACTTCGTAATCTCTCCTTTCCATTTTCATGCCCCCATAAACGCTATAAGCAGGTTTCTCGTTCCCGGCCCGAATCCGAGTATGAAAATGGCCATCTTCACGAAGTTTATCAGCTCTGGATCCTCGTCCTTCATGTAGACGTCCAGGAGCCAGACTATCGGAACCAGCACCACGAGCTTCTCTATGTACATCGCCGCGGGAGTTCCAAAGAGCCCCATGAACTCCCTTGCCAGTACGTGCTGCTCCCAGAACCCAAAGAACTGGATTCCGACGAACGTTGTGGTGGCATCGTAGAAGTGGGTGTAGAATAACACCTTGTTGTTCTTAATGAGTTTGAACTTCTTTCCAAGGGCCCATATGCTCAGCTCCGCCACGAAAAGGATCGGGATAAAATATCCAAAGTAGTTCCAGTGGAATTTTGCCTTGTTCAGGTTGATGAGGAGGAGAAAGATCAACCCTCCGACAAGTACCCAGCCAAAGTCGCGGTAGATGGGGTAGAGTTTGTCCACTGGCCCAAGATGCCTCCAGACAACGAAAAGCGCGGCTATGGCAAACGCAGCTATAACGAAGTACGCGCCGGGACTCACCGTGAGGTACGTCCTGGGGAGCATTCCGGTGTCCGTCTCAGCCCTCATAAGCGGTCCCAGGATTATGTACGGCATGAGAGCGACGAAAAAGCGCTCGTCGATTTTTATTCCCATCCTTTTGAGCATTCTATAGAGGAGGAGGACGGCTATTCCAAGGATTATTGCGTATACCGTCGTGTTCACGGCGTTGTAGCCCTGGTTGTACTTTATCGGGTCAACGAAGTATTTCTGAAAGAACTCTCCTGGTCCCATTAAACCACCGGTGGAAGTAGGGAAAGGGGGTTAAAGCTTTTCCTCTCATCATCACCCAATCACTTTTAAGGTCGCCGGTCGTAATTAAGAAAGGTGAGAGAAGTGCATCTGATGGAGCTCCCCAGGGAAGTTCTGCTTGGAGAGAACCTAACGGGGGAAGTTGTCAACGTAGCCGAGAGGTTGAGGCTCGGTTCGAAGGCTCTCATTCTCTACGGCCCCCGGACGAAGGAGATAGCGGGTAAAGCTGTTGAGGAGTCCCTCTCAGAGAGGTTTGAGGTTGAAGGTGTGGTCGTCAAAGCTGCCAGTATGGAGGAAGTGGGGCGCGTTGAAGGGTTGGCAGGTGAGTTTGGAGCCGACTGGATGGTGGCGGTTGGTGGGGGAAGTATAATAGACGTCGCCAAGCTTGCATCGCATCGCCTCGGTCTTCCCTTCATTAGTTTTCCGACGACAGCATCGCACGACGGCATAGCGAGCGCCAACGCGTCTATAAAGGATTTGGGGGTCAAAACCTCCGTCAAGGCCAGACCTCCGGTGGCCGTTGTTGCGGATGTTAACGTTATAAGAACCGCCCCCTACCGCTACCTCGCCGCGGGAGTAGGAGACATAATAAGCAACCTCACGGCAGTTAAGGACTGGCAGCTCGCCCACAGGATAAGGGGGGAGTACTACAGCGAGTACGCGGCTTCCCTCTCCCTCATGAGCGCCAAGATGGTTATGAAGAACGCGGACATCATAAGGCTCGGCAATGAGGAGAGCGTGAGGAAGGTCGTCAAGGGCCTTATATCGAGCGGCGTTGCCATGAGCATAGCCGGCTCTTCCAGGCCTGCGAGCGGCGCGGAGCATCTCTTCAGCCACGCCCTCGACCAGATAGCCCCGAAACCTGCCCTCCACGGCGAACAGGTTGGAATTGGGACGATAATAACGGCCTATCTCCACGGCCTGAAATGGGAGCGGGTTAGGGAAACCTTAAAGAGGGTGGGCGCACCAACTAACGCATACGAACTTGGAATCGAACCCGAGACAATAATCAAGGCCCTCACCATAGCCCACACAATTAGGCCGGAGCGCTATACGATACTCGGGCGCGAAGGCCTCACCTGGGAAGCGGCCGAGAAGGCCGCCAGGATAACAGGGGTCATCTGATTCGATTTCACTATCATGTCTCACGGAGGTGTACGAGATGGTCATCACGCTGGTTGGAGAAAAGCTGGCAAAACCTGGGCTTGAGTTCATTTATGAGGGACCCGCCGAGCCATGTAAGACCTGCAGGCTTGCCAGGGTCTGCGTTGGAAACCTCGAACCCGGAAGGAGATACCGGATAGTTAGGGTCAGGAACATAGAGCACTCCTGCCCGCTTCACGAAGGAAAAGTCCGCGTCGTCGAGGTCGTTGAGCCCCCGATTGAAGTCCTCGTGGATCCAAGGATTGCGATAGTGGGCTCCAAGGTAACCCTGAAGTTCGTGGACTGCGACGATCCGTCCAAGGAGGAGGTGGTGAGGCCTGCTGGCCTCTTCGAAGGTGACCGCGTTAAGGTTATGGAGATACTTGAGGACGTGGAGTGTGGAGAAAAGAGGTACAAGCTCGTCAGGGTAGAGCGCGAAAAGTGATCAGTCGGCGTACTGGGCGTAGTACGCAAGCCTCTCAATGAGCTCGTTGAAGCCCTCATAAGTGACGAGCGACAGCGGTATCGCCTCCTGCTCCAGCCTCTTTTTTATGATTTTTCTGATTTCTTCCACCCTCTCCTGCGGCACGAGGTCAATTTTGTTTATCACGACTATAATCGGCTTCCCATACCTGAACTTCAGCATGTGGTGGAGCTTCTCCATGCCCCTGTGCAGTCCAACGGTCGCGTCCACCATGTGGATGATAACGTCCGCGGAGGTTATCTCGTCGAGGATTCTCCTGAACTTGTCCTCGCTGAGCACCTTACCCCTGAGCTCCCTCTGTGGGTCGAAGAGGCCGGCGGTGTCTATTAGGACGAACTCGTCCGCGCCCCCTAGCGGGTTCTTCATGCTCTTCGGTATCTTCAACGTTCCAAAGCGCCTCCTTATAACCCCCTTAGTCGTTCCGGGGAGGTTCTCAACCTCGCTGATTTTTCCGCCGATTAGAGCGTTCATGAGCGTGGATTTGCCCGCGTTCTCTGCCCCGATTATCGCAACCTTTATCACCGCCATCCCTCCGCAAGGTTTATCTTTCAAAGTGAGTATCACGTGGGGAGATAAAAAGATGTGGGGCGGGGAACATGTCCACGCGGGTTAAACTCGGCCACCATTTTTATTACACCGTAACGGTGGAGGACCTTAAGTCTGGCAGAATGCGCGGTAAAAACGTCGTTCTTGAGGGCACCGTCGAGGACAAGCCGAGGATTGAGTTCCTCCCGATGGAGCTCCCAGGTTACAGAACTGTTTTCTCAGTGGCGGGTATTCGTATAGAGTTTTCAGGCAGCCCCTGCCTGGGGAAGGGGGACAAAGTCAGGGTCTACGGCCGTTTTCTCGCTGGGGATTTAATAGCGATGGCGATAGAGACGGAGAAGGCCCTGTTCATTGCGGAGGAGTGAGCATGTCCCTCCTGAACCTGTTTTTCGAGGCAGGAAACCTTAAAAAACTGAAGAGAACGGGCTGGCTCCTTCGCGGGGTACCCGTTCCGGAGAGCATAGCGGACCATTCGTTCAGGACGGCCCTGATAACGATGTTTCTTGGGGACGAGCTCAGGAGAAAGGGAGTTGAGGTAGACGTTGAGCGGGCCGTTAAGATAGCCCTCATTCACGACCTCGGTGAGGCCAGGATAACTGACATCCCGCTCCCCTCTCAGCGCTATTTTGACAAGGTTGAGGGGGAGAGAAGGGCCATCTCCGAAATGCTGGGGGAGAACGGAATGGGAGAATACGCCCAGCTCTTCGACGAGTATGAGAACGAATCCACGCCCGAAGGGGGCCTCGTCCGCTTTGCTGACAGGCTTGAGATGCTCATCCAGGCGATTGAATACGAGGAATCTGGCTTCAGGAACCTCGACGAGTTCTGGGGGGCGCTTGATAGCCTGAGGAGGAGCGAGTTTTATCCATATTTTAAGGACATCGTTGACGACCTGGAAAAAAGGAGAAAAGGAAAGAAGGTTGTAACCCCCTGAAGCGAACCTCTGGAATGAAGCCCCTCTATCTCTTCTTTCCCCAGCTTATCTTTGCCGTCAGAACCTTCTCGCTTGAGAATATCCGCGCTGCCAGATAGAGCGTCAGCCCGGCGGCGGCGGTTAGATACGCGATGCTGATAATCAATGGCCCGTACGCACCCGTCAGGGCGTAGCGGTATGCCGCAACGGGGTATGTGAACGGTATCGCCAGGAGCCCGTAGCGTGCCGCGGGGGGCAGCTGACTGAGGTCGACGAACATCAGCAGGAACGCCGGGAAGGCTAGGGGGAGTATCACCGAGCTGACGACGGTGTTTGCGCTCTGGACGTCCTCCGCGAAAACCGCCAGTACCATCGCTAGGCTGAGGGCAAAGACTATCGTGAGGAACACCACGAGGGAAAAGAGGAGCATTCCCGTTGGAGTCATCCCAAGGCCAAGCTCGCTCAGGCTCACACCTGCCTTCGACTGGAACGTCCCCATGTAGCTCTTCAGCCCTATCATGTAAGCTAAGGCCGCGATAAGGCCCATAACGGCCGTTCCGCTTATCTTCGACGCCACTATCGTGGTCCTTTTGACGGGTAAAGTCAGGAGGGTCTCGAGGGTCTTGTTCTCCTTCTCGGCCGCCACTGCCCCCGCCGCCATCTGGGCGGTTATCGTGACCATGAGGAACACTATTAGGGGCAGGCTCGTTGACTGTGACGCTAAAACAGAGGAGACAACTGAAGGGGGAACGTTGACGATTCTACCCTTTATCACGGACTTGCTGACGGCTCCGACGGGGTTTAAAACTGCGTCCGGGTTTTCAAACCCAGCTTTCTCTATCTTTATCTTCGCCAGCTCCTGGGATAGGATATCGATGACCGCATTAATCCTGCCCTCGCTGACGCTCTCGCGGATTCCCGAGCCTATCGCGTTGAATATACCGTAGACTTCGACCTCTGCCCTCTCATTTTCCTCTATGCTGGCGCTGAAGTTCCGGGGGATTACCACAAGCACGTTCTGTTTTTGCTCCGATGCACGTTGCAGGGCCTCCCCAATAGAACCCGCCTGGATGAGCGTGACTGTGACGTTCGGAGTGGCGTTCAGCGCCTTTATCAGGGTCATTCCGTACTTTCCGTCGTCGAAGCTCACGATGGCCACGTGCGTCTCCCCCTGGGCCTTCTCAATCCCGACCTGCATCATCTTCCCCATCGCAGGATAGAGGATGAGGGGGACTATTATCAGGCCGAAGAGGAGCTTCTTGTCCCTTATCAGGTTCATTATCTCTTTTCTCGCTAGTATCCAGAAGTCGCTCATGAGCCCTCACCCCCGACGGGCTCGGGAATCTCAACCCCTATCGCCCTCATGAAGACCTCCTCAAGGTTCTCCGCGGAATACCTCTCCTTCAGCTCCGCCGGTGTGCCCGACTCAACTATATGTCCTTTATTGATGAAGGCCACCCTGTCGCAGAGGTACTCGACCTCGAGCATGTTGTGGCTGGAGACGAGGAAGGTGACGCCCTTCTCTCTTGCAAAGGCCTTTATCGTCTTCCTTATCGTGTACGCGTTGACTATGTCCAGACCGCTCGCGGGCTCGTCCAGTATGGCCAGCTTCGGCATCACCATTAGCGCCCTCGCGAGGAGTAGTTTCCTCGTCATTCCCTTTGAGTACGTGGCAACCTTGTCCTTCAGCCTCTCTCCAAGGCCCGATATCTCAACTCCGACTTCCACCATTCTCTTGGCCTTCTTCTCGTCCTTCGCGTACAGCCCCGCCATCATCCTTAGGTACTCCATCCCAGTCAGGTTTTTGTAGGCCCCGGCCTCCTCCGGGAGATAACTTATCAGTTCCCTGACCTTGTCCGCATCCTCAACGACGTCGTATCCTGCTATCCTGGCCTCTCCAGCGGTGGGCCTGAGCAGCGTGGCGAGTATCTTGAGTGTGGTGCTCTTCCCGGCCCCGTTTGGGCCGATGAGACCGAAGATTTCCCCCTCTTTGATGGAGAAGCTTATTCCCTTCAGGGCCTTGACCTTCCCGTAGTCCTTCTCAAGGCCCTCCACCTCAACCAGATTCTTCATATATGAACACCTCCTCGATTGACTTCCCAAAAAATCGGGCTATCTTAAAGGCGAGTTTAAGGGAGGGGTCGTACTTTCCCCTCTCAATGGCTATTATTGTCTGTCTCGTCACTCCGAGGGCCTTTGCGAGCTCTTCCTGCGTCAGACCCCTTTCTTCCCTCAGCTCGCGGAGACGGTTCTTCATATCACATCCTCCTGGCGTAGTACGCCCTGAATATCCAGATGCCAAAGAATACTGTCATAAAGATTATCAGGGTCGTTGTGTCCCTGGCGGCGCTGTTTTTTTGTGATAAACCAGTGGTAATACCGCAAAATTACGTCCACAACCGTAACAGCCTCAAGTGTTTTAAGAGCCGTCCTTTTATCGATTTCCAGCGCTCTCTCGTCTGGAGGAACCCCTATTTCTCTGAGCATAACCCTTGTCATCAAAACTCCGGGAAGAACACCCCCGACAATGGAGACGGCCACAACAATGGCCAATTCGTTCACTCACATCACCCTCCTGTAGTAGAGCTTAGCGCCGAACCACACTATCCCATAGGCCGCTAGGGGATAGAGGGTCATGGCATGGGTACTGATTCTTGGGAACCCCTTAAAACTCGTGCCGAGAAGGAGAATGGCGATTATTCCCACGAGCGTATCCCCAGCCAGCGCCCTGCTCCTGAGGTCTATCTCTTCTCCCCTCTCGTCGGTTATGACCGTTTTGGGCGTCAGTTTCTCTTTCTTCATTCTAACAACGAGAACAGCCGCCACAATTATGAAGATGGTGGTGATGACTGTCTGAATTGTGGAGAGGTATCCCGTCATCTGGAAGGCCCAGACGGTTGATAGGGCTGCCAATAAAGCCGACAGAACGAGGAGCTGGGCGGTACCCCAGCCGTCTCTTAAGAAGTCTGGATTCTCAATAGCCGTCCCAAAGAGGCCCCCGCCGAAGGCGACGGCGGATATGAAAACTCCAACTAGGATTGGAAACGTCCACTCTGGCATTTCCATGCTGACGGTCATCGTCCCTCCACTTGCCTCGTAGAGCCAGAGGAGATACGCGCCATAGACCAGTGCTGAAATGAGGAGCAGCCCCAGAACGTTCCTCTTCCAGCGCTCCATTCACATCACCCTTGAGTAGTAGTACTTCACACAGAGATACCCAAGTGTTGCCACAAGCGCGATTAAGAGGAGCGCATGGTATGCCGGGCTCTCTCTGTCTCCGGTTATGAAGCGGACGTAGAGTATTTCCACCACCACAAGCGTCTGAATGAGCAGGATCGTCTTCTCAGCCGCAGCCTGGTCAATTCTGATAGTCCGTTCGTCCCTATCTTCACCTGCGTTCCTGCGGTAGCCTGCGGCAATGTAAAGTGCAGTCAAAGTTCCGATTATCAGGATTGTGATGCCCAGAAATTCGTGCGTTCACATCACCTCCTCGTAGTGTGCCTTCGCGAAGAGCGGGAGCAGAGCGATGATTGCCAGAAAAAGCCCGCTCGTGATGGAGGCGCTCTTCCAGAAGGGATCGCGCTGGGAGATTATGCTCGTTGATACGAAGGTGAGGGCTATTGTGAAGCCGAGGACGCGCATGGTCAGGGCGTAGCTCTTCTCCTCAATCACCTTAACCCGCTCATCAACGATTACCTCTCCAATTCTTTCGAGGTAGCGTTCGTAGGCCGTGGCGATTATTGCTCCTAGGAAAAGACTCCCAACGGCAAGAGCCACACTGCTCCTGTTGGAGGCTTCAACGAACAGTACAAGGAGAACCGCAAATATTACCGCCCACCCGAGCCAGTGTTTTGTCTTCATGGCACTCACCATGTAAAGTTTACTTTACGTAAAGCTTCCTTTACATCCTTATAAGGTTTGCCCCCCATCGTCCCCGGACTCTTCTTCGGCCTCTACCTCTCCCTCTTCCTTCATAACGCGCCCTACGTAGCTCACCATGTCGTGAAGGGCCAGGAAGTCCAGGAACGCGATGACGCCCTTGAGGAGCGCACCGGCTATTAGGTAGAACGTTGCCATGAAGAAGTCCAGCGCCAGGTAAACGAGGGCCACCTTGACCGCGGTTCGGTTCTCGCGGTAGACCATGAGCGCTAGTACGACGTCGAATAGCGCGAACGTCCCGTATATTGCCGGACTGAGCCGGAGGTTCATCCCGTTCACGATTGCCTGGATCAGCAGAACTGCAACGGTAACCTTCAGCGTCCCGAATTTAAGCTCCATCCTTCCCCACCGGGTACTTTCTCTCGTTCTTCCTCATCTTCCTCACTAGCGCTTCGTCTGGGTCTATCCCCAGCTCGTGGGCTAGGGGGGTGAGATAAATTATCTCGTCGGCAACGGCCTCCTTTTTGGCCGGGTTCTTCACAGCCTCCAGTATCTCAGTGTCACTTCCCCACTGAAAGTGCTCCAGCAGTTCCCCCATCTCAACGGCAGCGGAAATCGCGAGGTTCTTCGGGGTGTGATAGCGCTTCCATCCACGGGAATCCCTGAACTTAACCAGAAGGGATTCAAGTTCCTTGAACTCCATGCGATCACCTCAATGACTCAATAAACGTGTGCCTCGCTCCTCTTGAGCAGTTCAAGCATTTTGACCAGTTTTTCAAGTCCCTCCGTTCCGAGGTGCTTTTCCGCATCTTCCTCAGGATCGAGCGTGTTGAGGTGCTCTCTTATCTTTTCAAGGTCCCTAAGGTCTTCGTCTATCTCTATGGCCCGCTGCGTGAACTCCATGCTCGTGTATGGGGTCTCAAACGACCTCTGCTGATTGGACACAGCGGCTATCCTCAGTTCCGCTATCGTCTCATCCACCATCTCAAGCAGTTCTCCAACCTTCATGGCACTCACTACATGGGGTATGGTGGGAGGGTATTTAAGGCCACCGAAACGCTTTTACGCTCTGAAGGATATAATCTTCCGGTGAGGGGCGTGGATTTCGCTCTCTTTATGGAACGGTACGGCTACAAGATTCTTCTGGCCATCGGTGCGCTCGTCGTCCTGGCGATTTTTGGAACCTTCGTCGCAGGCATACTGGCTATGATGAAGATTTACGGGGTAATCATCGGTGCCATAATACTGGTCGGTGCGGCTTTCTACGCATTCACCGTCACCAGGAGGTCTTCGCAGGCCTACGCCGATGCAATGTCCAAGTACTTCTACGACCCAAAGCAGGGAAGAAGGCCCTGAGCTCGAATATTTTTCGATTTTTACCCGCGTTTTTCTGAGCATAGAGTTTTAACCCTATCCACGGATAACCTACGGTGGTCATAGTGGAGACTGTGAAGAACGCTCCTTCTAACGTTTCACTTGGGGCATCGACTAAAAAAGAGAGGAAGCTCCTAATGGGCAACGAGGCTATAGCCTACGGCGCGCTTGAGAGCGGCGTTGCCTTTGCTACCGGTTACCCGGGAACCCCCTCAACTGAAGTCGTGGAGACCATAGCGCACCTCAAACCTGAAGTTTTCGCGGAGTGGGCGCCGAACGAGAAGGTTGCACTGGAGGAAGGGGCAGGTGTTGCCTACACTGGCCTTAGGGCCCTCGTCACAATGAAATGCGTTGGTCTCAATGTCGCCGCTGACCCGCTCATGAGCCTCGCCTACTCCGGCGTTGAAGGCGGAATGGTCATCCTCGTCGCGGACGACCCCGGACCGCATACGAGCCAGACAGAGCAGGACGACCGCTACTACGGCAAGATCTCTCTCCTCCCGGTTCTTGAGCCCGCCGACCCGCAGGAGGCCCACGACCTCATAAAGTATGCCTACGAGCTGAGCGAGAGGTACAAGGTCCCGATAATTTTCCGCACGACGACGAGGGTCAATCACACCACTGCCGACGTCGAGGTCGGCGAGTTCGTTGAGCTGGACAGGGAGCCTGTCTTCAAGAAGGACATTGAACGGTACGTGAGGGCCAGCATGGAGGGCAACAGAAAGAGGCACAAGTGGCTCAACGAGACGCTAAGGAAGATCGAGGAAGAGTTCAACGAGATGCCCTTCAACTGGGTCGAAGGGAAGGAAGATGCCAAGATTGGGATAATTGTTGAGGGAGCACCCTACAACTACGTGCGTGAGGTCCTGCCTGAGGTCGGTGCCGACTTCAAGATTCTCAAGCTTTCAACTCCCCACCCACTCCCGAAGAAGCTTGTGGTAGAGTTCCTCAAGAGTGTCGATGAGGTCATAGTAATCGAAGACGGCGCCCCGTTCCTGGAGGAGGAGGTCAAGATAGCGGCCTATGAGGCCGGATTGAACGTGCCGATATACGGCAAGAGAACCGGTCATCTGCCGCTTGAGGGCGAGCTAACGCCTTCCCTCGTGAAGAACACCCTTCTCAGTCTCATCGGTGAGGAAGGAGAGGAGTACATCAAACCGGAAGAGGTTGCCTACGCCGAAAGCCTCGCCCCGAAGAGGCCCCCAGTAATGTGTCCGGGTTGCCCCCATCGCGGCTCGTACAGGGCTGCCCTCGATGCTCTAAGGGACCTCAAGCTCGGCCGCTACAAGGTTCCGATTCACGGCGACATAGGCTGCTACGCGCTCTCACTCCTCCCGCCTCTTGAGGCCATCTGGACCGAGTATGTTATGGGTGCGAGCATAAGCTTGGCGAATGGCCAGAGCGTCGTTATGGACAAGAAGATAATCGCCACAATCGGGGACTCCACATTCTTCCACAACGGAATCCAGCCGCTGATAGATGCCGTCTACAAGAATCTGAATGTTCTGGTAATGATACTCGACAACAGGACGACGGCGATGACAGGTCACCAGCCCCATCCTGGAACGGGCGGAAGCGAGACCGGAAGAAAGTTCAACGAGATCGACATAGAGGCCCTCGTGAAGGCCCTGGGAGTTAAGTACGTCAAGACCGTTGATCCCTATGACCTCAAGGCAACAAGGGAAGCGATAAAGGAAGCGATGCAAATTGAAGGACCGGCAGTGATAATAGCGAGGCGCGAGTGCGTTATCCCTGTTATAAGGCGTGGAGAAATTGGAGAGAAGCCGATAGTCATTGAGGACAAGTGTACCGGCTGCAAGGCCTGCATACTCCTGACCGGCTGCCCGGCACTCGTCTACGACCCGGAGACGAAGAAGGTCAGGATAGACGAGCTCCTCTGTACCGGCTGTGGGGTCTGCAACCAGACGTGTCCGTTTGACGCTATAAAGTTTCCAAGCGAGCTGAAGGAGGAGAACTAATACCAGCCGTAGCGCCAGTCTTTTCTTCTTTCTTCACTTACCTCCGCGGAGATGATGCCCCTGAGCATAACGTTGTATAGAGCGAGGAGCACGAAGCCGACGGGAACAGCGTAGAACTCACTGATGTAGTCGGTCAACCAGAATACCCCCACAACGGGGGCTGCCGCTATTGCCGCCCCTCGAAGAATCCTTCTCCAGTTCTGGGGACCAAGGTAGCCGAGGTTTCCAACGTTGGCGGGATCAAAACGGTCGTGAAAGTAGTAGAAGAACTCCGTGCTCTTCACCCAAATGATGATCAGCTCTATTACAACTATCGCAGTATAAACAAGCGCAACTACGGGCATGAGTGGAAATGACTGTGGAAGAATAAAAACTTTGTGCTACTCCCTCCACACCTCAAGCACCATGTACCTGCGGAATAAGGGGTTTGGATAGAGCTCCCAGCCAATTCCCTCTGTTTTTGCCTCGATTTCTCCGTAGAGGCCTCCCTCGCGCGGGTCCAAACTCTCGCCGTATATTTTTCCGGGTCTTATCTCAACCTTCATGTACCTGGGCAGTCCAACGATGGCCTTTCCGTTTTCCTTCGCGTATTCTATCGCCCACTTCGCTGTATATATCCCGGAGTATATCTCCGCTATCCTCACCGGAACGCTCCACTTTCCTATTGCAACAATCTCAATGCCTGTTTCCTCCCAAAAGCTCTTTGCAAGGGGCTGAAGGTCCTTCGCGAGGTCCTTCCACACTTCCTTTCCACGGTCGGTTATCGTAAGGGCGTCGATAGTTGGTTCATCGAGCTTTCTGACCTCAATCCTCCCTATTGTAGAGTCGAGGTGAACCACGTCCGGCTTGGTCTCCTTCGCCAGCTCCACCGCCAGATACGCCTCGTCCCTTATCGCCTGCCGGCCGCTCAGGTCATAGTTGTAAGGGTCGGCATATTTCACCCTGCTAAGGGAAGCGGTTCTGTGCGGTTTCTCTACTAGGACTGCGGCCGTCGCTATGAGACCAACGAGCTCGTAGTCCTCCGTCAGGAGACCTCCCCCGGTATCTGCCGAAACGAACCTCATTCTCTCGTCCCTCCTGAGATGATTCCAAGGAACTTCTTCGCGCTTTTCTGGAGGGTCCCAACGTCTTCTTCCCCTGGTTTTGTGACGGGGCTTTTGAGCGGAGAAACCAGCTCCATGGCCTCTGGAAAGCGCATCTCGATGAACTTGACCGCTTCAGGGCCTGAAATCAGTATTCCAGTCTCCCTGTATGCTAGAATGCCTGCGAGAATCCCCAGCGCCTGGAGATGACCCGAATATCCATTTTCTGTTCTCAAGAGAGCTTTGGCCTTCCCAATGAGGTTTTCTTCAAGCTGATCCATCTTCCCACCGCACTTTTAAAGGGAAGTTATTCTTATAACCATGATGGTGTACTCCCACGGGTGAAGGAATGAGACTCAAGGACGGGATGAAGAGGAAAGAACTCGTGTTCTGGTTTGTGGTGGTTATCCTTGTCCTGTACGTATCCTGGAGAGTTATTCAGCCGTTTGTAAGTGCCCTGTTCTTTGGAATGGTTCTTGCGTACGTGTTTTACCCTCTCCATCGCAGGATGAAGGCCCGCGTTGGAAACGGCCCCTCCGCAGCTGTCCTAACTGTCACGATGGTTCTGCTTGGCCTCGCCTTTATGGGATTCACCCTTCTCTCGTCCTTAAACATCGTGAAGAGCTTCTACCACGATTTGGGCGGGATTCTCAATTGGCTGACAACTCTCAACCTACCCCATTCTATTCAGAGCTTTTTCCTGAACTTCAGGCAGCAGCTCATGCCGAGGGTCTCAGGGTACGCTTCTTCCATTACGTTTTCAGTTCCCATGTACATCCTCCAGCTCATCATTTTCATCTCGACATTCTACTACTCCCTCCTGTACTCAGACTCAATGGGGAGGTCGATCCTCAGGATGGTGCCACGTGAGCAGAAGGGAATCGTTGAGGAGATACTCTCAGGGGCCGATAAGACAATGAACGCCCTTGTCAGGGCGTGGCTCCTCCTCAACGTTGCAAAGGGATTTTTGATGACGCTGGGATACATAATCTTTGGCGTCTCGAACATCTACACCGCCATCGTGGCGGGCCTGCTGACGTTCCTCTTCAGCTTCGTTCCCCTCTTAGAAGGTTGGATGCTCTGGGTTGCCGCTGCCATATACCTCTTTGAGTCGGGCAGTCTGTTGGCGGCCCTCGGCATCTCGATTTACGGCGCCGTTCTGGTCTCTCCCCTTCCTGACTACACCATTAGGCCCATGCTGGTGGCCAAGGACGCCGATCTGGATGAAACTCTCGTTTTTGTGGGGATGACCGGGGGGACGCTTGCCCTCGGCCTCAAGGGACTCCTTCTTGGGCCGGTAGTTCTCAGCCTGGGGCTCGTCCTGCTCAGAGAGTGGAAAAATATGCAGAAAAGGAGAGCATCAGCAGGTAGGGCCCTCGAGCAGTGAGTAACAGTCTTCTATCACCGCTCCTTTCTCTTCAAGCTCTCTTATTGCCTGCTCTTCATCTTCGGGCTTTATCCCCTTAACAGCGTCCCTGAGCAGATGAACCTCGAACCCCAGTTTGAGGGCGTCCATCGCGGTGGACCTGACGCAGTATTCGGTGGCAACGCCGCACACGTACAGTTTTTTGATTCCTTTTTCCCTGAGGATTTCGGCCAGCTCAGTGCCCTCAAATCCGGAGTATGCCTCCTTATCCGGCTCGGTGGCCTTTGAGATTATCACTGTGTCGGGAGGAAGTTCCACAACGAATTCTGCTCCAGGAGTGCCCCTAACGCAGTGTCTGGGCCAGGGGCCGCCGTTTTCCTTAAAGCTGATGTGGTTGGGCGGGTGCCAGTCCCTCGTGGCCACGATGAGCGCTCCGCGCTTGGAGAACAGCTTTATGCACTCGTTGATTAAGGGTATTATTTTGTCCCCCTTGGGTACGGGGAGGGCTCCACCAGGCATGAAGTCTCTCTGCATATCGACAACTATAAGTGCCTCCCCCATTGGTATCACCGCATAAACTGGGAGGGGGAACTTAATAATCGTTTTCCCCTGCATCGAGCCGGTCTTTGAAGCGGCTCATGTCAATCCCCTTCTCCATGGCAAAGAGGTAGAGAACGAGCTTCCTGTCCAGAGAACCGTAGCGGCCTGAAAATTCATCTAGGGCAGACAGAACCTCCCCATCTTCCCACCCGAGGGAGGATGAAACGTATTCCAGCATCTCATCGAAGAGACTTCCCTCCCTGCGCACTCCGGAAAAAGCCTCCTCGTTCACCTTCAGGGTATCCCCTTCCTCAGTTAGAATACCCTGGGATAGCCACTCTTCAATGGCCTTCTTGGCCTCCCCCGGACTCATCAGACGGAGGGTGAACGATAGGAGCCCTACAAGCTCGCTTCGGGTGAACTCTGTGGAGCCCTTCACCTTAACGGCTCTCTCAAGTGGGTGCACCTAATCACCTCATAGATTATCCGCTTTATGATATAAAAACCTGTCGTGTGTCACTTTACCAATCAAACCTCAATGGAAGTGTTCTTCTCTCTGTGGTCTGGATTGGAAGGTGTTTTATATGAAACACCTGTCGGGGTTTTCGGTTAATAACTGCAAGTCAACAGAAACTCCAGGAGTTTACCCTTATCAGAGGTAGGTATAACTAATTTTTGCCATCCGTTGAGGACGCTTGAATGATAGTGGAAGCGGTGCTGAAACTTTGCAAGCAAAGTTTCATCAAAGCTTGTGGTTCTTGTCAAAAGTGCCGTTTTCAGGAGATTTTCTTTGGAAACTTGTCTTCTCATCGTGAATTCCAAATTTTTAGAGGGCTGGTTATCTGTGAGTTTGCTTTATAATCGACGCCCGAAGGCGTCAAAGTGAGGAAAACTCTTTTTAAGTAAGCAAGGATTGCAGGAATTTATTTCTCAATTACCCCGTTGTACAAGTGAAAATCACCCATAGAAGGGCATGTTAGAAGGAACACTAACTTTGATCAAACTTTTGCCAAGCAAAAGTTTGTTGTGATGGTGCGGGGGACGGGATTTGAACCCGCGAACCCCTACGGGACGGGACCCTAAATCCCGCGCCTTTGACCAGGCTCGGCAACCCCCGCGCTCACATGTCTCCATCTCAGACGGGTTAAAAAATCTTTCGGGTTCAGAGGTAGCCTGTCTTCTTCAGGCCCCGTGAGTTGAGTTCCTCGTCTATGACGCTCCTAACGGTGCCCTCAAGTACCTCCGAAACGAGCTTCTCCAGTGTCTCTTTTATGTTGTCTATGTCCTCGCGGACTCCCTCAAGGAGCCTTATGTACTCCCTGGCCATCTCAAGCTCTCCCTCCTGTTTGATGAGCTGTTCCTTGAGGTGCTCGAAGTCCTCCTTCATGACCTCGTAGCGCCTGAGCTCCCGCTGGGCTTCGTCGAGCTGCCTTCTGAGCTCGTTGTTCTCGCTCTTGAGCTCCTTCAGAAGGGTCTCCTTCTCAGCAAGGTGGCGCCTCATCTCCTCGTATTCCCCCTTGATCTGGACGAGATGCTCTATGTCCCTCAGCGGAGGCACTTTCCCGTCCCCTATCACTATGACGTCGGGCCCAACGTTCACTATGTCGGAGGGCTCTATCTTCACCTTACTCTCGTTGCTGAATATGCCCTGCCCCTTCCCAAGGTTTTCGACGACCTTCATCTTCAGGATGAAGAAGAATTTGGTGTCCTCCACCTCAACGTTGATGTCCGTAACATAGCCGAGAATTTTTCCGGTAGTCAGCGATACAACAAACTTGTTCACAAGCTGATTAGCGCGATCACCACTCTGTACCACCATCACCACCGCTCTAGATGGGGTTTTCTAATACTTAACTTTTCCGCCAACTACATTTATAACCCCCCCTTCCAACGGCGAACGGTGAGACGATGATAATATTCGTGGGACGTTCCAACGTTGGTAAGAGCACTCTGATCCACAGACTAACTGGAAAGGAGGTTAGGAGGGGAAAGAGGCCGGGGGTAACGAGAAAACCTGTGGAGGTCAACTGGCGTGGGAAAAAGGTCGTGGACATGCCAGGGTTCGGCTTCATGAGTGGTGTCCCCCGGAGGGTCCAGGAAAAGGTTAAGGACGAGATCGTTCATTTCATTGAGGAGAACGCAGATGAAATAGAACTGGCCGTCCTCGTCCTGGATGGAAAGGCGGCTCCTGAGATAATAGAGCGCTGGGAGAACAGGAACGAGATACCCATTGATGTTGAGTTCTACGGCTTTCTCAGGGAGCTTAATATTCCAACGATAGTGGCCGTGAACAAGATGGACAAAATAAAGAACCCCCGCAGGACGCTGATGTTTTTAGCTGAGAAACTGGGGATTCCCTACGGCGAGATGGGCTCTATCCTCATACCCATCTCCGCAAAGTTTGGGACCAATCTGGAGAAGTTAAAAAGCAGGATAAACGAGGAGCTGAACTCCTCAAAGAACCTCAAGGACAACGTGGGTGATTGTCTCCTTGACTCCATCCAATGATGCTATGTCTTCCAGTATCTCGTCGAGCCTGCTCTTGTCCGCCTCGACTATTAGATCTATATCACCGGTAACGCGGTATATCCTCTTTATTCTCATCTTCTTGATGTTCTCATAGACGTGCTTCCTCTTGGTTGGCTCGATTCTAACGAAGACGAAGACGTCCCCCTTTCTCTCCCCAAGGAGTTCAAGGGCTTTGCTGGTTAAATCAATAAAGCCTCTGCCTGTTCTGATGTAGCCGAGCTCCTTGAGAACCTTAAGGTGGTTGCTGAGGGCCTGCCTTGTTATCCCCAGCTCGTTTGCAAGCTCGTCCTGGGTTTTCTCAACTGTGTGAACCTCTATTGGCTTGCCCTCCTCGTAAAGTTTTTTGAGAAGCTTGACCTGTCTTGGTGTTAGGGACTCTTTCTCCATAACGACACCCCCGTATCCTTAGAGACAAGTTTCCTAATTAAACCTTTGCTTTTTGCTTTGTAAACATCCACCCCGGACTATGTGCGAGAGTTTTATAAGCCTTTCCAAAGACTCACGTGGGGGAAAGGGGAATGGAGGCATTCATAAACAAGGCCGCGTACACCAGGGAGGTTCCCGAGGACAGGACTGAGCTGGTTGATGCCCTTGCCTCAGCGGGCAAGGGGACGGTAATGTTCGTGGGCGATGTCGACAGCGGAAAGACCACCACGGTTACCTTCGTGGCCAACGAGCTTGTGGGAAGGGGATACAGAGTGGCCATCGTGGACAGTGACGTGGGACAGAAGAGCATCCTTCCTCCAGCAACGGTCAGCCTTGGGTTCTTGGAGTCCCAGGTGGAGCACCTGAGTCAGGTTAAGCCCTTTGCACACTACTTCGTTGGAATCACGACGCCTTCGGAGTATATGGGGGAAACAGTAATTGGGGTAAAAAGATTGGTTGAAATCGGAAGAAGAAATGCGGACTTCGTCCTTATTGATACGACGGGCTTTATCCGTGGAAGGGGTTTTGAGCTGAAGCGCCTTAAGGTTGAGGCAGTTCTTCCAGACCTCGTCGTCTTTATCGAGAAGGGAAACGAAATGGAGAAGCTCAAGCACGCCGTTTCGGGTCTGGCCGAAGTGGTTACTTTGAAGGCCAGCCCTTCTCTGAGGCCTCACAGTCCAGGAGAGAGGAGGGAGATTAGAAGAGCCAAGTGGAGGAGTTATTTTAAGGGTTCCAGGTTGGTGGAGGTAGACGTCTCGGGCATTCCAGTTACTGGCACCATAATGTTCAGTGGGAGGCCTCTCACTTTGGAGGAGAGGGAGCTCCTTGAAAAGCTTCAGGAGTGGGTTGTTTTTGCAGGATGGAAAGTTAAAGGCGAATACGTCGTTGCGAAAGCAGACTTAGGAAAGGGAAGAACCTGCAGAGGAAACGGCGTTCACGCGGTGGACTTTGAATCCCTGAGCAATCTCCTCGTTGGATTCATAGATGAGAACGGCCTGTGTCTTGGTCTGGGAATACTGAAGTGGCCCAGGTTCAGCGATGGGGTCTTTGAGGTTCTGACGCCCATTGACGAAGAAACCCTTGCCCTTGCATCGGAGCTCCGTCTTGGTCGACTGAGGGTTACTGAGGATGGAGAGGAGCTCTCCCTGCTTCAGAGGGACGACCTCTAGCAAAGTTTTTAAGGTCTGTGAGAACTGTATTAGGTGAGCCTAATGAAACTCAGAGCCTTCATTGAGATCACGCGGCCCCACAACTGCGTTCTGGCTGGTGTAGTGGGTATCTTGGGCTCAATAGTAGCTGCCGGACACCTCCCCAGCGCAACCAAAACCCTGCTGGTCTTCCTGGTTGTGACCCTCGGCTGCTCCGGCGGAAACACCATAAACGACTACTTCGACTACGAGATAGACCGGATAAACAGGCCCGAAAGGCCGCTTCCCAGTGGGGCCATGAGCCAGAGGACAGCCTTATGGTATGCCATTGCTCTGTTTGCCGTGGGTATAACCCTGTCTTGGTTCGTAAACGTCTACGCGTTCCTCCTGGCGGTGGCCGCGTACGTGACTATGTTCCTCTACGCATGGAAGCTCAAACCGCTTCCTTTTGTAGGGAACATAGCGGTTGCATCCCTGACGGGGGTCACGCCCCTCTACGGTGCCATTGCAGTCGGCAGGATTGGACTGGCTGGGACGCTGGCACTCTGTGCTTTCCTCGTCAACGTGGCCAGAGAGATTGTGAAGGACATAGAGGACGTTGAAGGGGACATCGAGGAGGGCGCGAGGACTCTTCCAATAATTCTCGGGAAGAAAAAAGCGGCTTATATTGCTTTGTTCTTTGGTTTTTCAACGGTGGTGGCGTCTTTCCTTCCCGTCAAAGCAGGGGTTGGCCTTGGTTACTACGCGATGGTTCCCGTTGACCTGCTCATACTCTACGCGTCCTACATTATCCTGCGAGATCAGGGGCGTGAAACCGCCCATCAGTCGCAGAAGATGTTGAAAATGAGCATATTCCTTGCCGTGATGGCTTTCCTGATAGCTGCGTTGGTGTGAGGTGATTGGAGTGAAACTCAAAGAGGAAATCGTGAAGGGACTCAAAGGTGAGGGCCTCTGGACGGTTGTAACGTTTAAGACTCCCCACGGGCCAGCTAAGACGATGGATACTCTCGTCCAGATCGTGGAAGAAGCTGGGTGGCAGGTGACGTTCAAGGCCAACTGGTGGACGGCAGATATTCCCTACGGCCTCGTCAGGATCGACCTCAAAAAGGATGGACGGGAGAAAATTCTCCTCGGGAAGTGGATACTGGGGAGTGACGTTGAGCTCCTAAAGGTCGAGAACATGCCCCTTGAGAAGGGCCGCGACGAGTTCTTTAGGATGGTAGACAGCATAACCTCGACCCTCATCCACGATCCGGTCATAAGGACAATGAGGGAGCAGTACTGAGGGTACGGCAACTCCACTGTCATTTTATCTCTTTTGCCCTTGAAAAAAAACGGCAGATAAAAAGGAAGCCCTCAGAGGGGCTCGTAGTAGCCCGTTTCGGGCTCGTAGATGTCCCCCTCTGCGAGGAGGCGGGTTATTGCCTCGTCGACGAGCTCCTCGTCGAACTCCTTTGAAAGCTTTTTGACTATGAAGCGGTGCGATAGGGGCTTACCCTTCTCCTGCAGGAGGTCGAGGACGGCCTTCTTGGCCTTCTCCAGCTCCGGGTTCTCCTTGGGAGCTTCCTCCTCCGGTACTTCCTCCTCGAAGAGCTCCTCCTCAAGGCTCCTCTGCTCGAGCATCAGGGTGTAGAGTTCGTCTATCGTCATGAGGAGGTCTTCGCTTATGCCCTTGTTCTTGGCTATGACTTTAGCCTTTGCCGTTATGCCGTACCTGTCGTAGATGTCGAAGGCCTCCCTCGCCTTGAGAACGTGCTCCGCCTTCTCCTTGAGCGTTTCGAAGCGGTGGAGGACCATCATGTTCGGTTCCACTTTCGAAACGCCCTCTATGAGAATCTGCTTGTCGTCGCGCCACTCCGCGACCTTTCCGATGACCTGGATAAGGTCACCCTTGTTAACCAGCTTGACAAAGCGGGTGTCGTCGCGGAAGGCCAGGGCCCATATTGTCCCGGTTCCGTCATCGAGCTGGAACTTTCCGTATGTCTCATCGTCGCTGAGGAAGGGCTCTCTAACCACGGTCGCCACGAGCTTGACGCGGTAGACCTTCCTCGCGTCCTTTGTTATCAAGTAGTTGGGCTCAAGGTCGCCATCGCTCTTTATGTAATATCCGTTGAGTATGTCGCTGATGTAGACCCTGCTCGCGGGAAGACGCTTCTTCATAGCTCCTCACCCCCGCTCCAGAAGGAGGCCATCTCCTCTAGTTTCTTTAGGTAGCGCTTTTCGAGGCTCTGAATTTCCTGGAGTGCGCCCATATCGACGCCCCTGAAGTCCTGTATTACCTCCCCGTAGATGTGGATGCCGTTCTCGTCCCGTATTACTCTTCCGAGAACTCTGACAAGCTGGCCGTCCTCTGGGAGGATGTTGTCCTCGCTCTCGACGAGAATCACGCCGCTCCCATCGTCCAGCCAGAACGTGTAGTCCATCTTGTCTATTTTGAAGGCCTTACCGATAAGCGCAACCCTCGTGTCTTCCTCGGTTATCTCAGCTATCTTTCTCTCAATGGCGGGCTTCCTCCGCCGGAAGGTTCTCTCTTCCACAACGGGCTCCTCCATTTCCCTCACCTCTCATCTGCCTCGTCGACCTTTTTGAGTGTCTCCATGAGTTTGCCCCTGACGCGCCCTATCTCGTGCTTCGGGTTAACCTCGTCCCATCCGAAGGCCTTTAGGATGAGCCCGAAGAACTTATCGTCGATGGCGTTTCCCCTCACTACTATCTCCTTTCCGAGAACGGTGTAGAAATCCTCCTCTGCCAGCTTTCTTGAGGCCTCCCTTGGCATCATGCCCCCATCCAGGAGCTTTTTCTGCTTCTCGTATATCTCTTCGGGGGTCGTGCCCAAAAGGTCCGCCGCCTCGTCGCCGAAAAGGGTAACTCTGATGTAGCCGGTTCCATCGTCGAGTCCGAAGTCGATGACGGTCATCTTGATAGGCTTTACCTCCCCGTGTTCCGGGCATATCCACGTATCCGTGGAGGGGTCGTAGTCCACCTTCCTCCTGCACTGGGGGCAGGCGTCGTAGACGGTAACGCGGTAGAGCCTCGCCACTGTGCCACGGAGTTCGATGAACCTCTCGCCGCCGCTGAGCTCGGCTATCTTAACGCGCTTGTAATTGTAGCTCTTGACCTCCTCAAGGGGCGGTATCTCCTCGACACGCGGGTCGTCGGTTGGGTTGAGGATTATCCTGCTCCTGAAGTTGACGTGGAGATCAACCCCATTCCTGCCCTCTCTAACTGTGGGGTCTATGACCTTGAGAGGGTCCCCGAGGTTGATCTCGGTGTAGTACTTGGCCACCTGGGAGTCCCAGAGGACGAGCCTCGCCTTCCCAGTGGCGTCGTAGATGATCAGGTTGGCAACTACCCCCTTTCTTCCGTCCTTCCTCGTGTATTCGCGCGGGGGATACTTCCTCATTACCCTTCCAACGATGTTAACCCTCTCCATGCCGGGGACGAGGTCGGCGATGTGGAGCGGCTCCTCCCCTTCTTCCATGTTAACTCCGAGTTCCTCCGCCAGAAGAAGCGCCGCGGCGTTTTCACCTATTCCTTCTCGTCTGCTTATCTCTTTGATTCTATTCTCTATTTCCTTCGCGCTCATGCCGGTTTTGGACCGGATGAGGCTCAGGATCTGGTCCTTCGTAAGTACCGCCATAAAACTCACCTAAATGGTAATCTATCGTAGGGCTATTTAAACTTTTTTCCGGCCTTCGGGGGTTACGGGGAGCCGAAGATTCTTACTACAACCACTTCCCAAGGGAAATGAGAGAAGACCTCATTGGGAAGGCTCGGTTTCCATTCTCTCCTGGATCTGGGGGGCTTCGTCCTCTGTCTCTCCTTCTTCATTCTCCTCCTTCCCCTCGAGCTTGGATATTATGTCTGTGTACTCCGCGTGCACGACCCTCTTGAAGGCCTCCTTGATGACGTTCGGGTTGTTCTCGGGGAAGCCGTAGAGCTCCGCGAACTTCTGCGTTGTCCCCAGGAGTTTGGTCCTCTCGTAGGGCTCCGCGTAAACCAATCCCATCTCAACGAGCTTCTTTATGTGCTCGTAGGCCTGGCTCCCACGGAGCTTTATTATTTTGCTCTGCTCTATCGGCTGGAGGTATGCTATTAGGGCCAGCGTTTTGAGCTCTCCCGTTCTGAGGTCAGGCCTGGGCATGAGGTGGATGACGCGCTGGCTGTACTCCTGCTTCACCTGCATGACGTACTTATCCCCGAGAACCTTCACAATCTCCACGGCGCTCTTCCTCTCCGCGTACTCGGCCGCTATAAGCTCTATGAGCTTTTCAATGTAGTCATGGGAAGTTATTCCAAGGGCCTTTGAGAGTTCCCTTACGCTCAGCGGCCTCCCAGAAACGAACAGTGCGGCCTCGACAAGGGCCTTATCTTCAAGCAGTCCCATGATTCTCACCACGGAAGGTTTGAGCATTTAGTTAAATAACTTCCGCTTGATACCGCGGATGAGTTAATGTGATTCAAAATTAAGAAAATACCAAAAAACGAAAATCACCTTCTCCTCCTTATTATCACCACGGGGATTAGGGTGGCGAGGACTACGAGCCCCGGCCCGCAGATGCTGTTCCTGTTATTGGACGTGGAGGGACTCCCTGCGGGACTTGTCGTGTCTACTGGATTCGTCTCTCCGGTGTTTGTTGTGGTAGAGGTCTTCTCCGTTGCAGTGGTCGTGAGAACCTCCGGCTCTCCGCTTAGGAAGTATTCTTTGAGCTCATTAATGACCTTCGTCGCGTTTGTGTTATTCCATGGAAGGATGTATGTTTTCCCGCCGACGAAGAGGAGTGTGCCGTTGTGCTTGAAGGCAGTCTTCACTATATCTGGTGTCGCCGAGACGTTGAACTCTCCTTCGATAACCGCTGCCAATGTTCCGTTGTATGTTATACCAATCGCCGGGACGCCCGTTATGCCCGTCAGTCTGCTTATGTTCCGGAAGATTGCGTCGTTGTGTTCATTGTCAATTAGCTCGTAGTAAGTGAACTTATTGTATCCGTATGCCTCGGGTATGAATTTCTTCATCCTCTGGCAGTGCGGGCACGTCGCCACTCCGTACATGTAAAAGTGCACCTTTGAGGCGTCGAACTTCCATGCCTCGGCCGATGCCACCGCAGAGCTCAGGAGGAGTATGGAAACGATGAGTACGAGGTATTTGTCCTTCATTCCATCACCACCTCCTGTTGGGACCCAGAACATATAACGTTTTCTGGCGGGTTAACCTTTTATATCGCGAGGTTTTCGTTGGATTAAGGTGAAAGCTATGGATATTGGCATAAGTGTGTACCCCCACTTCATAGCCAAGGACAAGACCCTGGCATCTATCCTCGCGGACGTCAAGATCAAGGACTACGACTTCGTCTCTATATTCCCCCATGCCCTCGGTCTAATCGTGAACGGACAGGTGATGGAGAAGAAGCTCAGGAACATCGAGAACACTCTGAAGGGCGTTGGAATCGACTATATCATAAGGATGCCCACCTCAATGAACCTGAGGGACCACATATACCACAGCAGGCACTTCCGCGTTGCCAAGGCCATCGCCGACGTGGCCATAAAGCTCGGCGCCAAGGTTATAGTGATGCAGAGCGGAAAGACCGGGAGGCTGGACCTGGAGATAGAGGCCATACAGAGTCTCGCCGACATGCTGAAGCCCTTCGACATAAAGATAGC